>CAYOIJ010000001.1:0-113854 GCA_964404025.1 uncultured Pseudomonadales bacterium
GTTCTCAACAATCCATTCTGTTTAGGTTCTTGACTGCCTTAAAACCCAAGACTTAGACGGGATGGATTTTTTATTCTACCCTTTTTTCAAAACATACTTAAATAACTTAGCGACTATCCTAAAGAGCAATTTAAGTGCCTGAAAAACGGCTAAAAATTCCTGTTTTAAATTAAAGTACCAAGACAAAAATAATTTTAGCAGTTTTTATAATTTTTACAAGCAGTAATGATATCCTATAACTTTAAAAGTACTTCTTTTTGAGTATCCGATATTATTTTTTTTAGACAATAACTTGAGAGAAAAAACATAGTTATCCACATTCAAATAAAAACTCACCCTTTTGCGAAAAACTTGGGAAAAACCTGAAAAATCTAGAAATCAATCAATTTAACTAAACAATTAAAGTGATTTAATCACTTGACTAATGTGTTTATGGCTCTTAGCAGAGATGATCTTTTTAAAACCCAGGCGCTTAGCCTCTTTTATTCGTCGCTCAAAATAAGCTACTTGCCTAATCTCCCCTAACAAACCAATCTCACCAATGAAAACTGTTTTTTGAGGAATTTTCTTGGCTGACAACGAACTGGCAATTGCTACTGCTAAACCTAAATCGACAGCTGGCTCGCTTAGCTTAAATCCACCAGCCGCTGACACAAAAACATCATAGTTACTTAGAGCTAAGCCTGCGTGTTTTTGTAAAACGGCAGCTAAGACTTGAATACGACTAAGATCAATTCCTCGACCCACTCTACGTGGCATTGCTAACTGACTAGCAACGACCAAGGCTTGAACTTCTGCCAGCAAAGGCCTGGTGCCCTCCATGACACACACTGTAGCTGCCCCACTAACTGCTTGATCTTGGTTTTCTAAAAAAATCTCACTAGGATTATTCACCTCACTCAGCCCCCAATCCATAGACTGGAAAATGCCTACTTCATCACTCGCCCCAAAACGATTTTTTAATGATCGCAACATCCGCAACTGACCAGATCGCTCACCTTCCATTAACAGGACTGTGTCAACCATGTGCTCTAAAATTTTGGGACCAGCAATTGCTCCATCTTTCGTAATATGACCAACTAAAAAAACTGGCACTCCTTGTGCTTTTGCTTGATCAATCAATCGCGCACTAGATTCTCTAATTTGTCCAACACTACCACTAGCTCCGGTCAAGTCACTAGTTGTCACTGACTGAATACTGTCAACAATCACCAAGCTTGGCTTCTTAGTTGACATCAGTCCAACAATTTCATCCACATCACTGCTGGTAATAAATTGAAGTGATTGGTTTAGTTTAGTTCGCAAATTTTTAGTTTGGCTATTCTTTAACATTCTTTCTATACGCAAACTAATTTGGTTAGGACTTTCTTCACCACACACATAAAAAATATTTAAAGCATTTTTGTTATTAGCTAGCATTGCTAATACCATTTGTGTTAAAAGTGTTGATTTGCCAATTCCTGGTTCTCCACCAATTAGAACAGTTACTCCAGCCACTAAACCGCCGCCCAAGACTCGATCCAACTCTCCAATAGCTGTCGGAAAACGCTGTTTTGCTTCGCTCAGGCGCTCGACTTGAGAAAAACTGAGCATTTTTTTTGTTAAAACTGCTTTAGATAATTTAGCTGAAGATTTTTTACCTAAGCTTTGCTGACTTAGCATTTCTTCCACCAAAGTGTTCCACTGTTGACACTCTGTACATTGACCCTGCCATTTAGCATAACTAGCTCCACAGTTTTGACAAACAAATTGGGTTGTAGCTGACTTTGCCATATAGTTCTTATTCCTTTTTTATTTCACTTTTTTTATTAATTAGTTTACTGCTAGACACTTGAGGATTAAATTGATGAACTATTTTAACTTCACCACCCACGGCCCGGAGCTCCTTCTTTTTAATAGCTAAAAAAGGAGTGTGGCTAGATACTGCTAGGTAGTCTGGCTTAATCGTCTGCAAATAAACTCGCCTCACTTGTTCCTGATCAAAATCAGATGGTAAAACAAAAATAAGATCAGCTATATCCCATTGTTGCAGATTTTCTTTACGTTTAGCCACAGGATTAAGCGGTCGCCCTCGACCCTTTAATTGCCTAACTCGCTGATCACTCTCTAAACCTATTAGCAAAATATCAGAAAGTTTTTTAGCAGCTAGCAAAAACTGTCGATGTTGATGATGTAAAACATCAAAAACTCCAGTTACCAGAGTTAGTTGACTATTATTACGCTGTCTTGCTTGCAAAACTGTCTTTAATTCTTCTGGGAAGCTCATAAGCCTATTTTAACCAATGATCTGCTAAAATAAAAAGGTAAAATGAAAAAGAAAAAAGTAGTTGTGATTGGTGGCGGAACTGGTACTGCGGTAGTCTTGAGTGGCTTAAAACAATATCCTCAACTGACAATCAGCGCTATTGTGGTTGTTTCAGACAATGGCGGATCTACCGGTCGACTTCGTGATGAATTCGGATTTTTACCAGCTGGTGATTTACGCCAATGCCTAGCTTCCCTGGCTACTGGAGAAAATGAGTCTTTAATTCGTGATATTCTCCTATATAGATTTAGCGAACAATCTAGTCTCAAAGGACACAATTTAGGCAATTTAATTATTACCGCTCTAGAAGATCTGGCTAAACAACGGAAAGATAGTTCGGCCAGAGCAATTGAAATTGCCAGCAAAATTTTTGAAATTGCCGGAAAAGTCTACCCCGTTAGTGAACAGGCAGCTGATTTAGTAATAGATTACGAAGATAAACAAATTATTGGAGAAAAATATCTGGATGACCCTACATTGGGTGGTCAAAAAATTAAAAAAATTAGATTTAAAAAACCCCAAAAAATTTATCATCGAGCTGCTCAAGCTATTGCAGAAGCAGATTTAGTTATTCTGGGGCCAGGTGATCTTTATGCTAGTTTATTAGCAAACACTTTAGCCAGTGGTTTTGCAGGCGCAATGCAAAATAATTTAAATAATGGTGGTAAATTCCTTTACATACTCAATTTGATGACACATTTTTCTCAAACTCACAACATGTCAGCCCTCGATCACTTACAAGAAGTTGTCAAATATTGTCAGCGCCAACCAGATGTTGTTTTACTTAATAAAGAAAAAATCATCCCAACAGTACTTAAACATTACGCTGGTCAAAATGAATGGCCAGTCCTTGATAATCTTAGTCAAGCTAAAAGACAAAAACAGCCAACTAAAATTGATTGGTCTAAATTAAAAATTAAACGACGAGATTTGTTGTCTACAGTTTTGGTCAGTCAAAACCGCAGCCATAGCCATAGCCTATTGCGACACGATAAAGATAAGTTAGCTAAAGCAATAATTCAAATTCTCAACTAAACGCTCACTCATTCTCCATATTTTTGCACAACCTGACTAACACCGGCACTTATTTCCTCTAAAGCGTCGGCTGGTTGCGTACCTGCCAACACCGCATTGATAGCGTCAGCATAATATTGAATAATTTGATCATTGACGCCATTGTCATGAGTTCTGCTGGCCATGGGAAAAGATTGGGCAAAAGGAGCATCCTCAACAAAGCCAGACAACAAAGGATCATTGATTAGCTCACTAGCCAAATCAGTGCGAGGATAAATTTCGCCAAAAGGCCTAACTAAACTTGCACTATTATAAAAATCTCTTAGGACTTGCTGTGAAGACAAATACTTTAGCAATTTCCAAGCTGCTTCTTGTTTAACACTATTTTTGTTTACTCCCTCAGCCCAGAAAGTTGCCCAAGTAATTTTTTCTTCACTAGATAGCTGAGGAAGTTTCGCCACAGCAAAGTCTAGCTCTGGATTAAGAGCTCTGATATCTAAAGCTCTCCAAGACGGACCAAACATCATGGCAACTTCACCTCTAGCAAAAGCCACTGTTGAATTGGGTAAATTATTTGACCAAACCTTATCTTGCTTCAAAAAATTAGTATAGAAAGTCAGAGCATCTACAACATTTTGGCTAGTTGGATCAGCTGGATCGCCTCCATTTTGTAAAATCAATAAGGCTAAGATATCTGAAAAATGCTCTACATTAGTAGCATTACCAATGGCTAAACCTCCCTGAGTAATATTATCATCTCGACGAGCACTAACATTACTTGGTACTGTTAATTGATTGGCAGCGCTGCGTAGTTCTGACCAAGTAGTGGGTATACTTAAATTAGCATTTTGTAGCATTTCCTTGTTAAAAAATAAGGCTAAACCCTCATACATAAGTGGAATACCAACAATACGTCCATCTAGTTGTAGATTTTCATAACTAACTGGATAAAAAGTTTGTTGGTACTCAGCATTAGACATAATACTTGTGGGCATAGCTGCTAACTGTTCACTTAACATTGAAGTCCATGTCATGTGATAGCGAAATACATCTGGACCACTACCAGAGTTGAGCGCTTGTTCCAATCGCTCTCGATAATCACGATGAGATTGTTTGCGATAATCAACTCGAATTCCTTCTTGCGCTTCAAACTCACTCAAAATACTGCTTAAAATCTCTCCATCTTCCCACAGTCCCCAATAAACAATATTGACAGTTTCTTTTGGTGGAACTACTTCACTTCGCTGTTCACCTGAGTTTGGAGTTGGAGTTGGAGTCGAATCATTATCTTGAGCAAAGAAAAGTTTAAAAACTAAAAAAGCAATTAATGAGATTAATAGTATGCCAAGTAATATTAACACTGGCTTTGGTAAAGAAAATTTACTTTTTTGACCAGGTGCTTTTTTTATTTTTTTTGTCTTCTTTGAATCTTCTGTCGCTATTGGAGCTGGTTGACTTGTTGATTGTAAATTACCAGCAGAATCAGCAGGATTAGCGCTTAAAGGCCTATTAGCTTGAGAACTAGCGGGCTCTGTTGCAACCTTGCTTTCACCAGGAAACTGAGGTTGAGGGGGTTTAGCTATGACTTCATTTTTTGACAGGTCTTGAGATATGGCTGGTTTTTCACTCATTTGGGGGGAATCTGTCGTTTTATCCTGACTACTAATTGAAGCAGTGTCTAATGAAGCAGGTTCTGACAAAGCTTTAGTGGGGGTCAAAGTAGGTCTAGCTGGTGGTCGACCAGCTGGATTTTCTCTTGAAGAAATACCAGGTGTTGGTTGGGGGAAAACAGTGGTTTTCGAAGTACTTGGATCACTAGAGACAGGTGGTATTGGTGAAACAGAAGATTGATTGTTTGATTGGCCCGGTATATTAGGCTTTGGCAGATTTTGATTTGGCATAAAAGTATAAAAGAACTACAATAAAATATAATAGTTGTTAGTACTCTATTATGGATAAAATTTTACAAGCAATCAAGACTAGCTTTTGTCGCTATCAAAAGAAAATTTATTTACTAAGTTTTGGTTTGGTTTTTGCAATTGGCACAATAGCTTTAATTAAAATCTATATTAACTATTATCAAAACCGTTTTTATCCTGGAACCTATATTGATCAAGTAAAAGTAGCTGGTTTAAACTTAGCTGAAGCAGAAACTAAATTGGCTGATAATTGGCTAGCGGTTAGCAATCAATTACCTCTACAAATTATATATGACCCCAATTCCACTGAAGAAACAAGTATTCTGCTAACACTGAATGATAATTTTACTCAAACCCTAAACGAAGCGATGGCTTTTGGTAAAGAGGGAAATTTTTTGAATCGACTAAAAAAAATTTGGCAAAAGAAAAATTTTTATACTCAAGCCAGTATAGATGAAAATAAAGTGACGGAGGCGCTGGCCGAATTAGCCGAGCGCTTCGATTTGGCTGGACAGCCGGCCAGCGCCACTCTCAATTATTCTGGGAGCCCACAGTCATTGTTAATTGACCCTGGAGCAGATGGACGGCAGCTGATCATCGATGAAAGCCGAGAAAAAATTTATCAAGTTTTAAAAAAACCCTGGCTAGAGCTGGAAGAAAACGACCTCATGCTTGAAGCAATTATCTCTTCGAGTAGTGCTAGTCTCAATCAAGAACAAGTAGAAACTGCTCGCAATAGAGCCAAAACCTTAGTTGGCCAAAAACTAGTATTTACAGGCGAGTACCAACGCATCGAATTTAATGATCGTGAACTAATCAGTATTCTAAAATTTCCAGATGGAATTAATACACAATTGTTTGATGAAGAGGAATTAATTAACTTAATTGAGGATAAAACTACCCATATTAATCGCCCTGCACAAAATGCTAGTTTCCAATTTCACCGTGATGAAAAAGAACAGATTATAGTTGATCAATTTACTCCTGATCTTAAAGGTTTGAAAGTTAATGAAACTAAATTAAAAAATAAAATTATTCAGGCTTTAAAAACCTTAGAGAATGAACAGAGTCTAAAAGAAATTGAAGAAAATGAGCAAAATTTTTTCCAATTGGATATGGCCAGTCAAGAGGCGGAGATTACTCTTGCCCAGACTAATGATTTTGGAATTGAAGAAATTATCGGTTTTGGTGAAAGTTGGTACTATGGTTCAATTGCGAGCCGTATTTTTAATGTTGACTTAACTAATCAAATCCTCAATTGGACCATCATCGCTCCAGGAGAAGAATTCTCATTTAATAAAGTGCTGGGAGATGTTAGTAGTGCGACAGGTTATCGTGAAGCCTACATTATCCAGGATGGAGCTACTCGCTTAGCTCCAGGCGGCGGTGTTTGCCAAGTCAGCAGCACTCTATTTCGAGCACTTTTAAATGCTGGTTTGGAAATAACTAGAAGACTTCCCCACTCTTATCGCGTCAGCTATTACGAAATTAATAACCAACCAGGATTTGATGCCACTGTCTATAGCGGCAATGTTGATCTGCGCTTTATTAATGACACCCCCGGGCACATCCTTTTAGAATTTCAAAGTGACCCAGAAAAACTTTATATGACAGTTAAAATTTATGGAACCAATGATGGACGAACTAGTGAAGTTGTTAACTATAAATCTTGGGGTTATCAGCCTGCCCTAGCACCAGTTTTTATTCCTGATCCTAGTTTACCAGAAGGAAAAACCAAACAAATTGACTGGGCAAGTTCTGGAATTAAGGCAGAATTTACAAATATTATTCACGATAAATTTGGCGAAATCATTCGTGAAGACTACTATTATAGTAACTATCGACCCTGGAGTGCTAAATACTTACAGGGGATTTAATTTTTTTAACTTTTATTGTTTATGTTCAATGTTAAAAAATGAAAAACTGCTTTGCGGAATTCTCAAATACCCTGGCGCACGCAGGTTAAAAATTGTTTTAAAATCGCTGCCACTCATACTAATATTGCCACGATTAGTACTAAAATTAACTTGACTAGTTTGACCATTACTATTGTGATTAACGCTCACCGAATTAACTTTGGTAACAGCTCCACCAGACCTATTAGCTAAATCCCTCAATTCTGCATTAGAAAAAGGATTGCCACCCCCACCACCAATTTGACATTCATTAATTGTCACTGGCTGAATTCTCCCAGTGTCTGCTCCTTGGGGATTCTGCCGCACAATGTGAGCATTAAGAATATCGCTAAAATCTTCTTGAGAAAGCCAAGGATGACTACGACCACAGCTCGCACCGCTACTTGAATAACCAGATCGATACCAAGACTTATAGAACCAAGGACTATTAGCTCGATTTTCCCAGGCTATAGTGCTCCAATTACCACTGCTGTAACTACCATCCAGATCCCAGCCTATAAAATTAGTATAACCACCATGGGTGGAAGCATATTGGGTAGAAATTGGTTTACCCTCTCCATCAACCAATACCCAATTTTTTGTAGCATCTACTGCCTTTTGCCAATCGCCTCCCTTAGGACTATTTTTGAAAACTTGACAACTTTCAGTAGCACAAATGGATCGAGCACCATTGTCAGTGTAGCGAATAGCATAAGTTCTGGCTGCAATTGCTTGAGCTTTGAGTGCTTCAGCATGCCAAGAAGCTGGCATTTCATAAATACCCTGCAAATATTGACCTTCAAAGTTGATACTGCCATAACCATCAACACTAATTTGATCCATGGCGTTATAGTTTTTTTCTAAACGTGAACCTGGATAATAAGCTAAGAGTATTTGCTCAGCAGATTGACCACTTTCTGCTCTAGCTTTTGCTCCATATTGACTCATACCATTGCGATGAGTATAAGCACCAAAAGAAAACACCGCAAAACTATTACCAGGCGCTTGTCCTTTAAAAGCAATTGAAGCATTAAAATCATCAGCTAGAGGAACCTCCCCTACTGAAGTTGTGTAAGAACCAGAACGGGCACTTAAAATTGCTTGTTGTTTCGCTGAAAGCTCAGCGATCTTTCCACTTAGTTCTGCCTGATAACTTTTTGCTTTATCAATTTCTCCTTTGAAAAAGTCTGCTTGTTCGTCCAGTTGTACTTGTAGGGCGGCTAAACGCACTTCTGTTTCTTCTAATTCTTTTTTATCGCTAGCCAGTTGTTTTAGTTCTTCAGAAATTGAGCGAATTAAACGATCATCTTGAATCTTAGCTGACTCTTGATAAGCAAGGTTTTTTGTCAAAGTAGTAGCGCTTTGACTAGTAAAAATCAACACTAAAGGATTATAGCTACGAATGCGTCTGTAGCTTTCAGCAATTCGATTAGCAAAAAGTTGATAATGGTAAGCCAAATCCTCTTCTCTCTCTTCTATGCTGGTAGCCAATTCAGCTGCTTGAATCTTAGCACTATTAATGCCTGCTTGAGCCGACCGAATGCGAGATTCTAAGGTTGCTACCTCAGCTTCCAATGGAGTGGTGGCTGCTTCAGAAAGTTTTTTTAGCTCATCTAGTTGATCAATCTGCTGCTGAATCTTATCTACCTCATCAAGAGCCCTGATTTTTTGCTCAAAACCAGTTAAATTAAACAATAAAGAACTCAAGATAATAAGAACTAATATAAGAAATAGACGCAATAAAAAACGTACTTTTAACACTCCTCCATTGTAGCAAAATTTTCTATTGCTTTTGCGATTGAGATTTTTGAGGTAAAATGAAAGACGTGAAGAAAAACTTAAGCAATTTCTTAATTTTTTTATTAGTTTTTATTGTTAGCCTTGTTTCATTTACCAGCCTAGTCAGTGCCAAAAAAGACGATTTCAAAGCATATATTGGTGTTTATCAAGAAAGCGATATTTCTCCAACGGGCAAATGCTATGGTCCTTATTTTACCCCAGAAAAAAAACTTAAAGTGGAAACTTACGAAATGCACTACAAAGATTCTCCTCAGCTCATAACAGAACAAGATGTTGATAGTGCAGGAGCTCAGAACATATATCTTAACGCAAAATTAGTTAGAAGAGTCGGTGCTCAACCACAAGTCAGTTTAAAAAAAGGCATCGACAATGGCGTCCTCTACGTAGGTGAAATTGACATAGGAATGTATAAAAACTTAAAAGCGAATGAAACTGCCACTAGACATGTTAGAGTAATAGCTTCCACTTATGGCAATGCGACCAAATTATTCGATGAAAAAAAGGAGGTTGTTGTTAAAAAATGGATAGATGAAGACAAGTGCTATCCAGAGCCATCAGAATATAGCTTTGCTCTTTGTTTACAAATTCCTGACGAACAAAGTGCTGCTCAAGAAAGATGTATCGATTGTTTCAATGCAGGTGGTATTTGGACAGCCATCGGATGTGTTCCTCAAACAAGTGATGGTATTGTTGCAACCATCATGAATATAGGGGTTATTATGGCTGGAACAATTGTTTTAATTATGATTCTTGTTGGAGCATTTATGCTCTCCACCTCTCAAGGTGATCCTAAAAAAACACAAGAAGCTAAAGAGCTAGTTACCTCTGCTATCATAGGACTCTTGTTTGTCATTTTTTCCATTGTCATTTTGCAATTTATCGGTGTTTATGTCTTTAGAATACCAGGATTTGGAGAATAATATGAATAAACACAAGCTTAATAAAGAAAGAGTCATGGGAACAATCATTACCTTTCTTGGATTTTTATTTTTATTTCCAAATTTTAGTCAAGCTAGAGCTAATGTCTGTGGTCAAACTTATGTTAAAAAATTTCAACTAGTATGGTTTCAGTGGAAAATTGTACAACCGGAACCAACCTGCAGCTGTAGCTCTTATGAATTAATAAAAAAACGAGCAAGGATGTCATGGGTAGATGGAAAAAGATTTAGAGAAGACGATTACTGTTGTGGTTATTATTATGAAAATGTTTGCTACGCAACAATGCCTATTATTCCCAGGCCCACTGGCCCTGGTTTACAAATTCCTGAGGTTGACTCGGTTACACTTGATCAATTAAATCCCCTAAAACAATATTCAACCAAGGCTGATAAACTTTCAACACCAGGGGGTATTATAAGCGAAATCTTGCGCTTCGCCTTTCCCATTGCCGGCATTATCTTATTTGTGATGCTAATTTTGGCTGGCCTAAAAATGTTAACTGGAGCCACCAATTCAAAAAATATTGATGAGGGCAAACAAATGATTACCACTGCCGTCCTTGGTTTTATTATTTTATTTGCTGCTTATTGGATTGCTCAGTTGCTTGAGATTATTTTTGGCCTTAAAATCTTGGGCAACTAAACTAGCTCCCTATCCCAACTTCTTGTATAATTAAATTTGTGTTTAAAACTGTCAAGTTAACCACTATTTTCCTATTTATTTTCTTTTCATTTCTAAACTTAAATTTACAAACTGCTTTTGCTCAAGAAGCCACTGAGCCCAGCACCTTTAATCTTAATCCAGAACAAAAAGATCCAGCTGCCTATAACACATTACCCTTGGTTCTTGATCCAAATTTAGGCAATAGTGATGTTTATGCTGCTCTGCTATCCAACATGGTTTCTGACCAGGGTTATGAGGCTCATTGCGCTTCAAAAGAATGGCTCATTGATGTTAATGCTTGGGGCGATATTGTTGATTATTTTGCAGAATTTCCTAACACCATTAGATATTTTAGTGGCACTAGCGCTCAACATCTTAATTTTGAAAACGCTCACATTCCTCTACTACGTGGTATGGAAAACAGCGAATCTACCGATAAAAATGACTCGTTTGAGGGGATGTTTGGAGCTAATTTACAAGAAGCTTTTACAAGCACCGATTATACAAATGCTACTGGCATAGCAGGACGCTTATTAAATACCTATTGGCAGTGTTTTTACAAAAAAAATAATTTAGATGTTATAGCAGAATTATGTAGCAACTTCTTCATTGATTGTTTTTTAAATAAAGAGATTAAAATTGAAGCCAATCCTTCCATGGGCATACCCAGTGCTAATTTTGATTATCTAGGTATTAAGAAGCGTTTAGATAAGATGCGCCCTGATCTTGCAGATGCCAGTAGAGCTGAAAGAAACTCAGCCATTTGTAAAGATTTATATCCAGAGGAAGAAAATCCAACTTTGGCTGAAACTTTAGCCCTTAATCGAGCAGCAATTCAAAAAGTTAGTTTTGATTTAGACAATCTTTATCGTTTAGCATTCTTAGTACTGGTGCCCAAACAAACTCCAGCCAACAATAAGTTAAAATTTTTACAAACTGACGGTGGTTTGCATGAAAAGGATGCCCCAATCTTTATTGCCTTTAAAATTCCTGAGTTTGCCACTAATAAATCACGAATTTTAGACAATGTTGATAGTTTAGAATTAACCAAATTAGTTCTTCAAAGCCAGGAACAAAACACTCAAGATCTTGATAATCAGGATTGGGCTAGAGAATTATTGATCGGAGAAGCTGCTCAAGCAAATTCTTGGCCAGAACAAGACAAAACTATTCAGTGTGCAGGCATGCCCCAATGTGAACGCAGTAATGATAATATGCTGGAAAATGCCCTGATTGATATTATCAATGGCGCTAAACCTTCTTGCTCAGTCGAAGCTATAAGTGTCATTGATTTAGATGACCCAGAAACTGAAATTACTATTGAAGATATAGTCAATACTGAAGACATTAGTTTTGAGAGAGCCGGAGATATTTTTACTCCTGCTGCTAAATACTTTGATGATACGGCTCGCAATCCTTATAAAAACAATCCACTGAACAATAAACTGCTAGATCGATTAGATAGTGAAGCAGAGAAAAATTTTTCTTGGGACATCACGGTCACTAGCCCCACCGTTGATGCTGGAGAAAAGGTTCAAGTTAAAGCGTATTTAGTTTTACCAATTGGAGAAAACGTTAAAGACGTTAATAAATCGCTTGCTGTTTTTTGGAATAAAGATTCTCTTCTTCAATTAATCAAAACAAATGTTTTAGTTGATATGGAAAATAAAACTGGAGCTATTCCTAAATACTACACTATTAAAAACAGTAATACTTCTTATAGTGATAGCGATGGTTTTAGTTGGCAAACTAATTGTCGCTTAGAACCAGATCCAGACGGAGCACTAGATTCTTTGGGTAATCCAGTTTACATACAAGTTTGTGATGAAAAAGCATTTGGCGTGACTACAGCTGGTCGTCCAGAACATGGACTATTGTTTCCTGATTTCGGCCTTGGTTGGTTTATTCGAAAAATTCAAACCACTGTTCGCAGCACTGCTGATGACGCCTTCGAATACGTAGCTTCTTGCGAACGGGTGGAAGACCTGTTTTTAGGTCGTTGTAAAGGTAGCCAAAAACTAGAGGCAACTTGCGAAGGCTTGGCCTTTAGTAAAATTGAGGGTTTACCAGATTATGCAGAAATACCAGAAATTGCTTTAAATGATTTTACTACTTATGTTGTGCCTAAAGTAACTGCAGAATTAATTGACGTGTATGGACAAGCAGAAGCTGCTACGGGCATACCATGCGAAATTGCTGCAGGAATTCACTGGATGGAGGGAGGCATGAGTCCAGACCAATCACTACTTGATGGCGGTCCTCTACGCGGCAGCCTTGTAGAAGATGCTACTATTGCTATGGAGCATCTAAAAGACAAAATGAATATGAGTGATTTACCAGCAGATCAGGTAAAACTTGATTATGAAACCTTGCTAATGGGTTTAGCTAGATACAATGGTCCCGGTAATGGCAACTGCACATCAGATTACACTGGCAGTGAAAGACCAACTCGTTGGCGTTTAGCTGGGTATTGTCCAGTTGATATGGAAGGTGACGACCACATTTATCCAGTGAATTGGATCGATGACAAGCATCAAGAGATGGATTTAATTTTTTGTATGGATACGGTTGAGTTTACCTGTAATCGACCATCTGATTCAGACGACGCTGAAAAAATTAGAAATCGCTATTTTGATGTTATGGGCAGTTATCCCACTGATGATTTTGTAGAAAAAGCAATCAGACTTTGTTTTAAAGACGGAGGGGGCACTGTTTGCAACGCTGAGGCCACTAACAATAACACTAACAAATATCCGCTTTTCCAAAGACTTGGGGTGCTAAGCACTGCTATTATTATGTACAATCAATAGTAGGGTTTAATTTATTTTTTGCTGCTTTTTCTTGTAGTTTTTTTTGTGCCCTGCTTACTCTTTTTTGTGTCTTGTTTACTCTTTTTAACAATCTTTTTGCTATTAAGCTCTAAGCGCTGGGCCCCCAATTGCAATAATTCTGCTATAGCCAAAAAACTATTAGCCGTTGTCTGCTTGCTACTAAACTGTTCGGTCTTTAAACTAATACTTGTCAGCAATAAAGTAGCAATTTGCTCAATATGGGCAAAAGAGTTTAGTTCAGCATCCAGAATATTGCTCAAGCTTTTTAGTAAATAAAAAGTTGCTTCTCCATAAGCACTACTACCACTAATATCTAAGTTTAGAGTCCCAAAATCTGGCAAAAAAGTGTTAATTGTTACCAAAGAAGTGTTTTGGTAAAGTTCCTCATGAGCAACATATAATTCTTTTAGATCCTCTAGATCATTAACTCCAAACAAGATCAACAAATCAGCACTCGATCCAGTGTAGGAGAATTCCACTTCTTTGTGACTCAAGGGAGAAACACCTTTTTTTGGTTTAATAGTTAAATAAAAGTGCTTCTCATTATCGTTAATATGATAAGAAACCTTATCTACCTGATTTTTCTTATAGGGAAAAGTAATTAACAAGTTTTCTCTACCCAGATCATGCTGAATTTTTTCTAATAACTCGTTTTGCTTTAGGTAGTTTTCAATTGCTGACAACTGCTTAAATGACCTTATTGATTGATTTGGACAAAAAACCACCGATTCCTTCAATTTTAGTTTTGCTTTATTTAGTAAAACTAAATCTTCAAAAAACAAGTGACTAGCCAAGACACTTAGCGATAGATCTGGCTGTTGACTATTGGCAAATAGAAGAAATATTCGCTCGCTTGCAGACAAAAACTCTAATAAACGAAGCACCTGGTTTTGATCGATCATCTTTGATATTGTTAAATACTTTTTGATCGATTGTCAAGAGCAAAAGCAAAACTTCACTTTACACATGAGGTACGAATCAATTAAAATAGACCCTATATGAGAAAACCTGTTTCTCGATTTGTTATATTTATCATAACTTTTTTCTTGACTTGGTCTTTAGTAACTAAACCAGCTCAAGCTAGTGTTTGGGATTGGCTAAAAACCCAATTTGGTGCTAAAGAAGCAACCACCAATATGGCTGCAAGTTTAGTCGAAGAAGGAGTGAGCGGTGAAAAACACGTCACAGAAACCACCTCTAATTTGCTCAATGTTATTAATCTTCATATTATTGGTGGCGGTGAAGAAATGGATGGTGAAGAAACAGATCCTGAAACCAGTATGTTTAATGAAGCTGTCGGTCCTGGACTAATTAATGTTGTAAATAGTGGTATTGTCGCCATGTACGACCCCCCAGCTAGTTCAGTGACTTATGTGGCTGATGTTTTACAAAATGCTAAAATTATGCCTCAAGCCCAAGCCCAAGGACTTGGTTTTGCCGCACTAGATCCAATCCTTGAGACTTGGAAAAATTTTCGCAATGTTGCCTATTTATTTTTTGTAGTTATATTTTTAGTCATTGGTTTTATGATTATGTTTAGGGCTAAAATTGGTCAAGCTGCGATCACCGTTCAGCAAGCAATTCCCAGTATTATTGTAGCAATGCTAGCAGTAACTTTTTCTTATGCTATTGCTGGTTTTTTAATTGATTTAATGTACTTGTTAATGTACATGTTGACCACTTTAATTGGAGGCGAAACCAGCTTAATTACGGGTAATATTTTTAATCTCATTGGCAGAATGTTTGATAACTTTGGTAATGATGTTAGAAACACCCTGCAAAACTTAATAAGCGGTTTGTTAGGTGCTGGCTGGCTGACTACTGCTGTCTCCTGGTTGTCCTCTTTATCTGCTATTGTTATTATCGGCTTAGCAATTCTATTTAGTAGTTTTAAGATCTTTTTTGAACTATTAAAATCATATATTGCAATCATTTTGCAGATCGTTTTTGCCCCCGTCATATTGATGGTTGGTGCTATTCCTGGAAAAAATACTTTTATATCTTGGTTAAAAAATTTGACTGGAAATTTAATTATGTGGCCGCTAGTTTTAATCTGTTTGTTAGTTAACAGCATGCTTACAACCGGAAAATATGTTGGCTCAGGAGTGCAGGTTGGTGGTTTTATGCCACCATTTCTATTGGGTCAGGGCCAAGGAGCTGCTTTCCCCGCCCTTGTTGCCATTGGTATACTACTAGTTATTCCAGAAATTATGAAAGAAGCAAAAAAGAAACTCGGAGTCGAAGAAGGAATTATGGGAAGCTTAGCTGGAGCGGCCTTAGAAAGAACTAAAAAAGCTTTCCCATTGGGCGGAAGAGTTGGATTGGGAGGAACTGGTGCAGCTATTGGAGGTACAGTTGGCGCATTTGGAGAAGCAGGTAAAAATATACCTAAGGCTATTGCTCAAATGAAATCAGGAGATGTGGCCGGTGGGTTTGGATCAATTGGAAAAGGCTTTGCAACTGGATTTGGCACTGGTGCAAAGAAAGGAGCTTCAACTGGTGTAAATACAGCAATTAATGTAGAACACTCTGCAGGACTTCACCAACCAGACATACTTAATCCAATAACACACTTTATTGATACTGGTGAACTACCGATCAAAACTAAGCCTGCAACTCCAGGAGAAGAACCAGGAAGATTATCGATCGGCAAAGGCTTTGCAACTGGAAAAAATAGAGAAAGAGCTGCGCACAAACAAGAAGTTGAAGATTCTATTGATTTGATGAATAGAGTGCTTGGTAAAGATAAAAAATAAAAACCTCAGTCTTTTTAAGAACCTTTAAAAAATTATTTTTTTATTGATTTGGATCTTTTTCTGCTGGTTTAGCTGGTTTGAGCCATCGATTTAAAGTTTTTGCAAAATCAGAACCAAGAAATTGTTGATATTTAATAAACAAAGGTGTTTCATCTTCAGTGGTTGGTGGATAGAATACAATCCCCCATTTTCCACTCGGTATAATATCTACCTGTTTCATAGCCTTTAAAATAAACTCTTTGATAAATTTTGGGAGAGTTCTATCAAATTCAACTTCATGCATTACTTCTTGAGCAAAAATTTTGTGTTTTGGAGTTAATTTATAAGATAAACCCTTCATTTTTGGCAACTTAATATATTGATCAAATAGTTTTTTAATATAAAACATATACATTAACTCAACAAGCTTTTCCAATTCTTTAAAAACTGAATTTTCTAATTTAGCAAAAATAACTTTAAATCTAGAAGTATTGCTTATTAAATCTGAAAGAAAAGTCATTGCCTGCATTGGCTGGGTTATATTTGGGACATTGTCAACCTCCTTAGCAAATTGATCAAACTGCTCGTAGACTTCAAAAAGATCATCCAATGTAATTTTGATGTCTTCGCCTCTCCATTTACCCTTTATCACATCCCAGGGGCTGGGTAACAATTGCATGTCAGGGTGTAGGATGACTGAGCCAAAATCCACGTCTGGAGAAAACATCCAGCAAAGAGCATTTCTCACCTCCACCATCGTAGCCCTGTTTACCAGAGCTTTTTTAAATCTACTCTTTTTATATTCTTTATCAGCCATACTATCACCTTTAAAGGTGTCAGTACGGCTATCTACATATTCATATTGTCTAATTTTTTTACCACTATCTTCATTCTTTTCAAGAACACCGGTATCATTATTATTTTTAAACATGAAGCGTCCTCTCGCCCAACTTTGCTCAAAGGGAACTTCTTCATATTTGGCTTTTATCAAGGCCTCTACCTCTTCATTATTTCCCTCAAAACCACAAATTTTCTTTAATTTTTCTTGATCAGGATGTCTAGTTAACATTAAAATAGAATTATATCCAGGAATTTTTTGAATTGAAGCAGCCTTATAACCCAAATAACCAGGCACACCCCACGGCAAAAGAGCTCCAGCGTTCATCCCATTAATGGGAGAGTTTTGATAGTAGTTATAATAGGGATAAAACTTGTGATATCTGAGTTCAGAGACTATAACAAAAGTTATTAAAGAATCAGAAACAAATTTAGGAACTTCTTTTAACTTTGGAAACTTGTTTTCGATCAACTCTTGAAGAGTTAAGGCTGCTCTGCCCTTCCAATCTTTATCTTGTTGAATTTTGAAATTCTTAATCTCTTTTTCTTTTTGTTCAGAATCTATTGTTTCGTCTTGGTCAAGCTCGCCCATAAACTGTTGTAGAGCCTCCATTTCAGCATCTTCATTGGGAAAATGTGAAAAATCAATACTTCCGTCTGACTTATGCGCATAATATTCTTCTTCTGGATCACCATTAGCAGCATAATCCCAACGAAACACACCAACACTTCCATCTTCTTTTGTTATTTTGTGTTCAATATTATCAAAAGCATTACTTTCTAAATAGTTCACTACTTCTTTTATAGACACTCCAAAAACATCTTCTAAGTCCATATAATTTCTTAGTTCATAAGCCTCATTAAGATAGGATTTTTTTCGAGCGGCCTCAAAATCCTCACAGCATAGATGCCTAAAAACAGCATTGGGATTGGCCACGTCTCTCATCAAAAGAGTTCTTCTGTAAGCTCTCTTTTCTTCTTCAGAAAAATGCTCCTCAACAATGTCAGTAAGTTGTGAGGTTAAATCACGAATATCTGGGCTAGAACTAGCTGTCTCTCTATAAGTGTCTTGCAACTCATCCCATAAACGATCAAATTTTATTTGCCAGGGTGGCTTTTTCCCTTCTTTATCATCTAGTCTCTCAACTATGTTTCCAGAGCCCGAATTTCCAGAGCCCGATTCAGCACTTACTAGATTTGAATCGTCTTTTTCAGTAAGGTCTTTTTCTTTTGAATCTTCCACTTTTTTACTACTAGAAGTTTTTTCCTCTTCGCTATCTTCCCATTTGTAATAAAGCCTTTTAGCTTTTAATTTCAATCTATCTATAAAAAAAAGCAAAGCGTTTTTCTCTTCTTCAGATGAGGGTTCATAGCTTTCAACTAATTTTTTGGACTGTTCCAACAACTCTTTAGCATCTGAACGTTCATACTTGCGAAGAAGTTTATCTATTTCTTGAAGATTATGTTTTAATTTATCCAAGACACTAGCTTGTCGTTCTTGATTTTCCTCGCCCGCACCATCACCATCCTTACCTTCACCACCACCTCCAGCACCTTTGTCAGCTGCTCTAAAAAAACCTCGTTCTGGTGAAAAACCACTATTTGTGTTCATATTGATACTCAAATTATACTATTTTTATTTTTTTTTGCCTAGTCACTCACTAAATTTCTGTCTATAATGAGTATTATGACTGATCAGGATCATGGTAGTTTGCATCTCGAACTCAAACAATTGGCTAGTCAAAATAATCTTAGTATTGATGAGTTAAAAACCATTATTGCTTTTTGTGGAAACTTCTTTAACCAAGATCTTCCCCAAAAATTTGGAAAAAGCTTTAATTTGCCATTTTTAGTCAGGGGTTTTGGGGGAAAAACCTTTAGATTACAAAAGGCAAATAAAATTGAGGCTCAATTAAAATTAATAGATGAAGTTAGTCAAGACAAAACAATAAGCTCTGAGCAAAAAAAGAAAATCATCGATGAGCTAAATAGGCAAAAAGATAAAACCCTAGAAAATAGTCTTTTCTTAAGCGATCTTATCGCTTTTTTAGAACAAAGTAACTTACAGTTAGCAAAATTTCTTGACCAAGATGGCAAACAAGCTCTGACTAAACTTGGCAGAGACTTTTTTAATCAAATTGGCTTATCCAGTAAGATTAGTGCTGATCAAATCCTACTCAAAGAATTAAATAAATTAGAACAAAGTTACTCCTTATGGCAAAAAGTTAATACCGATTTAGCTCAAGCAATGATTAAGATCATTGAGCAACAACAAGAAGATAATTTAAAAACCAAAGATTCTCAAGAGGAAATTGATAAAAAGACTCCCACTTCTTCCACGCAAGATAAAAAACAAGCCGTTAGCTCTCAAGATGCTCCGAAAGAAGACGTAGACGGGGGTGATAAAGAAGAAAAAACTGAAGAAATCAAACAAACTCTTCCTGAGGATTTTTCCAGTGAATTCAATTTAGCTCGTCTTGATGACCGTTCCAAACTTTACATTCGCTCACTAGCCATTATTTCTATTAACCAATCTTTGCAAATCCAATTTGCTAATCTCTCAAAAGAGCAATTAACAACAATGGGTTTTGAGCAAATTCCCAATTTTAATCAACTATCGCTAGAAACTAGACAACAGCTACTGAGTATTAGCTTCAGTAAAATTGAAAACCTCTTCGCTAGTGGTCGCTATGATTTGGAAGATTTAATTAACAACCCATCTCTAAGAATCACTTTTTCTAAAGATGTGGCGCTCAAAACAATGACTGACATTCGGGGCGGCCAGCTTTTTGCTATAGAGCTGGGCGAAATGACTAAAAGTGATAAAAACAGAGCAGAAGTTCAAGTCCAATTAGAAAATAACCAAAATCAGGCTTTAACTCAAGAAAAACTAGCCCAAAAATTAAATATCAGTGCTACAGATTTGCCACCCGAGTTACAAAAACAACTAGAAAACTTATCTAGTGAAGAGGCAGAATTATTTTTCAGCAAACTAGATTCCCAAGCAGATATTAAAAAAGATTTTTTAAAAAATATAAAAAAAAGCTTTACCAGGGTTACAAAAAAGAGTTTTCTCAATGAGTGGCAAACAATCGTTGCTGACGACAAAAGAGCAATGGAAAAAGCCTTTTTCGCTCAAGAAAATATTTTACCCATTATTGACACTTTTATTCAACAAAATTACCCAGTCGATTATGTAGAAAGTTTTGATTGGCAGCGCTTTCAAGCCTACTTTGGTCAAGACTTTATCAGTCAAAGTACTTTCTTAGCTAATGAGCGCGCCATTAAAGATTTAATCGGTAGTTACTGGCGTAGTCAACGAGCAGAATGGACCCAATCCATTCACGAGGGCATTGCTAACGAGCTTTATAAGCCAGAAGATATTGAAAAAATTGAAGCAGAAGAAGTGCTTAACAGTCAAGATAAAAAAGCAATACAAAAACGAACAATATATTTTCAACAACTAAAGCAACAGGCCCAACTAAATGCCATTGATGCCGATGCCGTCACTCAAACTTTAGCTGGTTTTCCCCAAAGTCAAATTAGTTCTAGTGCTTTTAGCGATAATCAAAGTCAAACACTTGAACAACTAAGAATAATTTACCAACAAAGTTTTCTTGACCTTATTAATAGTGGTGGACATGAGGCTCAAACCACTACTTTAAACTATTATTTTCCACAAGAAGAATTTTTAGTTCAAAATATATATTTACAAGCTAGTAGTCTCCCCCAATTTTCTGCCTATGACTTGGGAGCCATAAACTACAATCAAGCTTTTGGTCCAGATGAAAACGGACAATATCCCTTTGTTAGACAATTTAACGAAGAAGGCGCAGTTGAATCTCAACTCCAAGAGGGATTTGAAAGTATAAAAAATCTTGCTAACAGAGGAATTGATATTGTAGGAGAAAAAGCTGTTCGAGCTGGCCTAGATTATCTTACTGCTGGATCCTTTGAAGCCCTACCTGAGCCAATCAAACAAATGATTGAAAAAATAGCCTGGGGTGAGATAAAAAAGAAATTAGGACCTCTCTTAAAAATTTTAGCTGCAAGTATATTAGCTATCCTTGCTTTCCTAGGCACACTTTTAGGCATAATTATAAAACTAGGCATACAAGCTGCATCCTTTTTTAAAAATTTGTTCTCTGGCAATGCGGGTGCAGATGCGTTTGTAAACAAAAATCTTTTATCCAATGCCCTGGAAACTGGAGCTGCTAATTCTACTGCTCCATTAGGTTCGGAAACAGGTCAATTAGCAAATAGAGTTTCTGCTAGCGAAATACAAACAGGAAGCACTCAATTAACTGGAGCTAGAGCTAGCCTAGCCGAACTTGGTTCTGGAGCTATGGCGACCGCCGGTCAAGCAGTCGTTACCGCTTTTGGTTTAGCAGCCGGCAGCATGCTTCTTTACCAAACTAGTGTTAATAGCGCCTTCTTAACCCAATTTCCTACTGGTGGGCGCAGAGGCGGGGGTGGCACCGTTATTTTTTGCAATGATGTTGTTGTTGGTAACCTCACCTATTACAGTCAAAAATCTTATAACAATATAATGATTTGTAATAGTGACTGTAGCTTTGGGTCTTCCTCTTGTGGTCCAGTTAGTATATCCATGATTCTTAATGAAGATCCAATAACAATGTCCACTAGAGAAGGCTATTTGGTGCCTGGAGGTTGCGGTGCAACTAGCTGTGCTGGTACATCTTTATCTCCTCTTATTAATACTCTTACGAGCAGCGGCATTAGTGCAACTGCCGTGCCAACACCAACCGGTAGTCCTGGTCAAATTACTGATGAATTAGCTAATTATTTAGCTGAAGGCAATCTGTTGTTTGCCCTCACCCACACTCGTGGCTTTGGCCACTATTATATTATTACCTGTGTTGAGTCACCGGGCTATTTAACGGCTTACGATCCCTGGTGGGGAGAGAATGTCACGCATAAAGTGGTCTCTTCTTCTGGAGAGGGCTTAACTTCCGGAACTAACAATAGCTATATTAGACATCTGTATTTAATAAAGAATTAAAATGAAAAAAAACCTTAGAATCGCCTTAATTATCATCTTACTTATAATAATTTTATTAATTATCTTGCTTGCAAAGCAAGAAACAGAAGAAACAATTATGCCCAGCCCTCCACCCAGCAAAGAGCCTGAAGAATTAATTTTAAGGGATGCTTTTCCAATCGATGAGCCTGTTTTAAGCGTTGATGAAGAAGAACAATTGCGCTTAGTAACTGAGCTAAAAAACCTTTCTCCTGTTGCTACGCCCAACTTTAGTATTGAATATTCATATAAAACTGGTGGCTTCATAGTTAAATCTGATCTTGGTTTAAACGCTACAGAAAACGCACTAGAAATATGGTTAAATGAAAAAGGCTTTGGCGATATTAATAGTGAGCGTTTTGAATATCAGTCAAATAAACTGTCCTTATGAAACAACACCCAATTCCTCAAGATATCACTGGCTATAAATTCCACCTCATCGGTAGTATGACCCTTAAACAATTCGCTGAATTGGCAGTTGGAGCGCTTATTGCTTTTATTGTTTATAAAAGTAATTTAATAGGCGTGGTCAGATGGCCACTGTTTATTTTTATAATCCTGTTATCAATTATGATTGCTTTCGTACCTATTGAAGAAAGACCTCTTGATTTTTGGATTGTGACTTTTTTTAAAAATCTTTGGAAACCCACCAAATTTTTTTGGAAAAAAACCCCAAAGGTCCCTGATTTCTTTAACTATAAACCAGGGGCAAATCAAAACCCTGATGTTAATCCTGAAATTAATTACTCACCAGCTAGAAAAAAACGTATTCAAGAATATTTAAAAAGTATTCCAGAAAACGATGAGAAACTTGATGATTGGGATCATCATTATAAACAAAAAACTCAGGCTTTAATTGCCAATTATGATCAAGTTAAGGTTCGAGCTGAGAACATTTCCGTTAAACAAGGGGAAGAGACGAGTAAGCCACAGCTTAAAACAAGAATTCGTAAATTGAAAAACTTAAAAGAGGTTCAAGAAAAAAATGTTCAAGATAATTTGCAAAATGAGATAGGGGTAAATGAGGAAATAATTAATTTAGAAAACAAACAAACAACCAACTACAGCTTAAGCGCAAATAATCCCCCCAACAAACAGCTAGAAAACAAAAGTGTTGATGAAAATAAATTAGAGCCAGAGCAAGCCAACCAATTAGTTGGAAGAGTGACTGATTCACAAGGGCAAAGTGTTAATAATGCTTTGCTGGAAATATTTGCTAATGATCAAGATCAAGCCTTGCGCATCATTAAAACCAACGCTGCTGGTCAATTTTATATTAAAACAGCCCTTCCTAACGGAGAATATTTGATCAAAACTGAGGCCGAAGGCTTAGTGTTTTCTCCATTAAGTATTAGGTTGACTGGAAAAATAGTTCCAAGCATAAAAATTATTGCTGATTAAAAATTAAGACTCTTTTACTAAGGGTCAAAATCTAGTAAACTTAAACAAGACTCATGAGTGATAACACTATTAGCTCTACTACGCAAGAATTTCTTGATGTTTTTGATATTACCAACGACATGGTAATCCTTAAAGATGGTGTGGTATCCATCATTATGCAAATAGGCACCATGAACTTTAGTTTATTAGCAGAACAAGAACAAGATGCCATTATGTATACCTATGGTGCCTTGCTTAATTCTCTCAACTTCCCCATTCAAATTAATATTCAATCCAACATCAAAGACGCAACTAGATACCTAAGATTACTCGAAAACCAGGCTAGACAAGCTAAATCTAGAGAGAAGGCTAAATTAATTGAAGAATACCGAGATTTTGTAGCTAATTTAATTCGCGAACGCAATGTTTTAGAAAAAAAATTCTTTGTAGTTATTCCCACCAATGCTGGAGAAATGGGTTTATACACCGCAGAAAGCGTACTACCTGGTAAAACTAAATTTAACATTAATAATTTTGAAAAAACCATCCTAATCGAAAAAGCCTCTACAATACTAGATCCTCGTAGAGATCATTTAATAGCTCAATTTAATAGGATTGGTTTATTCGCTAGACAACTAGATACTCAAGAAATTATTCAAAATTTTTATATTAACTACAATCCAGAATCAACAGAAGGACAAGAAGTTACTAATAGTGAAAGCTATACAACTCCTATGGTTAGGGCCAGTCTAACAAGCAATCAAAAACTTAGCACAGTAGAACAAGATAATGTCCAAGCTCAGACGCAGACTCAAGCTCCGGCCCCAAAACAAACACCAGCACAAACACCAGTTTCAGCGCCCAAGCCAGCACCAATACCGACATCACCACCAACACCGGCATCGTCACCAGAGATAACCACTGAACCAACTGAAAGCTTTGTACCAAGCGAGATACCAAAAACCGACACCAATCCAACAAACTTCAGTGAAGAAATTGCGCAACTTCAAACAACAAGCCCCGAACCAAATCAACCCTCACTAATAAATAATGATGCTCAAGAAACAAACTTAAACGTCCAAAACAATCAATTTAATCAAAAAATGATGCCACCTAGCTCAATCAATCAAGTATTAAATAAAAATGAGTCAGGGCCCGTGGAGCTTTAATGTCAATTTTAGATTTTAACCTACCATTTCTTAACAAGAAAAAACCCAGCATCGACCCTGTAGAACAAAAACAAATTGATGCAGAACAATACACCCAAGAAAAATTGAGAGATTTTTCTCGAGGCCTTGTTACCATTCAAGACATTATTGCTCCAGAAGCAATTGAGGTGGACTTCACCTATCAAAAAATTAATTCTACCTATACTAGAACTCTTTTTGTAGCTGGCTATCCCAGGAGTGTTCCTGCTAACTGGCTGTCCCCTCTAATTAATTTTCCTACTCAAGCCAATATTTCAATGTTTATTTTTCCTTCAGACACTAGTGAAATTTTAGACAACTTGAAGAGAAAAATTACCGAAATGGAGGCTGAGATTACCTCCGATGTCAGGGCGGGTAAAATTAGCAATATTAATACTGAAATTAAACTAAATGATGCTCGAGTTATGCGTGAACAGCTTGCTGCCGGATCAGAAAGATTTTTTCAATTTAGCTTATATGTCACCATCAAGAGTGAAAGTAAAGAGCAGTTAGAAAAAACCACTAAAGCTATTCAATCTGCTCTAGGATCTTTATTAATTGTTTCCAAAAAGTCAGCCCTACAAATGGATGAGGGCTTTAAAACAACCATTCCCATGGGTGTAGATCGCCTACTTGTTACCAGAAACATGGACACCACTTCTCTTGCCACTACCTTTCCATTTACCTCCTCAGAACTAACCATGGAAACTGGTATTGTTTATGGGATTAACGAGCACAATGACTCTCTGGTTATATTTGATCGCTTTCAAATGGAAAACGCCAATATGGTTATTTTTGCTAAGTCTGGAGCTGGTAAATCTTATACGGTTAAACTAGAAATTTTGCGACAGCTTATGTTCGACACAGAAATTATTGTTCTTGATCCAGAGCATGAGTATGAAGAGCTTTGTAAAATGGTGGGCGGAGAATACATTAATTTTACTTTTGGTTCAAAAGCTAAGATTAATCCTTTCGATTTGTCCAACCTATATGAAGAAGGAGAAAACGAGCTTGGACAAAAAATTCTTTCACTTCACGGCTTGCTAAAAGTAATGTTGGGCGAAATGACTCCCCAACAAGAAGCAATACTAGATCGCGCTATTGTTGCTAGTTACAAGGCTAAAGGCATAACTCCAGATCCCAACACACAAACCAACACTCCCCCACTAATGGAGGATCTTTATAAAGCCTTAATTGGCATGGAGCAAGATGAAAGCGCCGACTTAGCTGCTCGTTTAGAAAAATTTATTACCGGTTCTTTTCGCGGTATTTTTGATAAAGCTTCAAACATAGATATTAAATCTCCCTTCACAGTATTTAGTGTTAAAGAAATGGAAGAAGAACTGCGACCAATAGCAATGTATGTGATTCTTGACTTTATTTGGACAAAAATTAAGAAAGATCTCAAAAGAAGAATTTTGGTTATTGATGAGGCCTGGTACTTTATGATGCATCAGGACAGTTCAGCTTTTGTTTATTCAATGGTTAAAAGAGCGCGAAAATATTATTTAGGAATTACCACTATTACTCAAGACGTAGAAGACTTTTTACGAAATGATTATGGGCGAGCTATTGTTTCCAACTCCTCCATCCAGTTTTTAATGAAACAATCCACATCTTCAGTTCCTCTTTTAGCTCAAACTTTTTATCTGTCTGAAGGTGAAAGACAGCTCTTGGTTACTTCAGATGTTGGTGAGGGAATCTTTTTTGCTGGACAAAACCACGTGGCACTACGGGTAATTGCTTCTGATAAAGAACATCAGGTAATTACTACTGATCCAGAGGAAATTTTGAGTCAAAGAAAACAAGCTAGTGCTGAAAGAGAATTACGCCGCCAAAGACTTGAACAAAGCTCATCTGTAGAAACGCCAGAAGAAAAAGTTGGATCCTTTGAGACACCAAGTAAAATTCCCTGGCAAGGAGAAGAAATTAATTTTACAACAGACGTATTGGAAGACGCAACAAATAAAGCAGAAAAAAATCTAAAACAAAATCCAGTGTTACCTCAAATTAAAAATATTTTTGATGGCGAAGGTCATGCACAAACAGAATCTCAAAATATAGAGACTAAAAACCAAAATGCAAATCCTGATAGTCCTACAAGCACGGAGAGCGAAGAATCAAACAATAAACAGCACTTTGGCTATTCAATTGACGACTATCAAGCTCCAAAATAAAAAATTGCCCCTTGTCAAATGTGGAAAACACTGTGTATAACTATGAGTGTTAAATTTCTTTTGTAGTTTCAAATTCTGCCCCAGAAAGATGTCTAAGGATTAGTATGTCAGAACAAGCTTATGATTCTCAAACCATAGAACAAATTTGGCAAATGGCTAAAAATGATCTAGAAAGCAGCTTAAGTCCAGCAATTTTTAATACATGGATTCTACCTAGCCCACTCACCCAACTGAGAGTTATTGATGAATTAAAAGCTGAGGCAACAATAAATTGCATGACTGCATTTCACGCAACCAATCTAAAATCCAATCTTTATTTACCAATTAAAACCGCTTTAGAAAAATATGTAAATCGACCGCTAGAAATAAATTTTGTGGTGGGTGATGGTAAAAAAACAGAAAAGCAAAACGACGGTTTTGTTCAAACCGACCATCGCCTCAGTTCTAAAAAAAAACAGACTCACAAAACAAATGAAAGTACAGACGGACCAGGACTAGTTTCCCCCACCGTAGACGAGTTGTTTTCTTACTCAAATATTGAGAATAATGCTATTGATAGGTTTAATTTAAGAGCTAAACAAATAGGTCTTAAAAACGATTTTACTTTTAACAATTTTGCTGTTGATCCTAGCAACCAAATGGCTCATGCCGCTGCTACCAAGGTTGCCAGTAGTCCCGGTTCAAGCTACAACCCTCTCTTTTTATATGGCGGGGTGGGCGTGGGCAAAACACATCTTATGCACGCCATTGCCAACTACATTTTAAAAAACGATCCAGACATCAATATTGTTTTCTGTACTGGCGAACAATTTACTAACGAAATTATTCGCTCAATTCAAAACAAAAACTCAGCTCAATTCCGCAATAAATATCGACGCGCTGAATTATTACTATTAGACGACATCCAATTTATTGCTGGTAAAAAAAGTGTTCAAGAGGAATTTTTCCATACTTTTAATGCTTTGACTGGAAATAATTCGCAAGTTATTTTAACCTCCGACCTTCCTCCCCACGAAATTAGTTTGCTAGAGGATAGAATTCGCTCACGCTTTGAGGCTGGTCTAATGATTGATATTCAACAACCAACTCTAGAACTTCGTACAGCAATTTTACTACTCAAAGCACAATCTAATCACATCAACATTCCCAACCACCTCGCCCAAAGAATTGCTGCTCAAGTTGACAGTGCTAGACGAATTGAGGGAATTATTAAAAAAATTCGCAGCGCCGTTGAACTACAAGGAGCAGAGATCAATGTTGAGTTAATCGACTTAATTCTTAAAAAAGAAATTAGACATAATCATAAAAAAATGCTCAAGGTTAAGCCACAAGACATTATTCAAAGCGTTAGTAACCACTTTCACCTTAAGCAAAGCGCTATTAAGGGTGGAAGGCGCAATAAAGAGTTGGTTAAGGCTCGCCATATTGCCATGTACCTTTTAAGACAGGAACTAAATAGCTCTCTTGAAGAAATTGGCCAGTGGTTTGGTGGTCGTGATCACACCAGCGTTATCCATGCCGTTAAAAAAATTGAAAAGGAGTTGTTGGTTGATGAGACAATCATTCAAGATGTTTCTGCTTTAAAAATGTCTTTAGTAGCCATTTCTAAATAAACACATTAAAAAAACTGATTTATGCTTATTTTTTAAACAAAAACAAACATAAACAATACACTTTTCCACAAACCTGAAAAACTCTGTGGATAAAGTATGAATAAACTGTGAAAAAGCTTGAATAATTATTAACCCCTTGTTTATTAAACTTAAACTTATGCTAAGTTCTTCTAAAAAGCTCACAAGGAAATTCACTACTTTATGCCATTTATTCACAAAAAAATTAGACCTAAAAAGAACATTTTTTTTGAGTAATTTCATCGTTTTCGTGAATAAATTTTCACTTTCCCACCACACCTACTACTACTATTACTATTTATATATAAATTAATTATAGAAATTAAAATTTATCAGTTACAATGAAGTTTATGAAAATAATCGCTCTACAAGAAAATATTAAACAAGAACTTGTTTATTTACAAAAAATTATACCAAGTAGACCACAATTACCAATTTTATCTTCTATTTTTCTTAAATCCCAGGATAATAAATTAGTTCTGGCCGCAACAGACCTATATCTAGGTATGCGGTCTAGCACAGTGGTTGAGGTTAAAGAAAAAGGATCTCTAGTTGTTGATGGTGATACTTTTCGTAGTTTAATTTTTTCCCTTTCTCCTGGAAAAATTACTCTAGAGTTAGTAGACTCTGTTTTGAAAATAACCCAGGGTAAAACAAAAATTAAATTAAGCTGTCAATCTACCGAAGAATATCCTAAATTTCCTGATGTCAGTGGTGACTCTTTTAAGTTACAAACAACAGATTTGGAAAAGATTCAAAAATTAGTAATCTTTGCTACTAGCACTGATCAAACAAGACCGGTTCTAACATCGTTATTAATGAAATTTTCTGACAAAGGTTTGACCGTTGTCGGAACAGATGGTTTTAGATTAGCCAACCTTGAGCTTAATGAACTCAAATTCTCTTTTAATAAAAATCTAATGGTTCCGGCCAAAGCACTAAGTGAATTGTTGAGAATAGCTAAGCAGTGCCAGAGTGACGAAGTGGAAATAATTGTAGCTGAAGAATTAAAACAGCTTTTATTTAAGGTTAATGGTATTGAGTTTTTTGTCAGATTAATCGAGGGAGATTATCCACCCTATCAAAAAATTATTCCTCCAAGCTTTCGCTTAAAAGCACAAATTGATGGCGAGGAGTTTCTAGATCAACTTAAAAGAGCACAAATTTTTTCAAGAGAGAGTTCGAATATTGTTCGCTTGTCATTTAAAAATGAAAATAAAAACAATTATTTGATAATAAAATCAATCTCCCCAACTTACGGAGAATATGTTGGAGAGATGTCCATTGAGATAGATACTGAAATTTTAAAGCAAGAATTAAACGAACTACAAATAGCTTTTAATGTTTTGTACTTAATTGATTTCATTAACGCAGTTGACACAGAAAAAATATCTTTAAGCGTAAACGAAAGCTTAAAACCCGCGAAATTTACCAATCCATCAGATAAAAACTATTTATATATTAGCATGCCGTTCAGAGTCAACGAATAAGTCATGTTATAATAATCGCTTATGAAAAGAACCTGGAATCCTAAGAAAAAAAAGCGTTTAAGAATGCATGGCTTTTTAAAAAGAATGTCTACTTTGGGTGGTCGAAGAATTTTAGCTAGACGCAGAGCAAAAAAACGAAAAAAACTGACCGTAATTAAAAAAGCCTAAATTTTTAACAATTTTTCTTTTTTTAGAGTAAAATTAAATTTAATGTTGGCAAAAAAATATCGCCTCAATTTAACTTTGACAGAAAATAGTCAAATGTTTAAGAGTGGCTTAAGCCAACAATTTACAGGCAAAAGCTTGTTGTTTTATTATCGGCCAAATAAAACTAAATTGAAGATCGCTGCCCTAGCCCCCTCAAGAATCTTCCCAAAAGCTTATCAGCGTAATCGCTACAGACGGCTACTTTACAACTTAATTATTAAAAAAAATAAAGAAATGTCGGGGGCTGGAAAATACAATCTATTTGATAAAAAAATTGATTTAATTATTGTTTACAAAGATCGCAATTTTAAAAATAGTGATTTAGAAGAAGATTTAAATAAATTTTTAGAGAAATATGCGGATATATAAGCTTTTAAGCACAATTAGACACAATATTATGTATAGTGTTTTTGGCTATTCCTCGGTGTGTGGTCAGACACCAAGCTGTAGTCAATATACTGCTCTAGAAATAAAAAAGAATGGTACAATTATCGGGTTAGCGAAAGGAATTTGGCGAGTGCTTAATTGTCGCCACTAAGAGAATTATGGGATTTTTAATTACTTTTTTCAGTGAAGTTTTATTATTTTTTAATGGCGCGCTGGGCAGTGTTGGTCTAGCTCTTATAGTTTTTACTATAATTATTCGTTTGTTAATTTTGCCATTGACCCTACCAAGCATCAAGTCAAGTCAAAAAATTAAAAAACTTCAACCAGAATTAAAGAAAATTAAAGAAAAATTTAAAGGAGACAAACAGGGTTATGCTCTTGCTCAATCTCAGCTTTATAAAAGTTATAATATTAATCCCCTAGCTGGTTGTTTACCTCAAATAATTCAGCTAGTTATTTTAATTATTTTGTATCGGGCAATTATTGGCTTATTTGATCAATCAAATAGCCTAAACTTTAATTTTTTATGGACTGACCTTAGTCAACCAGATAAACTATATATTTTCCCAATTTTAGCAGCACTTAGTCAATTTATTTTATCCTTGATGATTTCTCCAGCTACTCAAACTAGAGATGTAGTGTCAAACAAAACCCAGGACGAGCTGTTGAAAAAAGCTAATGAAAAGGAAGAGGACATTGCTGAAATGGCTTCTACCATGCAACAGCAAATGATGTTTTTAATGCCAATTATGACAGGTGTAATTGCTTTAAGGTTGCCATCAGGCCTAGCCCTTTACTGGATAATGGGAACTATTTTTAGTATTGTTACTCAGTATTTTGTGTCTGGATTGGGAGGAATTGCTGTTTTTTGGAATAATAATATTGCTAAAAAAGGGCTTTTTGGAGCTAAGCTTTTACCAGAAGAACAAGGCAAGAACTTTTTGCTAGAAGAAAACAAGCAAGAAAAGATAGTTAAAGAAGCTCCTTTAAAAAAACTATTAAAAAAAAGTGGTACCAGCAAAGAAACCACAGAACTAGCTGAACTTTTAATAAAAAAAGGAGCCAGCACAGAGGCTTTACCAGCAAAAAACACTAGGGCAACTAAAACAAAGGCTCAGGAAAAAATTAAAAAAAACCGTCGGCAAAAAAAACGAGCAGCTAAAAAAAAGAAACGCTCTTGAAAGACTAATATGAAAATTGAAGAATATTTAAGTAGGTTAATTGAATATCTTGGAATTGAGGGAGAAATTGAAATTAAAATTGAAGAGGGAGAGGAAAGAGTTCAAATAGATGTTCAAACAGATGAAAAAGATACAGCTCTATTAATTGGTAGTCGAGGGGAAACCCTTAGCGCCATTGAGCTTCTAACTAAGTTAAGCTTTAAAGACGATTACGAAGATAAGCGAATAACTTTAGACATCAATGGCTATAAGTTGCGACAAGAGGAACGATTAAAAGAAAAGGCTCTAGATTTAGCTCAAAGGGTTTTAGAAACTGGACAGCCCTATGAGTTTCGTTATTTAAACTCTTATGAGAGACACCTAGTTCATGAGGTGATTGCCAAAGAAACAGGTTTGGAAAAAATAAATACTCATTCTGAGGATAGAGATTTGGGTAGAGTCTTAATAATTGAGGTTAAAAATTAAGCTACTTGAGGTTGCAATAATTATGCGCTAATTATGCGTTAATAGTTTTCAACTTTGAGCTTTTTATATGGGAAAGAAAATAAAAATTTATACTGATGGCGGGTCAAGAGGTAACCCTGGAATAGCGGGCGCTGGAGTTTATATAGAAGATGCTTTTGGTAAAAAAATTTACCATGAAGCTAAGTTTTTAGGTACTAAAACTAATAACGAGGCAGAATATTTAGCCTTTCTATTGGCGATTAATTTTTTATTACGTTATGAAATTAAAAACCCTGGGTTGGTAGAAAGTGCTGAGTTCTTCTTAGATTCAAAATTAGTGGTTGAACAAATTAATCGACGTTGGAAAATTAAGAAGGCGGAGTTAAGAGATTTAGCAGAAACTTCTTGGGAAAATCTAAGTAGCCTCCCCTACCCAATAACCGTCAAACACTTGCTTAGAGAAAACAATAAAATTGCTGATCAACTAGCCAACGAAGCTATGGATCGAGCTTGTTAATTGCTTGGGCTTTAATTTACAATGTTGTTTACAAATGATTGGTCAAAAACAACATTTAACAAGTGAATTGGTTGAGGATAGACCTGTTGTTTTTTTATTAGTTGAAGAAAAAAATCCATTTACCGATAGTTTAATTAGTTTTTTTAATTATTGTTCGCTAGACGCAAGGCTATTACTCCTGGATTCTTTTGTAGATCCTGCTCAAGCTTTAAAGCAATATCAGGCTATTAAAAAGGTTGAGGTCTATAAGCTATTAGTTGTGGGAGGTTTTAAAAAGACCTATGTAAAAAATCCAGACTTTCTTTTGCAGGTGCTACGAGCTTTTGAACGAGCTTTTGCAGAAGATGGTCGACTAATTTCAATATTTTTTTTGTTAAACTACTCTAGTCCCATTTCACCCATGGATTTTGAGTTGCTTAATTTTAAAACTTTCTGGTTTAGGCAAGAGAGTTTTTTAAATCAAGCGCTAAAGGCTTTTCCCTTAGCTCAATTTTGTTTAGTAGAAGATCTTTTAGATTTGGATTTTGACTTTAACTTAAAGTTTAATTTATTTTTTAGTCCTTTTAAAAAACAACTGCTTTTGGATAGCCAGAGTAATTGTTGTTGGCAGACACAAGACGGTTTTTTAAGAAACTTTAGGACTTTATTTTTTCAGAGTAAGCCTGGGGAAAAACACTTGCTGCGAGGTCAGAAAACCCATAGCACAAAGTTTGTGTTGGATGCTAAAGATTTGTGTAGTAGATATTTCTTACAGCAATTTGACATCCTAGATTTATTTCTACAGTCGGGCAAAGAAAATTATTTTTTGGCAGATTTTATAAAAGTTTATAATTCTGATGATAAAGTGTTGGAAATTTTAGATGAAAAAATTCGTCAACTTCCCCTTTCTTTAAATAAAGAGCTAACTTTAGATCAAAATAGCTTGCAAACGATTGAGACACAAAAAACAGCCAAAGAGCTGTTGTTAAAATCAATCCCAGCAAGCAGTGATGAAAAGCTGGAAAAAGACGATAAGAGCTTGTCTAAGCTTAATAAAAAAACAGCTGCTACTGTACAAAGCGAAAATCATTTGAAGCAAGAAACTCAAAAAACAGATTTATTAGCAGGACAAAACAATATAAAGACTGATAAATCAAGCAATATAGATAAAACATTGCAAGATATTTTCCGTAAAGAACAAAAAACAAGGCACAAGCAACGTTTTAAACAAAATTTAAAAGGAGCAAAGAAAATTGTTAAAAAGAGCAAGTATCGTCGCTTTTCTTTTTATTTTGGAATTCTTCTTTCTTTAATTGGAACTTTAGTTCTAATTTTATTTGTAAATTTTTATTTTACTCAAAAGCTTTTTGAAAAAAATTTATTGGCTATTATGGAGGAAGATTTGTCCAACACCAATATTACGCAGGTTTCTCCTCCAAATAAGAGAGATTATCAATTCTTTAAATGGCAATTGGATAATTATGGAGAGCTTATTGGTGAAGAAATTTTTTCTACAGCTAATAATTATTGGAAAATTTTTGAACACTTACAGAACCAAGCTAGCTTAACTGAAGGCTTGGAAAATGAGACCTTCCAGCTTTATCAGGCGATTTTAAAAACTGATGGAGATCTAAATATAAATTGGTCTAGCTATTTAAGTAAAAGACAGGAAATGTATCAGTTCAAACAAGAATTAAGTGGTCTTTTAGATCAATTAAACCCAGATATTTTGCCAAAATCCCAGGCTGAAATTTTAGCTCAATACAAGAGTCAAACCCTAAAAGAGTTGATGTCTCAACAACGTTCAACACTTTTTTTAGATTCTTTGAGCAAATTTTTATTAAGCCCTGCAAGGAGTAATGTTGTAATTTTAATTCAGGACAGCAGTGAATTGAGGTCAAGTGGTGGTTTTCTGGTTTCGCTAGTAAGCTTGAGTTTTGAAAAAAGCCATTTATTGGATTGGCGAGTGTATGACGTGACTGATCTTGACCAAAGAATTTATGGAGAAAGAGAAGCGCCCGAGGAATTAAAAAGTTTATTGGTGAGTGATAAACTCTTATTAAGAGACGCTAATTGGCCAGCTAGTTTTGCTGATGCAAGCTCCAACATTACTTGGTTTATAGAGCAAAGTTTAAATTTAAGTCCCGACCTTATTTTAACTTTAAATACTAAAGAAATTCATGATTTTCTAGAACTACTCTCCCCCCTTGTAGTCAATGATTTAGAGCTAAATCAAAATAATTTTTTTGAAGAGTTGCTGCGTCAAGAAAAGCTAAGTTTTAGTTTGGTTGTAGAGAACTTATTTAAACGCTTAATGACAGCATCAAAAGAAGAAATTATTTATATTTTAAAACAAGTAAATTTAGCTTTAGACACAAGAGAGATCTTTTTATACAGCAACATTGATCAATTACTTAGTGTTTTAAAGAATAATTTGTGGTCTGGAGAAATCTTGGAAACCCCTTGTCCAAGTGAGTTTGCTAGCGCTGGTGATGAATGTTTTACAGATGGAATTTTTCAACTAGAAAACAACGTGGGTTTAAATAAAGTTAACCGTTTAGTCACACAAGAAATTGATCATAGTTTAGGGATTAGCGAAAAGTTTATTCGTCATAAACGGGTGATCCGTTTAGAAAACTTCAGTCGTCAAAACTTCTGGCCAGAAGGAAATTATCAAACTTATTTAAAATTTTACTTGCCAAAAAGCGCTAATTTAGAAAAAATTACACTGAATGGGAAAGCCGTTAACCCCAGCGCTTATCGATGGTTTGAAGAAAAAAACAAGCGAGTCTTAGCCCATCGCCTTGTTGTCCCAGTACTTTCCACTGCTACTTTAGAAATTATATATCTAGTTCCCCATCAATTAACTCCTCCTTTTTCTTATGTTTTCCTTGATCAAAAACAAGCGGGTCTATTTGACAAACAGACTAACTATAAAGTGTTATTTGCTGAAAACTTCTTACCAACTCTGATTGCACCTCAGGCTAATTATCAAGACAAAGTAATTGAATTTAGTAATGACAATCAGGATAACTTTTTATTTGCGGTTGCTTTTTAGTTTCACGTGCAAAAAGCCCTTTTTTTAAAAAATAAACTGATTCATTAGTCTTTTTTTAGTGTTTTTTTCTTAATTATTATTTTTCAAATGATAGCTTTCCTTCGCTGCTTTTTCGGTTTTAGCTCTCTTAGAGATTTTTCAAGCTTTGTGGTAGAATGAGAACCTATTTTGCTTCTAGAAATAGATAATCTTAAATTTTTAAAATTACAGAAAAGATATTTATGACAAAAATTACATTTAAAGTAGCTAAACGTTCAAATAAGAAAGCTAAACAATTGCGCCGCCAAGGGGTGTTACCAGCTAATGTTTATATTCCAAAAAAAGATTCAATAGCTCTGGAAGTTAATCCCATAAATTTCGCCAAGCTTTACGACGAAGCAGGGGAAACTGGCCTAATTTATTTAAATATTGAAGGGGAGTCTCAAGCGATACCAGTCTTAATTGATCAAGTTGATATGGATTATTTGGGTAGTAGCTTTGAACACGTAGTTTTTAGAGGTGTAAACTTAAAAGAAAAAATTACAGCTAATGTACCAGTTGAAGTAATAGGGGAGTTTGATGTTCCAGAAGCAGTTTTAATTACTGTCCAAGATGAAGTTGAGGTCGAGGCTTTACCAGCTAACCTTCCAGAAAAATTTGTTTTTGATGTTAGTAGTTTGAAAGCCATTGGAGATGCTTTTACTTTAGCTGACTTAGAATATGACAAGGATGAAGTTGAATTAGTTCTAGCCGAAGATGAGGATCCCGGCGAAAGAGTGTTGGTTTCTGTTCAGGCCCAAGAGGAAGAGGAAATTATAGAGACACCTGATGAGTTGGTTGAGCCAGAACTAGTTGGGGATGACGAGAAAGCTGAAATAACAGAAGACGGTGAAAAACCACAGGCTGAAAAGCCGGGCGCTGGAGAAAATGCAGCTGCTGAAGAAAAATCAAGCGACTCTAAATAGAAACCACCAAGGTTAACTCAGGGTAATTTTTAGATTTTTAAAGTGAACTATTTAATAATTAGGGTCTAATTCCCAGGATTGTTGAAATTTTTCTTGAGCTATTTTGGAATCTTCAAGTTCTAACAATTTTGCAAGGTTAAACAATATGTCTCGACTGTGTCTTTGTTTTACTTCCAATGATAAATAAAATTTTTTTAGCGTTTCGATTTCTATTTGATCTAGAGTAAGTAAAATTTCTCCAGGATTTTGACTAACTGCTTCTTTTAATTTAATTTCTGGAGTTTTATTTTTTTGCCAGAGCTGCCAATTAATTAACCAAATTAACAGTAAAAGAAATAATAAGATGGGGGTTATTTCTTTTTTTAATTTAAGTTTGAGTAAGAGATATTGAGCACCAAATACACAGAGATTATAGAGAAGTTTTATGATTAAAAAACAAAACAGTATAAAAGTGGTAATTTTTTTTAACATTAAGCTGGCCAAGGACTACTCATTAATAATTTGTCTTTAACTAGTTTTTCTTGGTACAAAATCTGCCAAATGGTTTCAGTGACAAAGGGAATAAAAGGATGAAACATTTTTAAAAATATTATTAGTCCTTCTAAGATTTTTTCCTGACTTATCAGTTTATTTTTTGATTCTTCTATGCATTCATCACAAAACCAATGCCAAAATTCATTATGTAAAGTTTCAGCAGCTAAGCCGAGTTGCTGTTGTTCTAAATTACGAGTGATTATAGATTGAAGTTTTTTGAGTTTTTTATCAAATTCTTTATCTAATCGGCCCTGGCCTTTACTTTTAGCTGGAGAAGTTTCTGCTTCTCTTTGCAACAAGATGAAACGAGCAGCATTCCAGATTTTATTGTTAAGGTTGCGCATTGCTTTAAAATCAGCATCGCTAATGCTTTTGTCTAATCCAGCACTAGAACGAATAACAATAGCTATTCTGAGCGCATCTATACCGTATTTTTCGCCAATTTCTAGTGGATCGACAACATTGCCCTTACTCTTACTCATTTTCTGGCCCTTGCCGTCTCTAATGAGGCCGTGCAAGTAAACTTTTTTGAAAGGCAATTGTTGGGTGCTGTATAAGCCCATCATTAGCATGCGCATTACCCAAAACATTAAAATATCATAAGCAGTTTCCATAATGCTAGTCGGATAAAAACGCTCAAAGTCTCCAGATTTATTGTTTTTTAGAGCAACTACTGGCCACTGGCTTGAAGAAAACCAAGTGTCAAAAGTGTCGGTTTCTTGTAAATATTGCTTAGTATTATCTGGTTTAGTGGTGCCAAGTAAATATTGAGCGTCAATGGGGGCAGCGAGGTTTTGTAAACCCTTTTCTATTTCCTCAAAAGAATATTTTTTAAGTAAGTTTTTGATGAGATCAGTAATTCTTTGTCCATCTTTATCTAAAAAAGTAATCCGTAAATTTGGATTACTGTCAACTTCATACCAGACTGGCATACGAATACCCCAAACAACCTGTCGACTAATATTCCAATCTTCTAAGTTTTTTAACCAGTGTTTAAGAATTTTGTCATAACCAGCGCCATATATTGTCAGTTCTTTTTTCTGAATTTTCTGTAAAACAGCTTCTGTTAAGGATTTAACTCGAACATAGAATTGGGGTAGAGGAAGGGGTTCTATGGGGTTGTTGCAGCGATAGCATTTGGCTAAATTGTGTTGATATTGTTCGTCAATTTTTTCTAATAATTGATTTTGTTCTAAATCTTTAACAATGCTCTCTCGAGCAATATGCGTTTTGAGCCCAGCATATTTGCCGGTAAATTTGGTGAGTCGACCATCAAAACCAACTGCTATAGCAGGTAATTTTTCTTCTTCCTTGCTTAGATTTTTTTCTTTTATTAATTGTTTTTTTAAATCAATATAACCAAGCTCATTATTATCAATAGCTTCTTGTAATTGATCTTGGTGCTTCTGCCAGAAAGCAAAGTCATTAAAGTCATGGAAGGGGGTAATTTTGACTGCACCAGTGCCAAATTCCGGATCAACAAAATCATCAGCAATCACTTTAAGTTTAACTAAGCCCAATAAACCCTGAAATTCAATAGTTTTGCCATGATAAGCGCTGTAGCGCTTGTCCTTTGGGTGAACAGCAATAGCTACATCGGCAAAGATAGTTTCTGGTCGAGTTGTAGCAATACTAATTGGCCCATACTTTAAATAATAAAGAGGACTTTCTTGTTCAGCATGATTAATTTCGAGATTACTGAAACCAGTGCCACATTTGGGACAGTAGTTTACTAAGCGATTAGCTCGATAAATCAAATCATCTTTTGCCATTTGTTTAAAAGTTTCGATAACGTCTTCAACGATGTCTGGATCTAGAGTAAATTTAAAACGACTCCAATCGGCGCTAGCTCCTAGTTGCTTAATTTGTTGAACAGCTGTTTGAGTGTTTTTATCAACATAGTCCCAGATCATTTGATAAAGGGTATCGCGGTCAAAGTTAAAACGACTTTGCTTTTCTTTTTTTAGTTTTTTTTCAAAAACAAATTGAGTTTCAATACCAGCATGATCAGTGCCAGGAAGCCATAGTGTATCGTGACCTCTCATGCGAGCGAAACGAACCATAATGTCTTCTAAAGTCACAACACAAGCGTGACCCAAATGAAGAGGATCGTTGGCGTTTGGAGGAGGCATAACAATGGAAAAACTTGATAAATCATTATTTTTTAACTGTTGGTTAATTTTACTATCGGGATTAAAAGCATCGGCTTTTTCCCAGAGCTGATAAATCTTTTGCTCGTAAGTTTTGGCTTGGTAGTGTTTGTCCATTGAGAGTTAATTATAGCACCGAAGCAGACCTGACTCTAGTTTATAACTTTTGTTTTTTTGTCTGTTAAAATAACGAGGATGAACAACAATTTGGTGGATTACAAGCGAGTAAATTTAGTTAATGATCAAGATGAAATTATTGCTAGTGCTGATAAGCTTGAAGCTCATTTGGGAGAAGCCATGCTTCATCAAGCAATTTCTTTCTTTTTGTTTAGAAGAAATAAGGCTGGTCGTTTTCAATTGTTACTGCAAAAACGCAGTGATAAAAAAATTGTAGGAGCTAGTCAATGGGCTAACACACTGTGTGCCAACGTGGCGATGGGAGAAAATCATCGACAATGTTTGCAGAGGCGCTTGAAAGAGGAGTTGGGGATCAGTTTACCTAAGGGTCTTCGTCAAAAGGTAAGAGAAGTTTTTGTTTTAAATTATCAAGTGCCTTGTAATCAGCGCTATAGCGAAAGAGAAATTGATCATATTTTTGCCTTATTTTTAAATTATCAAGAATTTAAAAAACTATTAATAAAAATCAACCCTGAAGAGGTGGATGAGGTAGCTTGGTTTGACTGGTTAAACTTAATTAATAAAAAGGGATTAGTAAATAAGAAAAAAGCTCCTTGGTTCCAGCTTTTTTTAGATGATGCGCGAGTAAAAGGAGCAATCAATCTTTTTTTAGAAAATAATATAATTAGTATGGAGAAATAAGTTAGTATGGAAAAATGAGTATGAAATCAAATAGGGTTCCTCGACACGTTGCCATCATTATGGACGGTAATCGGCGTTGGGCAAAAAAACAAGGATTATCAATTATTAAAGGTCATCGCAAAACTGCCGAGGAAACAATAGAAAGATTAGCTGATTACGCAATTAGCGTTGGCATTCAATTTTTGACTCTTTGGGCTTTTAGTACTGAAAATTGGCAGCGTGATGATAAAGAGCTAGAGGGAATCATGAGTTTATTTCGTGAAACTTTTAGTACTGCTGCTGAGCGCTTACATGAAAAAGGAGTGCGAGTACATACTATTGGCGATTTAAGTCGTTTTCCTCAAGATATTAAAGAAGGTGCTGAACACTGGAAAAAAGAGACGCTCAATAACAAGGGCCTTGTTGTTACTTTTGCGCTTAATTACGGTGGTCGAGATGAAATAATTAGGGCTGTTAAGCGTCTGATCGCTCAAGAAAAAAACTTAGCTGAGCAAAAAATTACTCAAGATCTTCTCGAAAAATATCTCGATACTAAATTTGAGTTAAATTTACCCGATCCAGATTTAATTATTAGACCTGGCGGAGAACAACGTTTATCTGGATATTTACCCTGGCAGGGGGTGTATAGTGAACTTTATTTTTGTTCGACACTAATGCCAGATTTTAATGAAAAAGAATTTGCCAAAGCTTTGGTTGAATTTTTTAAGCGCCAAAGACGCTTTGGACAATGATCATTAAAAATTAGTTTTCAATCCAATTTTTTTCTGAGCCTGGAATGATAAATGATTTAATCATCTCAATGCCAGTGAAATTAGCGATCAGATTAATGATAATAAAAGCCGACAGGGCTAAAATTAGGCCAATAATAGCAAAGGTAATAGTATTCTTAGACTTTTCTACTTCTTGGCTTTTTCCAGCTGATAACAATAGATTAAAAGCTGCGTAAATAATCATCACAAATCCTGCTATGCCAATTAATGTTAAAACAATGGAAAGAGTATTGGCCAGTAAACACCCAATGCCTTGAACAGTGGCTACTCCTTCGATAGTGCAATTGGTGTTGATTTCATCCCATTTTTTAGTTTGTGCTTGGACAGGTTTAACAAGAGGAAAAAACGAAAGGGTTTGAATCATCATGGATTTGATTATAGCAATAAAAAACTCTCTTTCCAAGCAAATGAAAAGAGAGTTTTTTAGTATTTAAATTTAATTAGGGTTTATTAATAGTGCCTACGTTTTGAAAAACTTCATTAAAGCTACCAAAGCCTAAGAAGTTTACAATTAAGTTAATTATGGCGTAGGAAGCTGCTACGACAATTAAACCAATGATGGCGGCCGTAATCTTGTTGCGAGCTTCTTCAGCTTTTCCCTTATCTCCTCCTGAAGTAATCCATTGAATACCTCCAAAAATTAGATAGGCAAAAACCAAGATAGCTGCAAGCAACATCACCACATTCAAAATAGAACTAAACATTTTGCCAAAATCAGTGGCGTAACCAGTACCTGGAGTGACTTCAATGTCATCAAAAGCTGCCATTACCAGCTTGGCTTGAAGAAGAATTCCACTTAAAGCACTGCCACTAGCCAGAGCAATTTTTTTAGTTAATTTCATAAAAGTCTCCTTTTAAATTTTTTTATCTAACTTTTTATTATATCAAGTTTATTAGTCTTTAGCAAAAAAATCTAGACGAATTTTATTACAGTGATACCAAGGAAACTGGCTACCAGACTAAAAATAGCCATAGTGGCTGCTAGAACTATTAAGCCAATAATAGCCGTAGTGATTTTGTTGCGGGCAAATTCTATTTTACTTTTATCTCCGGAAGAAGTTATCCATTCAATCGCTCCCCAAATAATTAAGCCTAAACAAGCAACAACCCCCAGAACCATAGCTACTCTTAAAATGTTGCTGAGCCAATTGCCGAATCCACCATCAGCTGTTTGAGACTCCTCAGCTCCATATAGACCCTGCTTAACAGCTTCCTCAGCTATGTCTAAAGTAACTTGTGCGATTTGTTTACTCATATTTGATTTTTCAAAATTATTAATGTTAATTTACACCTGGAATAGTGAGTCTTAATAGGTCAAATTCACCACCAAACAGTAATTTACTCATAAAGCCTAGTAAAACAAAGGAGCTAACCAATAAAACCAAGCCAATAATGGCGTGAGTCATTTGATTGCGTGCTTTTTCAAGTTTGCTTGTATCTCCTCCTGAAGTAATCCAAGTGAAGGCTCCCATGAGAAAATAGGCGATAACAGCTAGTGAGCCAATAGTTATAGAAGCCCTCCACAGATAAACTGTATATTCAATAAATTTGCCACCACTGGTTACAGTGGCATCGTGTTGTCCAAGGTCACCAGTCACTGGGTTGTTAATTTGCGCCTGAACTATTTGTGGCTGAACGATGAAGCTTAATAAAAGCAAATAAAAAAAACTTAGTTTTTGATACAGGTTTGAATATAAGATTTTTTTCATATAAATTTAACTGTTTCCAGGAATAATTTCTTGTATCATCTTGGCTGGCTCTAGTAAGTCTAAGCCTATAATGCCGCCAATAAGACCGATAATTGCATAAGTGGCAACAATTAAAATCAGGCCTAAAGTGCTCCAAACCAGACGATCTTTGGCCTTTTCAACTTTGCCTGTGTCGCCGGCAGCGGTAATCCAGCTAAATGCAGCAATAAAAGCATAGACAATAAAAAATAAGGTACCCAAAACAGTAATTACCCCGATAATGTCACTGATCCATAACTCTAGGGTTGACAATACAACAGTAGCGTCTTCTAAATTGGCTGGTTGACGAGCTTCACTAACTGGTTTTATTGAGCCAATATTGACATCTTTAGCAAGAAGAGTATTAATTTTTGACATAATTTTATTTATATTATTGGACTTGGTATTTTGGGGTTAATTATAAAGCTAGCATCACCAAATAGAATTAAACCGATAACAGCGGCGATGGTGTAAGAGGCAACAATGATAGCGAGCCCAACAACGCTTAGAGTAAGTTTGGAGCCAATTTTTTCTATAGCTCCTGAGTTGTCGGCACTAGTGATATAGGTAAAACCAGCTAAGATAAAATTAAGCATGGTCCACAATCCAGCCACAATTGAGATCAGTTTAATCAAGTTAGAAAAGAAAAGAATAAGGCCAATACCACTATCTGATTGTTGATTTAACTCAGCCACGCCAGGAGGAGCATCAATATTACCAAAAACAGAAGCGGGTTTAGCGCTTGGGGTTTGGGCAAAGGTTTGATTATTTAAAAAGATGCTTGATGCAATAAGTAGAAAAAGTAGTCCTAAAATTATTTTTTTCATTTCAAATTTCCATTATACCTGGCTCTTTTTCAAAAGCCAATATCTGCTCCAGTAAATGTTTTGATTATTTGCATAATCCAATAAGCAGCGAAAATAACTAAGAATCCGATGAGAGCCGAAGTCATGGTAGTTTTAGCTTTTTCTTTACTTTCTGACTCACTTCCGGCAATCATAGCTAAACCTGAAATAACGATCATGGCAAAAAGAATTAAGCCAACTAAGACAAAGACAACTCTTACCAAAAGATTAACCATGTCTGCTGGCGTGCTAAAAACATCACTAACTTTTTGGCCGTCACTAAGAACCAAGTATTCTGCAAGATCTATCTCAACAGCGTTAGTATCAGCTTGAGCTGTAAATTGAATGGATGAAAAATTAAAAATTAAAAAATTTGAAGCTAGAACTGACATTATTAATATAATTGTCATCAAGATTTTTTTCATCAAAGCTAATTATAAAATAAAATTTTCTGATATGATAGGGTAGTTTGATCATGAAGCGTTTTATCGGATTTACAGACGAGCGAGTTTTAGTTGAAGCCATCAAAAATGGTCATGAATTGGCCATCGAATATTGGTTTAAGCATTACTATAAAAAATTATTAACTCTAGCTTTACAAAAATTACCCAATTCAGCTGTAGCTGAAGAAATTGTGCAAGAAACCTTTGTTAATTGTTTGCGGGCAATCAACTTATTTAAGGGAAATAGTTCGTTGTTAACATACATGCAGAGTATTTTACGTCATGAAATTAATGATTTTTATCGTAAACGGTATGCAAAAAAATTTATCAAAACGATTCCTCTCTCTGAGGTTTTTTTAGAGCATGAGTTTAAAGATGCTCATGAAACTGCTGTCATGGTTAAATTAGTTTTAAAAAAAATGGCTAGAAGATCTAGAGAGTTGCTAATGCAAAAATATGTAGATAAAAAAAGAGTAAAAGATTTGGCTCGAGAACTAGGTAGAACCGAAAAGGCTATCGAATCTGAATTGTTTAGGGCCAGAAAAGAATTTCGTTTGCTGTGGGCAAATATTAGTCAAACAATTGATTGATTAAAATATTGATTGAATTCAAAAAAACACATGCAGAAAAATAACAATCAAGAATTTTTAAGAAAACTAAAGACAGAAGCTAAATTAATCAGTTCACTCGAAAAAGAAAAATTTATTCCTGACCAATTGAGTGTTTTAGCTAATTTTGTTGCCACCCACGCTTGGCAAATATTATTAATTTTAGCTTTTATTACATCTTTACTCTGGGAATTATTACTTTATCAGGGAAATAATGGATAAGACGGGGATTGTTACATCAATGATTTATTCGCTGGGTCAAATTACTTTAGGTTTGTTTTTACACCCTTATCAGAGTATGCAAAACCTAGTCCGTGATCAGGTTTTTATACCACTAATGCTGTTGCCTACGCTTTTGGCAGGTCTGTTTTATGTTCTGTTTGCTTGGTGGTTGTTAGCCCTGTTTTATGATGGGTCAATAGTATTTAGATTGGTTTATCGTTCTTTTTTCTTTTTCTTTTTGTTTTGGCAAATTTTATTAGTTTATTTATTTTGGCGTTTTAAACGTGCTTTTAGTAATTAATTATAAAATGATTTTAATTTATGTTATTGCGTAAGTTAGCTCTGCAAAATTTTCGAAATTTTGCTAATCAAAGTTGGAGTTTTGATAAAACCACAATTATTGTTGGTGATAATGGTAGTGGTAAAACCTCTCTTATAGAAGCAATTAATCTTTTAGCTAGTGGTGATAGTTTTCGAGCTAGTCGCATTGAAGAAATGATTCGTTTGGGAGCTGAACTGGGTCGAGCACAGGCCCTTTTTGATTTAGAGGATTTTACTTTTGCAAATGAAGAGGCCAAACAAGCCAATAAAGAAATTCAAGATTTAGAGCAATTAAAATTAGAAATAATGCTTACCAGAGGCATGGTTGCTGGTAAAAAAAGCCAGTATCGTCTGTTTACTGTTAATGATATTAGGCGGCGGCGTGCTGATTTTGTTAAAAACTTATCGGTAGTGGTTTTTCGTCCTGAGGATTTACGTTTGGTGGAAGGTAGCCCCCGCCGCCGCCGCTTATTTCTTGATCAAACTTTATCGATGTTAGATTGGGAATATCAACGATCTCTTCAGCAATACGAAAAAACCCTAAAACGTCGTAATTTATTGTTGCAAAAAGTTCGCGAAGGGGAAGAAGACAGGAGTATTTTGTCTTTTTGGAATTTGAATTTAGCCAAACAAGGTCAGTTTTTGCAGGGAGAGAGAAGTAAATTTATTGATTTTATTAGAGAAGTAATTTTTCCCTTTGAACTAAATATTGAATATTTACCCTCTTTAATTAGTGATGATCGTTTAACAAAGTATTTAAATAGAGAAATTGCTGCTGGGCACAGCTTGCTTGGACCTCACAAAGATGATTTTTTAGTTAAATTTTCTCTACCTGAAAAAGGAATTGAAGATTTGAGTCTACTAGCTTACGGTTCTCGGGGCCAGCAGCGCTTGGGAGTTTTATGGCTAAAAGTTGCAGAACTGCAATTTTTGCACAGTCAGATTGATTATCAACCGCTTTTACTTTTGGACGATATTATGTCTGAACTAGATGAAGATAGTAAGAAAATGGTTTTAGGCCTACTAAATAATTATCAAACTGTGGTGACTACAGCTGATGAGGATTTAGCGAACGAACTAGAAAAAAGCATTCAACTTAGTAAACTAATTAAATTATCTTAAAATAATGATTTTTGAATTTTTAATTATTCTTTAAGACGTCAGGGTATTGCCTTGTTCTTTTAATTCATTAAACCAAGTAAATTGTTCTAAAACCCCCACCATGTATTCAGCTCTTGAATGATGAAATTGATGCAGTGAACTATTAAAACCCGATTGTAATTGTTTACAAATGGTCCTTGATTCTCTCAGAGCGATAACCAAGTCTAATATGAAGTCCAGATCTTTATCATACAGGTTTGTATCAATTTCATCTAATATTTTTTTAAAATCTAATAACGATACATTTTTATATCTATTAATAATAACTTGTGACGCACCCATGTTTATTTCTAAATTGGTTTTGGGATTTGTGTTTAAACTGGCGTTCTCCCGCTCGGTTTTATCAATATTAATAGATGAAGTTTTTATTTCTTTTTGACTCATAATTTTCTAACTGTGCTGTGTTTGTATTTAAATTGCTGTTTATTAAAAATAATTTAAAATTATTTGCAGCAAACCTGCTCATTTTACTTTTTTTCTCTAATTTTTCAAGTTTTGTCTTGAATTGCTTGCCATAATACTTGGGGGATTTTTCCTACTAAATCACTAGTATTAAAATAAGGACCAACATTTTTATAGAGGGAATCTCCAGTTTTTTTATTAATATAGCTAGCAATAATAGCACTCACTAAAGCCTCATTTTTGCAATAGAGAGCGGCTAATAATCCAGCTAAAACATCTCCTGTACCGCCTTTGGTCATGCCAGCATTACCTCCACTGATTGTAATTACCTTTACTTGCGGATAATTTTTTCCAGGAAAAATTTGATCAGTTTGGCCCTTCAACAAGCAAGTGGGCAGTGCCTGATATTTTTCAGGATTAAAGTCGTTGTTTTTCTTAATCAGGACCTCCATTTCTTGATGATGTGGTGTAATAATACAGTTGCTATTAAAAAGGTCAGGGTTAATCATTTGTAAGGCACCCGCATCAATCACCCATTTTTTCTCTGGATATTTACTCAGTAAATGATCGCTTAGTTGAGCAGTATAGGAACTTCTTTCCATCCCTGGTCCTAATAAAACGCAGTCAGCCTCTTTCAAATAAGTCTCAATTTCTTTACGACTAACAACAATTCCTTGCCAAAAATTAGCTTTTGCTTCTTGATTAAGTTTTTTATCTGATTCTCTTTTTTGCCATCGTTTAATTAATGTGTTGTTGCTAGGCACCGAGCTGTAGAAAACCATATCAACAATTTTGCTAGCAACATCAAGACTCCATTTGCTAGCAGCATGAAATAACTCTGAACCACCAATAATTAGTAGTTTGCCGTTTTGACCTTTATGAGAATTTTCTTTAGCAATTTCCAGCTTTTGAAAAGCTTCTTTAATTGCTTTTTGAGATTCTAGTGTCTGTTCCTGATTGTACATGATGTTCTTATTCTACTATGTTTTGAAACTCTGTGTTTTACTTTTCCTTAAAATAAATTTGCATAATTTGCAAAAATAACTCTTGTTTTAGCAATCAAACTATGCCAAAATATGACTTTAATGTACGAGCCCCAATTTCAAATCAGCAACAACTTATTGAGCTATATTTCTGCGATCGAATCAGCTAAAGCAGTAATTGATAATTCACCACTTGTGCCTGCTTGGGAAGCTAAATTTCGTGATGAAGCATTAGCTCGCAGTGTTCATTATGGCACCAGAATTGAGGGTAATGATTTAAGTGCTGCTCAAGCTGGGCAGGTTTTATCTTTAGAAAAAATTGATACTGTGCAATCAGTGCTTGATCAGACTGGCATAATTGCTCGTGAAAGAGATATTCAAGAAGTAATTAATTATCGCAATGTCTTGGCTTGGATAGACCAGCAGCCATTGTTAAAAAAAAGCCAAGATCAAGAAGATTCTTTACTCAATCTTGCAACCCTAAACCTATTGCACCGCTTAACAATGAACAATTTACTAGAAGAAGGTAGAATTGCTGTTTTGCGTGATAAGCAAGTTATTGTCAGAGGTGCAAGAGATGGACAGGTAGTTTTTCGTCCCCCAGTAGCTGCTGAAGTTCCATTTTTATTAGACGATCTTTTCACTTGGTTAAAGGGGGAAGAGAGTCAAAACTTACACCCAATTTTGCGAGCAGCAATTGTTCACTATCAACTAGTCTATATCCATCCCTATGTAGAGGGGAATGGTCGCACTGCTCGAGCTTTTGCTACTCTTGCTCTTTATGAGTCTGGCTATGATTTCAAGCGTTTTTTTTCAATTGAAGAGTATTTTGACAGCAATGTTGACGCCTACTATCAAGCACTTTTATCTGTTCAGCAAAATGCTAAACACGATTTAACTTATTGGTTGGAGTATTTTGCCTATGGTTTGGCGCTGGAAATTGATAAGGTTAAACTAAAAGTAGCCAAGCTTTCACAAGATTTGAAGCTCAAGCGCGAGCTTGGACAGCAAGTAGCCCTATCTGAGCGACAAATTGTTTTATTAGAACTGCTACAAAATCAAGGGACTATGACCTCTGACGATGCCCAAAAAGTCTTACCCAATGTTTCGGTTGATACTATTCTGCGAGATCTTAAGGACTTGATTGCCAAGGGTGTGGTTAAGAAACATGGGGTAACCAAGGGGGTTAGCTATAGTCTTAATTAATTTTTTTGGTGAATGTGACTTGGTTTTTCTCACTGATTTGACATAATATGTTCGAAGGAATTTTATGCTTTTTAATCGATTAACCCAATATTTGCTCAATTTAGAAAAACTTAGTTCTCGTCTGGAAATGACAGAATTATTAGCTGAAGTTTTTAAAGAGCTTGGTGAAGAAGAAATCGCGCCAGCTAGTTATTTATTGCAAGGAGGTTTGGTCCCTAGCTATCAATCTCTAGAGTTTCAATTATCCAATAAAATGTTGGTGCGCTCTCTAGCCAATTTTTATCTTCGTTATGAAAATTCTCTAAAAGATAAAGGTCGAGAGCTATTTTCAGAGCAAAATTTGTTTGGCGCTGACAATCAAGAGCTAATTGTTAAGAGGTTAAACAAACAATACAAAGAAATGGGTGACTTGGGAGATTTGTTTTATCAAACATTAGATAATTTTTCAGAATTACTAAATAATGATAAAAATTTAAATATTTTGGAAGTTCATCAAAAACTAGAAGATATTGCCAGGGTTGGAGGACTAGGTTCTCAGGATAAAAAAATCAATCTTTTGGCTGATTTATTAAGTCAGGTTAGTCCCTTATCAGGTAAGTTTATAGCGCGGATTATTTTGGGGAAAATGCGTTTGGGTTTTTCTACTATGACCATGTTGGACGCATTGTCATGGGTAAAAACAGGGGACAAAAGTGAGTCTCCGGCTTTGGAGGAAGCTTTTCAAAAAAAAGCTGATTTTGGTTTGTTGGCAAAACTATATCTTTTTGAAAAAGATCTTAATGCTAAAGAATTAGCCAGTCGTTACAAAATGGAGCTGGGCATTCCAGTAGTGCCAGCACTATGCCAAAGACTGAATAGTTCTCAAGAAATTATTGATAAAATGGGTGAACTTATAGCTGAACCAAAATATGATGGTTTACGTATCCAAATCCATCTCAATAAAGCTGGCTTTGCTGATGGTAGCCGATATAAAGCTTATACTCGCAATTTAGAAGAAGTATCAGCGATGTTTCCAGAATTAGATCAATTATTGGAAGAATTTCAGGGTGAAACAGCTATTTTAGATAGTGAGGCTGTCGGTATTAATCCTGATTCTGGGAAGTTTGTTGCTTTTCAAGAAACCATTTCTCGTAAACGTAAATATGAAGTTGATGCTAAAGCCTTGGAGTTACCCATTCGCTTTTATGTTTTTGATTTATTGTATTTGAATGATGAGTCTCTAATTGATGAGCAACTACTTGATCGTAAAAAAAAGCTCAGCAAGGCAATTAATGACTCACAAGTGGTTAAAATAACTGATTACCAAATTATCAGTGATCCAATTGTTTTAACTAATTATCATGAAAAACAATTAGACCTTGGTTTAGAGGGCGCAGTAATGAAAAAACCAGAATCTGCTTATGTGGCTGGTCGTAAAGGTTGGCGTTGGGTAAAAATCAAGGAAGCTGAGGGTAAACGAGGTAAATTAAATGATACTCTTGACTGCATTATGATGGGTTATTATCGAGGCAAAGGTAAGAGACAAAGCTTTGGTATTGGGGCGCTGTTAGTTGGTGTTTTAGATGAAGTCAGTGGCAAAATTAAAACTTTATCTAAGATTGGTACTGGTTTAACTGATGAGCAATTTCGCAAAGTTAAGAATTTGGCAGATCAGCACTTGACCAGCAATCATGAGCCTAACTCAAAATATGATTTTAAAAAAGAATTGGCAGCTGATGTGTGGATTGAGCCAAAATTAGTCTTGGAAATTGCAGCTGATGAAATTTCCAAATCTCCGAGCCATACTGCTACGGTGGCCCTGCGCTTCCCTCGTTTGATAAAAATTAGGGGCGACAAGGATTGGCAACAAGCAACTACCCTTCAGGAATTAAAAAATATTAGTCAGGCTTAATAGTTTTTGTATTTTCGTTAAGTTTATTTTTATTGAGATATTGATCAATTTCTTTAATTAAGATATTTGCTGATTTTTGATTGTATTCTTTAAGTTTTTTTAGACTTATTTGGAATTTTTCAAGTTTTTGAGGTTTATCAATGAGGTTTAGTAGTTTTTGATTAGCTGCTTTGGCTTTTTCTTCTACAAAGCCCAGTTTATATTCCTTAATAATTTCTAAATTACCAGCCTCTTGAGCAATGTGGGTGATGGCAAAAAATGGAGTAAGAGTTGCCACACTTTCAAATAGGCTATTGGGGCCAGCTTTACCAATAATTAAATCGGCTACTTGCATGTAAAGATGCAAGTCTTTGGTAAAAGTCAAAGGTGTTATAAGAGCTTTGGACTGACTAAACATGTTTAAACTTTTTTTAATACCTAAAATATTGTTGTAAAGACTACGATTATTACCACAAGCAATAAAAACCCTTACAGGTTTGGGGCAATTAATGAGTGCAGCTAAAACTTTCAATATGGCTGCTGAACCATCGGAGCCTGAAGCGATTAAAAAAACCAAATTCTCTTTAATTTTTAATTTTTTTCTCACTTCTTTTTTTTGATAATTTTCTTCGAATTTTTTACCAATAAACCAACCAGAGGCTTTCGCCTGACAGAGTTTTTGATATTCTGCTAAATTTTTGTTTTCAAAAAAGAAATTAGCTTCAGCCTCATGAGCAATTTGCCAAGGATGAATAGTTCGTGGATCAGTAATGATATTAAGAAATGGAATATTCTTATTTTTTTTAATTTTTTCGAGAGCGGGGATGAAGGGAAAATAACAATTGACTGCTAAATCGATCTTTTTATCCTTAACAAAACGATTGGTTGGCTCATAAGTGTATTGAAAAAAGATATTAAAAATTAGTTTGCTTAGTTCTGCATCTTTTTCTATTGCTTTTACGGATAAATCATAGGGTAGTTTTAAGATGCTCGGTGCCAAGCGATAAAGAGATTCGTAAGCTGTTTCAAAAATTTGTTTGATATAAAATATCTCTACTCTATATCGATCTCCCGCTTGGTGCTCAATTTTTTCTTTAATTGCTTCAGCAATGCTTTGATGACCTTGTTTGGTGCTGAAAATACCAATGTTTTTTTTCATCTCTTGCATTATAACTGTAAAAACTTTAAAAGGGATAAAATGTTAGAATAGAGCTTATGAAGATTTATGTGGGATTAGGTAATCCTGGGGAAAAATACCAAAAAACTCGTCACAATGCAGGCTTTATGTTTGTTGATACTATGGCTGAGGAGTTGGGCTTATCTTTTAAATTTGAAAAAAAATTTAACTCAGCATTAGCTGTAAAAAGAGATGATCTTTTTTTACTTAAGCCTCAAACTTTTATGAATAATTCTGGTCAGGCCCTAGGGGCGTTTTTAAATTATTTAAAAATTGACCTTAAAGATTCACTTTCTGGTCCGGAAGATCTAGTTGTAGTTCATGATGACTTAGACTTAGCTTTAGGCACCTTTAAGTTGCAAAAAGCAGTTGGGCCTAAGGAACACAATGGCTTACAATCAATCTATCAACATCTGGGAACTAAAGATTTCTGGCATTTGCGCTTGGGCGTGGACTCTAGACAAGGCCTGAGAAATATTCCTCCGGCAGACTATGTCTTGCAAACTATGCCACAACCTGAGCGTCAAATTTTTTATAAAACAGTAAAAGTGCTTTTGCAGGATTTGCTCTAGCTAGATTATACTTAACTATCGATGAAGCTGCCCAAGTTATCTTTCCAGAAAAACCAGAACTTAAAACATCTTTATGTAATTCGTTTATTTCGTGAATTAGTCAATAAATTGGTAATGTTTTTTTTACCAATTTACTTTTTTAATTTACACTTACCTTTTTGGGATCAAATTAATTGGGCTTTAAATCAGCGTGGACAGAATGTATTAACTGCTTTGCAGATAGGTATTTTTAATATAGCCATTTTGCACCTTCTCTCACGTCTAGTAGCTTTTATCTCTGCTATTTGGGTAGCTCAGCAGACTATTAAGTTGGGAACTAAACACGCCTTTATTATGGGGCATATTTCATATGCCTTGTTTGTAGCTTTTTTATTTTTATCACAAAGCAATCCTTATTGGATATTTTTGGCAGTAATGATAGATGGTTTTCAAATAAATTATTTTTGGAATAGTTATCATTATTCTTTGAGTCGCAACAGTAATCATCACAAAATGGGTAGTAATTTAGGTATTATTAATTTTTTACTTAATCTAGTGACAATGATTTCGCCAGCCATAGGAGGCTTGGTAATTTCTGTTTTGGGATACGGGAATTTATTTTTAATGGGTTTACTATTGATCGGGGTGGGTTTGATTTTTACAATTTTATTGGACAACGTTAAAGTGAGAGATAAAATTTCTTGGGAGGAGTTCGCTTCTTGGATGAGTGAACCGGGCTTTAGACGCTTGGGTTTAACATTTGCTGGTCGTTATTTTAATGATGGGATGTTAAGTCTTTGGCCACTGTATATTTTTATTTTGTTAGGTACGAGCGCTAAAGTGGGCTCTCTGTATAGTTTTTCTTTATTAGTGGCAATGGGTATTAGTTACTTGGTTGGATCAGTAATAGATAAGCGTAAAAGTCGCAAACCCTTCATGATGTCAGCCAGTGTTTTATCCTTTTTTTGGATAATTAGGTCTTTCGTAGTGGGTTTTTGGTCAATTGTGATTGTTAATACCCTAGATCGTGTGGCGTCTAGCTTTCATTGGTTATTTTTTGATCGAGTGTGGATGGTGAGGGGCAAGGGTCGAGAAGGTCTTTCTTATTTTACTTATCGACAAATGATTAGTAGTGTGGCTGCAATTGTGTTTTGGTCTCTGGTTTTCTTCTTGTTTTATTTTTTTGGCAATGCCTGGACCAGTTTATTTGTGATAGCTGCAGTTGGTGTTCTATTAACTTTGCTGGTCAAAGAGCATCAAGACCCTAAGTTTTAGTTTAATCTTTAATCAGTGTTGACGAGAACGAGCAAAATCTAAAATTTCCAGAAGCAGTTCTTGTAAATTTTTATTTTTCAACTGATTAATTAGGGTCTGCGCTTCCAGATTTAATTGATCCAAGAGTTGATTGACTTGTTTTAAGCTGTGGTTTTCAAATAATTTTTGAATGGCTGAATATTGATTTTCTTTAATATTTTGTTTGGCAAAACAGTTGTTTAGTAATTCTCTTTCTTGTTTTCTGAGAGTTTTGTCTTTAACCAGATAATAGTAAAAAATAGTTTTTTTGCCTTCTTTTACATCAGATAGGATTGGTTTGCCAGTCTTTTGATTATTGCCAAAAATGCCTAGATAATCGTCTCTAATTTGAAAGATAAGACCGATTTTTTCTCCAATTTCACTAAGTTGATTGCTGTCCTTAAATTTATTGGCGAGTTTTGCGGCGAGTATTAGGGGTAGAGAAAAACTGTAGCGAGCAGTTTTGTACAGATTCATTTCTAAGATTTGTTCCAGCGAAGGTAATGTTTCTTGCATTGCTAACTGACTATCAAGCATTTCAGCCAAAATTACTTGGCTAATTTCTCGATTAATCAAATTCTGAATGCCTAAAAACTGCTCTCTATTTAGTTTAATTTGTGAGTCTGAATTATTAGTGCTTTCCAAGACTAATTGATTGGCTAGAAAAAAACATATATTGCCTAAGCAAATTGCTTGGCTTTTTCCATAGTGTTGGTTTGGAGTTTGGTTTTGTTTAGAGTAATATTGCCAGATAGAATCTTGTCCTCTTCGCTGCTGATCTTGATCAATAATATCATCATGAATCAACAATCCAGCCTGAATTAATTCAAGGGCGCTAGCCAAGGGCAATAAAATCTCTTCAAAGATTTTTTCTCTTTTTTGTGGTTCAAATATTTCATAAGCGAGGATGAACAAATTAGCTCTTGTCATTTTACCCAGCACTACAAAGTTTTTTAGAGTTTCGAAGACATCATCATCCAAGCTTATTTTTTTTAATGCCTGTTTTTCTTGATCTAAAGATTTTTGAAGATAGTTGCTAATACTCGTTCTATATTTACTTAAAATGGACATCGATTTAGTCATGTTAAGTATCATACTATGAAATTGCTAATTAAGTAATTTTGCGTGATTTCTTGAAAAAATCCGACTAATAAATTGTTATGGAGGTTCCAAGACATTGGCGTTTACAAAAAACTCGTTATGGCAATGGGGAGGGAGAGCTAAAATTTGCTGTCTGTCCAGTTTGTGGTGAAAAAATATTTCCACCAAACCGACCAATTTGCACTCGTTGCAGTTCTTCAATGACGGAGAACATTGTTTTTCAATCAGATGCTGTAGGAGTGGGCGCTTTAACCTTTGTAGCTACAGAAAAAGGGTTAAAGCTTCTATTTTTTGACGATGTTGATAGTAACCATTCAGATGATGAAAGTAGAAAAAAAGAAAGAATTATTTATCCTGAAAATCAAAATAAACTTGGCCAGAACCTAGCAGTTCAACGTCGGCTTAATAAGCAAGAAGATGTTTTTACTAGGCCAACTGGTATCAACACGGTCACTGGTAGGGTAGAAAATGAGTCAGAACTCTTATTAGATTTTCTAGACGATAATGAAGACCTTGAGTCTTTAAGTTTTAAACAATTGCCACCAGCTTTTGTTAATGCTTTGTTTTTCAGCATGTTGCGAGAAATTGAAGAAGAAGTGCCGGGTCTATCATCGGCTGATTTAAGAGATAAGGTGCATTTTTTCTCTAAGTCTTCTTTTAGAATTGAACAAATTAGACCACTTGAAGGTTCTAATCAAGAGTTAGCACTTTATAATTTTGTAGTTTTTGTTTTAGCAATTTTAATTAATGAAGAAGAGTTAGCAAAAATTAAAAGGGAGGGCTGGCGACTTTATTCTCCAAAGGAATTATCAAGCATGGATAAAAAAGAATTTCGAAAAGCGACTTTGGCGGTTTTAGACTTTTTACCAGCAGCTTTATTATTTTTGGCAGAAGAAGGTAAAATTCCTCAAGAAGAGTTGGCAAGATTATTACCCCAACAAGTAGAAATTAATTAGAAAATATAAATGAAAAAAAATCTTACTTTAATTAAGCTCGGTGGTTCAATTATTACTGATAAAGAAATTCCTATGTCTTTGAGAGGATCAATTCTTAAGCGCTTGGTCGGTGAAATTGCTAGCGCTAGACAAGAAAAACCTGATCAATTACTAATAATTGGTCATGGTCAGGGTAGTTTTGCCCATGTTCCAGCTAGTCAATATAAAACAATGGCTGGATTTATCAATGATGAAAGTGTTTTGGGGATGGCTATTGTTCAAGATAGTGCTGCTTCACTCAATCGTTTAGTTGTTCATGAGTTTTTAAAACACGAGTTAGCAGCGGTTTCTTTTTATGCTAGCAATACAATTGTTACGAAAAAAAGAAAATTATTGAATTTTTGTGCTGATGCTATCGATCAATATTTACAAAAAGGCTTATTGCCAATTACTTGTGGAGACGTCTTAGTTGACAGTGACCAGGGTTGCACGATCTGGTCAACAGAAAAAATCTTAGCTTTTTTAGCTGATTATTTTTTAGAAAAAGGAATGCAAGTGAACAAGATTATCCATGTAACAGAAGTAGCTGGTTTTTTAGATAAACAAGGCCAGCTTGTACCAGAAATTACAGCCAGTACTTGGCCTCAAATCAGTAAAGATTTACGCCATACTAGAGGTTTTGATGTGACTGGGGGCATGGGTTTAAAAATTGAGAAGTCGCTGGATTTAGCAAAAAAAGGGATTGAGTCAGTAATAATTTCTGGAATGATGAAAGACAATTTATTTTGGGCACTCAGTGGTCAAGACTGTGTTGGTACTACTATTCATTAATTGTTGTTTTATCTTCATCTAAACTAGATTTTTCTTTTTCTAAATTTTTTTCAACAGATTTCTGTTGCCAATCATCTACCACTGCTTTGCAGTAAATATATTGACCATATTCAAAAGCTTTTTCACCAAGTTTCTTTTCTTCTAATTCGTTTGTTTGGATGGATTCTGAAACAAATTCTTGAGCGACTTTTCCAGCTTCTAGAGCTTTTTGTGCACTTATTTTAATTTGTTCTCCTGCGTCACCACTTAATTTATTTAATTGTAAATTTAATTCTTCTTGATTTTGAAAAGAATTTATAAAATCTTGCCAATTCTGGATTTTGCCTGATTGAAACTTTTCAATTTGAGCTTGAAGTGGATGGTTTTTGAGCAAGCCTTTTTGGTAAGCAAATGCGCTTAAGGCCAATAAGATTAAAATAATAATCAATAATTTTATTAGTTTAATAATTAGTTTGATCATAGGGTGCGTGTGCTAGGACTTGAACCTAGAACCGCCAAGGTATAAGCTTGGTGCTCTAACCAATTGAGCTACACACGCGCTTGAAATGCATTATAGCAAAAAACCAAGGAAAACTAACTTTACAAAAGTAGTAGTAGCAGTGCGCCAAAGCCAAGAACACCGAGTCCAGCTTTTAGGTAATTAAACCAATCGGCAAATCCTGATTCGGTTGGCACAAGGGCTGGTCTCTCAATAACATTATTACCATCTGGCAAGCGACAGTTAACATCAGTTGGATTAACATCAAGACGACATAGTCCCTCATAACAAATGTGACTGACATTGTCGCAGTCAGTATTTTCACTACAACTTTCATTACAACCAACAGTGGTAATTACTTGAGTTAAAACAGGAGTTGGCTCTTCTTTGGGAGGAGTAGTTACCGTAGTAGGTGTTGGAGTGGCAACTGGCTTATCGGTGGGAGTAGGTTCTGGAGTTTGAGTTGGGCTGGGAGTTCCTGTTGGTTCTGGAGTTGGAGTGAGTGTTAAAGATGGGGTTGGCGTGGTAGTTGGCTCAACACTAGGAGTGGGAGAGGGAGTAATGCTAATTGTTGGCTCCACACAGCAAGAGTCATAATCACGCTGATTACGGCACTCATCAGTTTGTGAAGCTAAGCCACAAATACCAACTGCAATGGCCACTCCTTCATTTGGAGCGCCTTGTATACAAACATAATCTTCTTGACAATCATTATCATCAGCGCAGCCACTTTCGGCACAGCTTAAGTTTAAAGGAACACTAAAGGTAGTGACACAAGATTCTTCTACAGGAATATATGCTTCTGGTTGAGATTGTGGGACGTTGGGAGCTACTGGTCCTGGTTCTAACTCTTGTTTGCGACTAATCAAAATAACACTAGCTGATCCCACGATAAAAAGTAGCAGAGTAAAAAACAATAGTACAGTTTTAAGTGGGTTTTTGCTCTTTTTTGTTTTAGAATCACCAGCACTCGGTGCTTTTGCATATTTGACTGGTTGGTAATTATTGTTTTTGTCCATTTTCTTATTTTTTATTCCAAGCTTGCCTCTTTAATTTCTGGGTTGGTCCATTCTTGGCAAGAATCTAAGCCTGTACATAAGCGACATTCAGCAATAAAATCCCCACCTTCTTTAATTAAATAATCCGCAGAAGTATTGGCAATACTAAGTCTTTCTTCAAGAAAGACTACTTCTCCGTTTGGTTCTAAGACAGCAAAATCAAAGCGCTCAATTAAGTCATCAGGATTTCCGCTAGATGCTAGTTTACCAGAACATCTAAACCTAATAATGCTAACTCCAGGTATAAATTCTTGATCTGCATCTCCGGTTAAAACTTGATTATTTTGATCTAGAATTTCAACTTTGCGACACATTGGAACAGGAGTGGGTGTTGGTCCAGTAGTGGGTGTTGGTCCAGTGGTTGGAGTGGGACCGGTAGTTGGAGTGGGTCCAGTGGTGGGTGTTGGTGTTGGAGGACGTGGAGTGTTAGTTGGTTGAGGCGTATTGCCACACTCTCTTAGCGAAGTTTCATAATGCTGACAGCTCGAGTTAACATTGCAGTAGGTGTTTGAGTTGTTAACAGCATCAATTTGCCAGCATTGAGGGTAGTTTGAGCTTCTGGCTTTATTCAGTAGGGTACTACAGTTTCCAAACTCCCAATAAGAACTAGGGTCAGACTCAGAGCATTTTCCAGGAACTAGAATACCTTTTGGACAGTTGATGAGCACACATTTACCCTCCCAAGTACCTGAAGTATTTCGACAAGAACTTCCATAATGATAGGAATTACAGCTAAAACCAGAACTATAAGCTTGTTGTCTGGTGTCTTGACGCTGTTTCATTAAAATTAAACCCGCAGCACTACTAGCCAGTAGGAAGAAAAGCAAGACAATTGCTAGTATATTGGTTTTATTTTTAGTCAAGTTGTCTTGTGGATTTTTAGAGCCAGAATCTTTACTAATCAGATTAGGTGGGGTTTTTTCTGTTTTAACTTCATTTTTCTTATCAAAATTATTACGTCTATTCAGGAAAAAAGTATTAGATTCTAGCTTATCAGGCTGACTCGGTATTGTTTCATTGTGAACTGGTGAAAAACGATTGCTAGTGTCAGTCATAAAAAGACTATGAATAAGGCATTACAAGTATTATCTTTAGATAAGCATACTCTATTTTTTGAGGCTTTAGCAAGAGTAATTTTTTATATTCCATTCTAGAATTAACTAAAATAGAAGTAACAATAAGGTTCCAAGTCCTAGCGCACCCAAACCAATTTTAATGAAATTAAACCAATCAGCAAAACCTGTTTCAGTTGGAATTTCTACTGCTCGCTCAATGATAGTACCACCATCTGGCAAGCGACAGTTAACATCAGTTGGGTAGACATCTAGACGACAAAAGCCTTCATAGCAAATATGGCTAATATTGGCACAATCAGCGTTTTCATTGCAACTTTCATTACAGCCAACAGTGGTAATTACTCTAGTTACGACTGGAGTTGGTTCTTCTGGTTTGTTAGTTGGCTGGATACTTGACGTGGGACTAGTAGTGGCTGTGGGTTCAGTGGTTGGGCCGGTGGTTGGCTCGGATGTTGGCCCAGTGGTTGGTCCGGTGGTAGGCTTAGTAGTTGGTTCGATTGTAGGTTCAGTGGTAGGTTCAGTGGTAGGTTCAGTGGTAGGTTCAGTAGTTGGTTCGATGGTGGGTTCAGTGGTTGGCTCGGATGTTGGCCCAGTGGTGGGTCCAGTGGTGGGTTTGGTGGTAGGCTCAGTGCTGGGTTTGGCTGTGGGTTGAGGAGAACTTTGACAATAATCTCCACCTCCTCCAGTACTAATACAAGTTCTTGGGCCACCATTTCCACCACAATTAGTAGTAATCCAACAATCGTGAGTATAGCACTTGGTATACAAAAGATACCAATCCTTACAATAAGAACCTCCTTTGTTAGAACAACTACTAATCTGACTAGAGGTACAGATGATGTCCTGATAGGCAGCTTGTTGTCTCAGGTCTTGAGCTCTTTTAATTAAAAATAAAGAAGTTAAGGTGCCAATTACCAGTAATAAAAGTAAAATACCTAGCAAGATTGTTTTCTTTTGTTTAGGTGTTTTTTTTTGCTTGTTTTTTGTAGGTGCTTTACTTTTACCACTGTTGTTACCTGATTGAGATGTATTTACTGGATTTGTTTGAAGAATTGGGTTATTAGTAGAGGCATTTGTTGTTGAAGGCCCGTTAGGTCTAACCATCGGAGGCTCGCTAGGCTTGCTAGCTTGATTCTCATGAGGTTTTTGTTGGTATTTATTTGGTAAATATTTACTTAAGTCAGACATAGATTATTATATGTAATAAAACTACTTACACTCTAGTTTAATACACTGAGGCAATACTTGGCAAGCAGAAAAACAAATCTCGATATATTTTGATCTATTAAAGGCAAATTGCTGATAAAATTTAATAAATTTAAATCATTTTTAACAATTGATACCAAATTATTTGAAAAATTAAAAAATATTGTTGCCTTAAATTTAAAGAAAGAGTATCTTGTTCAAGTTTTTTCCAAGCTTGTAAGCTTGTGTGCCTTTCATTATCTAGCACCCACAAAGAAAAAAGACCTGGTTTTACTTGATGTCTCCACAAGCACCAATTAGGATCAATTTTTTTTAAAGCATTAGCTTCATTGACGGGTAGTGGTCTAGGACCGACTAAAGCCATTTGACCTTTTAAGACGTTAATTAATTGAGGAAGTTCATCAAGTCCGCTATGAGATAAAAACTTGCCAATTTTCAAAAAGCGAGGGTCGTCACCAATTTTAAACATTGGTGTTGGGGCATAGTTTAAGTCAACAAGTTGTTGGTGGTTTTTAGAGCGAAGTGATTCAGCATTTTTAACCATAGTGCGTAATTTATAAACGGTAAAAGTTTTTTTATATTGGCCCATTCTTTTTTGTTTAAAAATAATGGGACGACCAATTTTCCATAATAAAAATGGCCAAGTGATGATAGATATTGGTAATAAAATTATTATAAGTATTATTACTAAGACTAGGTCAACTGTTCTTTTAGATTGTTTGTTGAAACTAGGATGAAGGAAATTAATTTTTCTCATCTTAAAGATTATCTAAAATAATATTTAATCATTCTATCGAAAAATTTAATTAAAGATAGTCTTAATGTTTTTTTATGTTATCATTTGAATGTTTTAAAAGGAAATGATTTTTTAGAAAATAGAATGAAATTTAGTAAAAAACAGTGTTATTGGTTAGATTTTTTATCGGCAATGACACAAAAAGAAATTAAAGCACGTTATAAACGAGCTACTTTCGGTTTTCTATGGATAATATTAAATCCTCTTTTACAGATGTTGGTCTTGGGTTTTGTTTTTCAGTTTTTTGTTCCAATCCGAGTTGACAATTATTTTCTATTTTTATTTGCAGGATTGTTGCCTTGGAATTTTTTGTCTCAGAGTTTAACTAAAACAACACCAGCTTTTTTTTATGAAAGAAATTTAATTAAAAAAGCTAAATTTCCTAGAGAAGGAATTGTTTTATCAATTATTTTTTCCAACTTTTTTCATTTTTTGGTAGCTTTATCTCTGCTTTTGGTAGCTTTAATTGGTGATAAATTATTGATTGAAAGTTACGGTTTTGTACAAATAATTTTTTACATGTTAAGAATGTTATGGCTTTTACCGGCGATGTTACTATTAATAGTTTTTACCACTGGTTTATCCTTAATTACCTCATCTCTTAATGTCAGATTTCGTGACATAAATTTTATTGTTCAATTAACAGTAATGCTGTGGTTTTATGCCACACCAGTGATTTACACATTAAATTTATTGCCAGAATTTTTGTGGCCGATTTTTTATTTAAATCCGATGACTGCTATAATTGAATTGTTTCATCACGCATTGATGGGTCTACCGATTACAATAACCAGCTTTATTTGGATGACGGTTGGAGTAATTTTCTGTTTTTTTTATTTTGGTTTACGAATTTTTAGCAGAGAAAGTAAAAATTTTGATGATTGGTTGTAATTTTGGAAAAATATGACTGTTTTACAAGAAAAGACAATAAAAAAACGCAAAGTAAGCAATGAGGTTGCTATTTCTTTATCTAATATTGGAAAGAAATATACCATTACTCACGAAAAACCAACTCTTGTAGAGGATGTTAGTAGAATATTACATTTTCAAAAAAAACAAGAATATTGGGCATTAAAGAACGTTGACTTAAAAATTTATAAAGGGGAAAAAGTTGGCCTTTATGGACCTAATGGAATTGGGAAGACTACGATATTGAAGATTATTGCTGGTATTAGTGCTCCTACTGAGGGCAAAATAAAAACTAAAGGACGAACTGTTTCTTTAATAGACTTGGAAGCTGGTTTTCATCCTGATCTAACTGGACAGGAAAACATCTTTTTAAACGGCTTAATTATTGGTATGGAAAAAAATGAAATAAAAGAAAAATTTAATAAGATTGTTGATTTTGCTGGTATTGGTGATTTTATTACCGCACCTTTGTACACCTACTCTAGTGGCATGAAGTTGAGATTGGGTTTTAGTGTGGCAATTCATTCTAATCCGGAAATATTACTTCTTGATGAGGTAATCAATGCAGGAGATGAAAAATTTCGAGAAAAAGTTTGGAACGTTTTATTAAAAATGTTTGATGAAGAAATTACAGTGTTGATGGCCAGTCAGTGGTTGGAGATACTAAACAAACACATGTCGAAGATTATAAGTTTGTCTAAATAATTGTTTTATTTTTTAATCGTTTATTAAAACCTTATAAGCTGATAAAAAGAAAACCTCCTTTTTTCTAAATCCACTTTTTTTTAAAACACTAATAAAATCTGTAATTTTATAAAATTTATACCAGTTCTGGTTAAAATTTAACTTTAATATTGATTTTTTCAGCGAAAGAAACAAGTAGCCATATTCAATATCCTTGGTTGAGGAATCGGGAGTAAAGTGAATAAAAGTAATTTTTTCATTCTTAGTTTTCAATAAGGAGTAACTTTTATCCAATGCTTTTGGTTTTTTTTGACTCAAATACAGGCAATACACTGTTTGTTCTACTAAGTGAATCTGATATAAAAATTCTACGCCTCTGTAGTAGTCTCTAATTATTCTTTCATACAAGGCATTACCAATGTTTTCTAACCAGTGATTTAAGTTTTTAAGGGTTCGCTGAGGATTTACTGATTCTCTATTTATGCATAGCAAGCCACTATTTAATTGCTGAGGTAGGTTTTTCATTTTTAAATACTTTTGTGCCTCAATCGGTGAAATTACTTTAAAGTTCAAGTAATCCTGCAAGTACAATGAAAATAAATTTTTTGCATCTTTATCATTTACCCAGTCGATAATTTTTTTAGGAGAAGAAAAAAATAAACAGTCGGCATCTATAACAATGATTTTCTTGTATTGAGATAAAATTGGAGTGAATAATTTTTTTCCTGCCCAGGTTTTTTGATACATCTCCTCTGCAATTGAATGTTTTTTAAGCAGCGTTAGTGTTTGGGAATTAAGTTTTTCTAATAATTCAAATTCAGAACCCATTAATTTTATAAGCTTTTTGTGAAACTTTGTAAGTGATCCGTCATTGACGAAAATGATTTTGACATTTTTCACGAATTTTTTAAAACTAATTGCACTCAAAATTCCTAAATATATGTATTGATTGCCAACAGTAATAAAAGCAGCGGTGTTTTTTATTAATTTATTTTTAGAATTTTTCTTAAAAGAAATAATTAATACATTGACAAATATGGCAGTATTGACAATGTATCTTTTTAAACGATGTTTGATCATAAGTTGTTGTGTTTTAAGTTTTAGTTTTTATAAGTAAATAATAGACTAATCTTTTACCAGCAGGGTTCAGGTAATGATATACTATGTGCAATTATTCTACAATAAAGGCATGGGAATTATTTTTCGATATAAATTATGAAAACAAAGGTTATTTTTGTTAATCCACCATTTTATAGGTCAGAAAATTCAAACGCATCCAATAACTTCAAGGTGGATGGACCGAGATTTCACAAGATATATAGGAACATCCCTCAATTATTAAAAATTTGGAATAAATTTAGAGATCCTACGGTTAGATTTGGTGTAAGAGCTGGGTCTAGATGGCCGTGGACTTGGGATCAGCCCCTAGAACCAATTCACTATCCATTTATGATGGCTTATGCAACTTCATATTTGATTTCAAAAGGAATAGAATCAAAATTAATTGATTCTATCGCTGAAGAAGACTACTCTTATTCTAACTTTCTCAAAAAAATAAAAAAGGAAAAAGCAGATATTGTTGTCATGGAAACCTCTATGATTTCTTTGGACATTGATATGTGGTTGGCTAAAAAAATTAGTAGCTTTAGCGAGGTAGGAATAGCTGGCTCTTATGTAACTTATTATGCTCAAAGTATGCAAAATAAATATCCTTTTATCAGCTATTTGTTGCCAGGAGAATATATAAAATCATCTTTTAAAATGGCAGTCAAGAAACAAAAGGGTGTTTATAAATCAGAAATTATAAGTGACTTGGATGCATTGCCTTTTCCATACAGAGACTATCCAGAGTCAATAAAGTATTACGATCCTACGATGCCAACCCCCAAGCCTCAACTGCAAATTTATGGGAGCAAGGGTTGTCCCTTCAAATGTTCGTTTTGTCTTTGGACTCAAACCATGTATTTTCATAAGTTCACACTGAGAGACCCTAAGAGAATTGCCGAAGAAATTAAGCATTGTGTAAAAAAATATAAATTTAAAAGTATTTTTTTTGATGATGACACTTTTAATATTGGCAATGAACGCATAAGTGAATTATGCGACCTATTAAAAGAAATTAATTTACCATGGACGATGATGGGGAGACTAGATTGTTCTCCTGATTGGTTGATTGACAAAATGGTTGCTTGTGGCTGTGTTGGCATGAGGTTTGGTTTGGAGACTTTTAATAAAAAAGTTAGTAAAAGAGTAGATAAGGGATTGGTCGATCAGAATCTTTACAAGAAAATAAAAAGATTGAGTGATAAGTATCCTAAATTAATGTTGAGAATATTCATGATGAAAGATTTACCAGGTCAGACAAATCAAATGCATCAATCTGATATGAAAAAATTACAAGGTCTAGGATTTAAAGAATTTGGTGATAAATATAGACAAATTCAAGTATCTGTTTGTGCGCCTTTTCCCGGAACTAAACTGTTTGAAGAAATTAAGGACAAAGTTGATTCTGATAAATTAGACGATTATCGTTTATATGATGGGCACTTAAATACAATAATGAAATATTTTAATAAAAATAATTCAAACTAGTATTTTCAGTTATGAAAATTTTAATTGTTGGGGCTTCAGGATTTATCGGTTCAGCACTACATTTTTCTTTGGCAAAAAAAACAAAGGTGATAGGTACTTATTACAAAAACTACGTTCCTGGCACTTATTATTTAGATGCCAATAGTCCTGATAATATAAAAAACTTTTTAAAAAAACATACAGATATTGATTTTATTATTTTGAGTCATGGTGTTAAAGATTTAGTAAAGTGTGAAAATGATTATTCGTTGGCTTATCAAAACAACGTTCAACAAACAATTAACATTGTTGAATCATTAAAATGCTTTAATAATAAAGCTAGGGTTATATATATATCATCTAATTATGTTTTTGATGGAAAAAAAGGTTTATATAAAGAGTATGATAAAAAAAATCCAAGAACTATTTACGGCAAGACTAAGTCTTTGGCAGAAGACTATTTAATTAGCCAGGATGTTCCTTGGACAATTATTAGAACGTCTTCTGTCATAGGTTTAAAAAGTAGTTTTATTAGCTATGTTAAACGGGAGTCTTTGAAAAAGAATAAAATATTTCTCTATAAAAATGTAAACATTAACCCGACTCCAGCAACAATGTTGATGGATTTTTTTGATTTACTAGTCTTTGATAGTGATTTAAACAGTACTAAAAATCAAATCCTTCATTTTGTAGATAAAAAAATTGAAAGCAAATATAGCTTTGTTATAAATAACTACAAAGTATTGAGTTTAGAAGTTGAGATAGAGCCAATAATAAGTGAGAGTCCACTTTATTTTGAGAATTTAACAATGAAGGTTACTGATAAATTTTACTCTCAACTAAGCTCATCTTATGACAAATATTTAAGAGAATCACTAACTGAAAACTAATTTTATTTCAATAATGAATTGACTATATTAACTAGTTTTTTGATTTCGATGTCCATATTAGCTTGTTCAGTCACATACTTGTAACCTTTTTCTATTATTTTTTCTTTTAAATCTGGATTCTTTAAATAAAAAGATATTTTTTTTTCTAGATCTCTGTTGCCACTACTGACTATTAGTTTGTTGTGCAGAGAGTGTTTTTTATTAATAAATCTTGCATCGGTAATCACAAATCCCTTGCAAGCTAACGCTTCCAATGTTCTAAGAGTAACAACATTCAATCTTAAATGATCTAGGGCTGTAAAATTCAAACAAATTTTACTTGAATTATATAGACTTCTTACATGAGCTTGTGATATTTTTCCTCTGGATATTTGAGAAAAAATTGAACTGTCATAGTAGGTATAACTATAAATGTTTGCAATTATTCTGACTTTTAAATTATTTATTTCAATTTCTAATTTTTGTTTTTTGTCTTCTATTTTTAAAATGAAATTATTGGCTATCTTTTTTAGATGTCTGAATTTATTTTTTAAATATATCAGCACAGCTTTAAAATTACGTTTATCTGAAGCAAAATTTTTAATACTTATTTTAATTTTTTTATATACTTTTAACTGTTTTGATTCTTCTTTTTTTATAATTTCTTTAGAGTTGGCTTGATTCCAGCCTCCAAATAATCCAAACTTGAATTTTAATGGTGGAAGCAGATATTTTTCTGTATGTTCTTTATTTTTAATATTATTCCCAACATAAACGACATCATAAGAATTCTTTTTTACTTTTTTCTCAGGGAAAAATATTTCTGTATCTACACAAAAAGGGAAATAAAATACTTTTTTATTTTTTAATTTAGTTTTGTATGATTCATACAATTTTTTTGAAACAAATATATAGGCATCGTATTTATATTTGCTAATTTTAAACAAAATCTTTTCAGATTTTTCTTGATAAGGATCTTGCAAATAGAGAACGTGTTTTTTTGCCCAATTTTTGTTTAAAGGCGTTTCGTCCAGATAGATCATCAAATCAATCTTTTTTAAGGGTAGATTGATGGCAGAATATAATCTTGCACGAATCTTATTAGGTTTATTAATTCTTTTACATAGTGATTCTGCATACAACTCATCTCCAACAACATAGTTATTGTTTTTTAGAGATCCTGTATGGTATTTTGTATAGAAACCAATATTAATCATTATTGAAATTGTTCTTTTGTTGAATGATAGTTTGCTATAGTTAAACCTTTAACAATTTCATAAGTTTTTTTACTGAATTTTAAAAAGTTTTCCTTTACAGTTTTATAATGACAAAAATTAAAAATATTTTTAAAATCTGAATAAACATATTTAAGATTTTCATTCAATACTTGCTTGCTTAATTGATGGTCAAATTTACCAATATAACTATAACAAGCAATTTCTCCGCCAAGATAAGATAACTTTAATTTTTGATGCTCCTTTTTTGTTAGCCACCTATTGTGGTGCAAAATTATCTTGGGTTCATAAAGTATAGTTTTTTTGTTTATCAGAGCTCTCAGTGCTATTTCTGCATCTTCAGCACTTTTGGTTCTTGTTCCAGGTCCCAGCCATTCTTTAAAACCTCCATGTTTTTTAAAAAAACTGCTTTTCCAAGCCATGTTGTTGCCAAAACCTATGTTTTCCCAATGTTTACATGGTTTACTAATATATCTTTTTTGATTTTTTAAAAAAACTGCTGGGCAAACCAAACCGTTATTAATATTTTTTTTGTAAGGCAATGTTTTACCAAAGACAGCGACTATTTTTTTGTCATTTTGCAGGGTTGATTTAATATTTTTTAGCCAATTGAAGCTTGGTAAACAGTCATCATCAGTAAAAGCAATTATTGGAGTGGTGCTTAGTTTAATTGCGAGATTTAAGGCTTTAGATTTACCTTCATTACTTGTATAAATATAGCGACAATTTTTTATTTTTTTAATTTCTTTTTTTAAGGCATGGCTCATCTTTTTTGAGCAACTTTGATCTACAATAATTAATTCAAAATTATTAAAATTGCCATTATTTAAAGCCTGTAGACAATTAGTTAATTGTTTTTGACGATTTTTTGTTGCGATAATGAGAGATAATTCTGTTGACGTTGACATTGATATAATATTTTTGTATTAGAGGCTATAATATTTTTTTTGCACTGAACCGAGAAAAGGTCCTTGTTTGACTTCAAATATTTCAGCTTGTGTTAACAGTTCGAAGCTATGACCCAAAGATCTTTGAAATAAAATATCCCCCTTTTTTAAAATTTCAGTTTGAAATAATTTCCCTTGCTTGTTGTAGAAATTTACTTTAACTTTTCCCTTAACAATGTAAAAAACCTCCTGCAAGCTATCCACAGAACATTTTTGAAAGCAATGGTAATGAGCTTTTAATTTAGCACCTTTGGGCTTTTTATGATAACCAACTTGCAAATAATCTTCCTTTTTTGAAAAAAAATCCAAATTATCAATTGGAAACTGTGCCCTCACAATATAAGCAATTTCTTTGTTGTTGTAGAGGATTTTTTTGATGTTTTCTGTTTTTGACATATTTGGTTAAAAACTAGCGGTGTAGATTAAATACAAAATACAAATAAAAAACACTAATAGCAACCAGTATTTAATTTCGATCAATTTATGACATAATATACCAGATAATCAACATTTTATTTATTAGAGCTTTTACTCTTTTGAGGTTTAGATTTATTAAACTTCACTGTTAGAAATTATTAAAAAAATCAATGGATATAATTTTTTCAACCTATGAGGCTAAAGAAATTGGTGGAAGTTATTTGCGTTCCTTGTCTTTAGCGCAGGGATTAACTGAGCTAGAACATCAAGTGACTTTGTGGACTAGTGCTAAAAAAATTAGTTTCTTACCAAAAGTAAGTTATGAAAAGGGTGTAAAGGTTGTAGAATCAATAGGCTTAATGCCTTATCGTTTTCGAAAAGGGGGAAATGACATTTTTGATATTTGTTTTAGAAGTTTGGCTATTTTCTTTTCAAAATGTGATGTTATTCAAAGTTTTAATCATCGGCCAGCAGCGACTATTCCTGCTTTGATTAAGTCTCGCTTTTTTCCAAAAACAAAGTGGTTTTTGGATTGGGCTGACCTCTGGGGAAGAGGAGGTATAGCAGATCGTCGTTATGGACCTTTTAGTTTTTTAACAGTGAATTTTGATCATTATACTGAGCGTCTTTTTATTCGTTTAGCTTTTGCTGTTACAGTAATTAGTGATGATTTAGTTAAAAAAGCTAAATTAATTAGAAAAAAAAAGAACAATGTATTTTTTCTAGGTGTTGGAGCTAATATTCAAGGCATTAAGACGATGTCTAAATTTCTTGCGAGACGCAAACTGGGTTTGAGTCAAACAAAAAAAATACTAGTTTATTTATATGTTGGTACTTATGATGAAGAGTTATTGGCTAAAACTTTTATAGAGTTAAACCATTTAAGGAAAGATGTGCTATTAATGTTGTTGGGTCCTCCAATACCAGCTTTCGAGAAAGAAATAAACGTTCATAAGAGTTTAAACAATAAGGTTATATATCAAGGAGTTGTTGATAGAGATTTGCTAAGTTTATATTTGTCGGCTGGCGATTTAATGCTTTTACCTTTTGCAGATAAAGAAATTAATAGAGGTAAATTTCCCAATAAACTGGGAGATTATTTGGCAGTTGGCAGACCCACGATTGCTAATCCAACCGGCGAAGTTAAGAAATTATTGACTCAGGAAAAAGTTGGAATTTTAGCTCCAGAGACACCAAAAGAGTTTGCTTCTGCGATAAATAAAAGTCTTAAACAAGTAAGCAAATTAAGACAGCTGGGTAAAAATGCTAGGATATTAGCTGATAAACTATCTTGGCGCACTATTGCTCAAGAGCTTGAAGCTTTTTACATTAAATAGGTTTTTTCTAAAAAACCAAATATTTTTTTCTTGATTGAAATATATGCTTGGACTTAACTTACATAAGTGAACAAGTTTTGTTATCTGTCTCCATATAACTTTAATTATTGTTGCTAAGACAATTGGTGTTTTATCGTTTATTTCGGCGTAATATTTTCGGTGTTGATCATTGTTTTTTCGATTAGGATTGAGTCGATATGAGGCCAAACAGGCATCAACACAATAGAGTTGACTGTGTTGTGCAAATTTTTGCCAAAGCTTCATGTCCATTGAATAAGGCACTTCATCTAATTTACCTCCAGTTTTTTCCCATAGTGATCTTCGCCAAAAAGTTCCCTCTTGCATAATAAAACCCAATAGTTTTCTGGTATATAATCCTTTTTTAATTAAAGACCTTATGTACAGAGGTTTTCTAGCTAAATATATGAGGTGTCCAGTTTCGTTTATGGTAGATGGCAAACTTGTTAGCCAATCTATTTCTGGAAATTTTGCAAAAATGCTAGCTACTAGCTTGAAGGTGCCTGGTTTAATAATGTCGTCACTATTAATCCAAGCCATAATTTCACCGTTAGTTTGTGCAAAACCCTTGTTAATGGCATGAGATTGTCCTCGATCTTTTTTGCTCTCAAAATAATCAATTTTTTTTTGATATTTTTTGATAATTTCCAAACTTTGATCACTTGAACCCCCATCTATTATTAGATATTCAAAATTGGGATAATCTTGATTTAAAACTGATTGAATTGTTTCTTCAATAAATTCTCCTTGATTGTAAGATGGAGTGACAATAGAAATTTTAGGCAATTTCTTCATAGAAAAGTGTTTCTAGTAACAGACATCAATTTTCTTCAACTGATATAATTTCACCGAGAACACTTACCTGATCAAAATTTAACCACAAGTTTTCACCGACCAACAAGCTTTCCTTTTTACGATAAAAATAATAATCATTAATATTCTCAGCTAATAGATTCACATGTAGATAGACTTGGGTTCTTTCTGGATCTATGATTTTTACAATACCGCTTGTACTTGTAAGCTCTCTTTCTCCAGGCTTTTTTTCTACCTTAGTGACTTCTACCAAATTGGTATTTTCACTATCTTTTACTGTGATACCTTTTTTTAGAAGATCGGCAATGTGATTGTCTATTCCCTTAATCAACACTTGACTGTTATTTACGTAATCAACCTTTGCTTCATTTTCTTTGATTTTTAAAACCAATTTAAAACTTTTTAAATCTCTTTTCTTTTCAAAAAGATCAATAATTTCTCCACTAATAAGCAAATCTTTTACTTTAAAAGATCTAACGTCATGTATTAGTAGTGGAATGCCCTCGTAAAGATATTGTTTAGTTACCTTATTTTGAAGAGCCTTAATCTTTAAAGTAACATAAACATCATTAAAAACATAAGCATTGGGGTAGCTATAAACATCAGCAATTTCTATCAGAGTTTCACCTAATTGATTTTTTTGTGATTTTCCTGGAATGATTTGTTCTACGTACCATGCTTTTGGCTGATTAGTATCAATGTAGTTTTCAGGATATTCATGATTAAAAAGTCTAATGGTGATATATAAGTACTCTGTTTTTCTACTGAATAAAAAATAAATACTGGCTGTAATAAAGAAGATAGCAAATAGAGCTATTAGATCAAAGATTTTATGTTTATTTTTGTTGTTTTTTTTAAATAGTTTTTTTTTCATAGTGTGTTAATGAGACTCCAATTAGGAATAAAGTATTTAATAAATTTCTTTCTGGATGAAAAAGCATTATTATAAAACTTCCTATTATTCCAGAGTATAACATTGTTTTATTGATGCTGCTAATAGCATCCAATTTTATTAGATGTTTTAAAAAGTAATAAAAAAACAATAAATATACTAATAAACCAAAAATACCTCTTTCTATCATAAACAGCAAGAAACCCTGATGAACATTCTCTGGAAAGTAGCTAACAACTCCCTTTGGAAAAAGTTGGTAAGCAATGGGAACAAACATTTGATCGCCAATACCTAGAAATGGACTTTTCTTAAATATTTCCCAAGCTTCTTGATATTGTATTAATCTAGTGCTGAAACCTCCCCAATCACTAAAACTATAGATTGAATTAAGTAAGCGACTACTAAATTTGCTAAATAGAAAAAGTGCAATCAATAAAAATAAAAACCTATGGGCCCTACTAGTCTTAGTTAACTTTTTTTTCCAATTTGAAAATTGATCATTAAAAAATTTTGGGTGTCTGAAACAAACAAATAGAGCGCTGATTATCAAAGCTAAATAAGCGGCTCTACTCAAAGAAAGAAATATAACAACTATTGAACCTAAGATTGTCCAATTAACAAAGTCTTTAAAGGGAGCTGCTAGCTTTTTTAAATAAAATTTAATAAAAGCCAATAAGAATATGTAAATGAGATGTTTATTAGCTAAGCCATTGGGGTGATAGGCTAGGCCGAAAGGTCTAAATCCACCCGAGCCCTCGTCTGCTCCTAGGCCAAAAATTGGAGCCGTTTTTGTAGTTTCTACGATTAAGCCAATTGGTCGTTTAAATAATACTTGTGCTAAGACAAGAATACTTTCGTAGTTGACTAAAATGAGCCATATAAATAAAAAAGTAGTGAGCAATCTATAAAACTCTTTTTTATTTAAATTATTTTTTAATAAGATCAAATAATAGGCCCAAATCACTGATAAAAAACTATTAAAAACAAAAAAAAGGCTAATTTCTAATAATACGGCCCCATAAATAGCAGATAAAAATCCACTAGCAGCTACAATAATTATTAATTTCTCATGAATTAACAATTTCACTTTGTTTTTGTATATTCTTTGCCAAAATGGAATTAGAAGTAGAGCAACAGTGGCAATCATTAAGTAAGGAGTAAAAGTCCAAGATAAGTGTCGACCTTCAAAATATTGATGAACAACTATGGCTTTTGCAGGAACAACTAGAGTCGAATGGGATTGACCTATCCAAAGAGTAGTTAATATAGGTGCGACATAAATGATTGCTTTACTAAAAGAGTAGCGCCAAGTTAAAAAAAATAAAAATACAAAAGATAGGGCAAAAAAACTTTTTACATTAGGTAACAGGCTAGTAACTAATAAAAACAGCAAACAGGATAAGACCGCAAGCAAATCAGTTGATTTTTTAATTTTTTGCCACATAACCTAATAAGTAGTGTCTTTCAAAGTTTTTAATCAAGCAAGTAGCAAAAATTTTTTTAAAAAAAGAATTACATTCTATATGTTCTTTATATTTTTGATAATCTTTAACAAAATTTTTAATGGCACGTAAAAAAAATAATAAGAATAATTGGTTTTTTAGATTAACTAAATTATCGTTGAGTTTCCACTTATCGTTTAAGTATTTGGCTAATTTCCCACGGTGAAAAGCTCGGCATTTAAATCTAGCAAAAGAATCAGTTTCTTCGTGATAAATTAACATTTTTGGAGTATAAGCTCCTTTAACACATCCTTTTTTAACTTGAAAATCTAAATCAAAATCAGCTGAATCATAATATAAACTTTGACATTTTTCATCAAATTTTAATTTCTTTTTTTTGAAAAAAGTAGCGTCAAGCAATAGGTTTTTAGTATCTAATAATTGGCCATTATATTCTTTCCAAAAGTTGTCTCTAGCGTGTTGAGCAATAGCAAAAATATTTTGGGTATTTAATAATTTAGTAATTCCTAAGACATATTTTGATTTTGTATCAGAGATTGTTTCTAGAGCTTTTTTAAGCCAGTTCTTGTCTGCTACGCAATCATCATCAATAAAGGCTAGATAAGGACTTTGATTAAATTTCATTGCTTGATTGCGGCAAGCAGGCACAGTTTTTTTGGGTAAATGATGGTACTCAATTTTTAACTTGTTGAACAATTCGTCTTGGGCGATTGGAAGTGCAGATTGCTTATCATCATTATCCACAATAATGATGGTGAACAATTTAAAACTTTGTTTTTTTAAGCTTAATAAACATCTCTTTAACTTGATCGGTCTATTTTTGGTTATGATAGCAATGCTGACTGGTAAGACTGAATTTTTCATTAGAATTGTTATTATAATATAATAAACCAATGCTAAAGAATGCTTTAATCTTAATTCCTGATTTATCTGGAGGACAACAAGTTTGTGATTTTGTTTGGCAAACAGCACTGGGTTTATCTAAAAACAATCAAGTTTATATTATTAATTTTAATCAGCAAGAATTTAAGAAAAATAAAAACATAAGGCAGATAAAGCCTTTTAATTGTTTACCATTTAGTAGATTTACTCTTATTAAAAAAATAAATCAGCATTTATACAAATTCTTATTAGGACTTTGGTTTTCTTTGAAATTTCCTTTAAAGAGACGTTATCTATGGATCTTTTTTCCTCAATTGGCAGATTTATTAAGTTTGAGATTTTTTGCTTTTTCAATTGTTTTTGATATTGTTGACTTTCACTTTTCTTTTGATTCTGATGCTTATCAAAAACTACAAACACAAAAGAAAAAAATACTGGACAGCGCTGATTATATTTTTTCTATATCAAAAAGTTTAAAAAAATTATATGAAAATGAAACTGATAAAGAAATTCACTTGGTAAAACAAGGGTTCGATTATCAAACTTTCAAAAAAAGAGCCAAAAAGAGTGTTAAGGTACCTGGTAGTAAGCCAATTATAGGTTTTGTGGGACAGATAAGCATGCGTTTAGATTTTTCATTATTAGATGATTTGCTTAAGGATAATCCAAATCTAAACTTTGTTTTTATTGGTCCTTTGCACTATGAGCCCAACGTTAGCCAAGATTCAGGCTTATTACTTTTAAAAGAAAAATTTAATCAGCTTTTGACTCATTCAAATTTTTTTCATTATGATAAGCAAGAGAGAAATAAAATTTTATCCTTTATTGAGACCTTTGATCTTGCAATTATTCCTTATGACGCATCTTTAGTATTCAATCGCTATTGTTATCCAATGAAATTATTCGAATATTTTTATGCTGGTAAGCCGGTGGTCAGCAGTAATATTAAGGAGCTACAAAAATTTCCTAATTTTGTTAAAATTGCTTATTCACGAGATGATTGGCAAAAGCTGATTTTGCAGTTACTAAACCAGGATTGGTCAAAAAAACAACAGCAAAAGCAAAGGAAAATAGCTTTAGTAAATTCTTGGGAAAATAAATTGAATGAGATGATGTCTATCATCGATTAAAAGATAAAATGAAACATAATAAAAACAAGAAAACTAAAAAAACAAAAATTTTAATTACTGGGGCTGGTGGTTTTATTGGTGGTCATTTAGTTAATTATTTTGATCTTCAACAAAATACAGAAATTAGAGCGGTAGATATTAAACCTCTGGCTGAGTGGCAACAAGTTAATAAAAATGCAGAAAATTTAATTTTCGATCTGAAAGATTTCAAAAATTGCCAAATTGTCAGTGAGGGTATTGACGAAGTTTATAATCTAGCTGCTGATATGGGTGGCATGGGCTTCATTGAAAACAATAAGGGCTTGTGTATGCTTAATGTTTTAATTAATACTCATATGTTGATGGCAGCTGCTGATTCTGGAGTAAAAAGATTTTTTTACTCTTCTTCAGCTTGTATTTATCCTTTAAATAAACAATCCAACAGTAGCGTTATTGAATTAAAAGAGAGTGATGCTTATCCAGCTATGCCAGAAGATGGATATGGTTGGGAAAAGCTTTTTTCTGAACGAATGTGTCGTCATTTTAGTGAAGATTTTAATTTAGTAACAAGAGTGGCTCGTTTTCACAATGTTTATGGACCTTTTGGTGAGTATAAAGGTGGTCGAGAAAAAGCACCGGCTGCTTTATGCAGGAAAGTAATAGAAGCCAAAATTAATAAAAAGAAAGATATCGAAATTTGGGGTGATGGTCAACAGACAAGAACCTTTATGTATATGGACGATTGTGTTAAAGGTATTGATTTAATCATGCATAGTGAAATTGATGAGCCAATTAATTTAGGTAGAAGTGAGTTGGTAACAATCAATGAATTATTGTCAATAATAGAAAAAATTGCTGAAATTAAATTGAATCGTCAATATAACTTAGAAGCTCCGCAAGGGGTTCGTGGTAGAAGTAGTGATAATACTTTGATTAAAAAACACCTTGATTGGGAACCAGAAGTTGATTTGCACGAGGGTATGAAAAAAACTTATGAATGGATAGAAAAAAAGGTGATGAACAGATAGAATTTTTGCGAAGTTTATTTTTTAAAGACAATGCGTATATACCCTAGTAAAATCATAATCTGGCCCTTCTTGATACCATAGACAACTTTTTTCTGAGTTAATAAAATTTCCTAGCCGGTATAGCCCAATTGACTCATACCAACTTCTCAAGGAATTGTCGTATTCTCCATAAATCCCCCAGTCCAACAAATTGTTATAGGGAATTATAACTTTTGTATTATGCATTTTTTCATATTCAACGATACTATTTGCTAAATTATCCTGGTTGCTAATTTTTTCAATATTTTTTACAGAGATTAGAGAAATATTTGAATTATTTTTGTAATAGTATTCTAATGTTTCTGGATAGGGAGATAGAATGACGTATTGTTGTTGATCTTTTTGTATTTTGTTTTGAATACTTTGTGCTGTTGAATAATCGTGACTACAAAAAACATATTGATTGTTTACAGTAAAATTTGGAAGAATTTTCCAAAAATTAATTATGCAGATTACTAGCGTGATAACAATTAATATCTTTTTAAAATTGTTTTTTAGATTTTTTACAGCAAGGGTTGTCGATAAAACAAAGCTAAATATCACAGGAGTAAAATATCTTTCTAAATAAGCAGGAAATAAAGTATGAAAAACTAAAAACAACCCACTAAATAGTAGAGTTGTTTTGATTAAATTATTATTTTTATTTTTATTAAAATTATATTTTTGTAAAAAAAATATTAATAAATAAAAAATAACACTAATAAAAATAATAATTAAATTTGGCTTGGCATATAAATAATTTTCATTATAGAAAAGAGTAAAAGGGAAATTACTTATGAATCTTAATTCTGGAATATCTCCTGATCTTTGAAACAACTCGACTAAAAAAGGAGTATTTAAGAAATTCCTAGAATAATTTCTAGTCATTAGCACAGTCAATATAACTGTGGCTGGAATAAAAAATACTATAATTTTTTTAATCAAATTTACTAAATTGCGCTTGTTCAAGAAATCAATAAGAATAAGGCTTATAAATAATAAAATAGATTCATATCTAATTAATATTCCTAAAGCAGTCAAAAAACTAGCTAAAAGAATCTTTTTCTTCCATACCAAAAAGAAGATAAATAAGCTAAACATGGAGAATAACACTTCAGAATTATTGGAAACTGCAGATTTAAATACTATTGGGTTTGATATTAAAAATAATATGGCTAAACCGGCATGCCATATATCTCTATCTTTTTTTAAAATGAAATAAACCAAAAGAATGGCTGCGGTCATAGTAATAGCATTGATTAACAAAGCGACTTCAATTTCAGTCAAAAAAGCAGATAATACTTTTGAAAAAATGCCAATTAATATCGGGTTTGCAGGTAAAGATTGGATTGTTGGTGGTAATTGAAACTTTAAATAAAAGTTGCTATCTCTTAAAAACTGAAAAAAATCTGGATCAACATGACGCTGTGGACCAATTAACTGTACTAAAAAAGCAAAATATATAAAAATAATTGTATAAAAAATAATGTTAAATAATTTAACTATTTTTATGTTTTTAGTTTTTTTATTTTGCATTTTAGTTTTGAAAAACTATGTATTCGATATTTTGTAATTGAAATTTTAATAAAATTTTTTCTTTGGAAAGATAAGCTGTATTTGTTTGATTGTAATCTGTATTTCGCCAACATAGTAAAACAGTGTTGTTGTTTTTTAAAGTTATTTGACTATTAAAATCATCAAATAAAAAATAGGGTTCTTCTTTCTGAAAATACCAATACATTCTTGATTCCCAATAAAAATTGTTTATGGTGTTTTTGCAAAATTCACCACCATCAATAATGCTTGAATCAGGGAGATATTGATGGATTGTGTCACTCACTTGCAGATGGTGTCGATAAGAAATATTACTAGGCATTTTTTCTTGTTCAAAAGATTTGCCACTGATTAAAATAGTTAAGGATAATAATAAAAAAGCTAACTTGTTTTTTTCTAAAGTAATTTTTAAACCACAAGCTAGTAAAGCAGCTAAGAAAAAATAAATATTATTTAAATAATGACTCAATGGGTTTTCATGAATATTATAAAAAACATAGTGCAATATTAAGGCAAAAAGAGAAATAAATGTAAATTTATTTAAATGTTTGTTTTTACTAATCAAACCGATGATAATTATTAGGCTATATATTAAATACATAATAAGTGTTAATTTCGGGTGAACCATATTGATTGTTAAATCAACAGTTTTTAAAAAATTTTCAATTCTAAAGTTAGAAAAATTAAGTTGATTGGTGCCAGCGCCAAGTAATTGTTGGTGTATATCGCTTAAAGCCAGATCTTTTATAATTTGTGAATAAAATATTAAAAAAGAGAGTAAACCACTAATTCCAAAAGTTATTAATTTAAGTAAATTTTTTATTTTTAATTGTTTAAAATTAAAACTTAAAACATATATCATTAAATATATTGGCCAGATAAAAATAGCTCCATACCAGAAGCTACTAGCTAGTGAAAGTAAAGTGGCGCTGATTACTAAATTAATTGTATTGTTGTTTCTAATTGCTGACTGAAAAAACAATAATGATGTAAGAACAATTATTACACTGTTTGAGGCAGTTGTTTGCACAATGCTAAAATCTATAAATATTGATGAAAGAGCATAAAAAAGGCTTATGATTAGTGCTGGAAGGCTGGAGAATTCCTTTTTAATAATTAAGAAAACCAAAACAATACCTAAGGATTGATAAAATATTATTAATCCAGAGATATAGTCGTAGTTTCCTTTAGCGATTAAAGTTAATAGTGCAATGAAATAGTAATAAATAGAGGGGTAGGTAGAACCAATACCAGTATTCCATGGTCCATATTGAGAACTCATATTTTTAAAAGCAATCAGATATCCGGCTAACATATCTCTAGCAACATCACCAAGCCACACACTATTTGTTGAGTAGAGGTATAGCCTAATAAAAAATCCCAAGCAAAATATCAAAATAATTGTCAAAATGTCAAATTTTTGTTGTTGTTCTTGGTAAGTAGAAATTATTTGTGACAATTTCTTTTTGTTTTTGATTTTCATGAGGCTCTACAACTATAATAAAATAAATCACAACTAACAAGTTATTTATGAAAGACTTTTTGTTTAAGCTGTTTTATCCGTTTTTTTCAATACTTATTTTATTATCAATTTTTTTAATGGAAACTGAATATAAGTTTTATCTATTTGCCTTGTGGTCATGCTTTCTACTATTTTATAGTTTTATGATAGGAGACAAAAAAACCAGATCTTCGACTTCAGACTTGAACCAAAATCAGACTTCATTACTAAAGATAAAAAAACCATTTTTGCGCAAAATTCACTTTTTTAGTTTCCTTTTTTTGTTTTTGGCTCTAATCAGTAGTGTTTTTTCTCATCACAAGCCTCTTTCTTTAGAAAAGTACTTATTTTATTTGGTAGCTATCAGTATTTTTTTGTTTTTTTTACAAATTAAAAAAAAGTTTTTTAAAGCCAAATTATTTGTTGAATACTTGTTGTTAATTACTTTTATATTAAATATCTTGGTTATTATTTTGAGCTTTGTTAGTAATTCTAGGGAATTTTTTCAAGGTGTGAATCTGTTAGTTAGGAGTTATGGACACAATCACTATGTAGCTTTTTTACTCTTAGTTTTACCTTTGATCTGGTGGCATTTGTTAGAAGAAACTCCTTCTTATTTTCTAACGAATAAGGTAAAAGTATTTTTCGATATTTTTTTATTGATTAGTTCTTACTTATTACTATTAATTAGCTTATCTCGTTGGGCTTTATTTATTAGTATTATTCAGTTTTTCTTAATTTTTTTATTAGTAAAAAAAGTTTTTTTTAATTTATACAAAAAAAAAGCTGTTTATTTTTTAATTAAGAGCGCGATTTTGAGTTTTTTATCTCTTGCTTTAATTTTTTTGTTTTTATCTTTGCCTCTGTCGATCAATGATAAAGAGAATTGTTTTTTGCGCTTGTACGGTAAAGATTTATGTACACCAATAGAACAAAATAGCCGTTTTTTTTATTGGCGACAGGCTTGGTTAAGTTTCAAAAATTACCCAATTGTCGGTTATGGTTTAGGTTCTTTTAAATATGCAGCTCGTCGTTTCCCAATAATTAATCAACAAAATAGTGCTTATGCTCATAATATTTTTTTACACAATTTGGCCGAAATGGGCGTTTTGGGTGGAGGAAGTTTTATTTTATTTATCATATATATTTTTTATCAATCTGGACTTTTAGTTTTTAAATCAAAAAATCCATTGGCTAAATTTCTATATTTAGCTGCCATAAGCTCTTCAATCAACGCCATGTTAGATTTTGATTGGCATTTTTTTATTATTTTTTTGTTAACACTCATTTTTTTGGCTTTCATTTTATCTGACTTTGCTAAAATTAATGATAACCAAAGACTAAGGAATTCGAAGTCGAGTTTTTTGTTTATATTAGCTTTTTTTACCTTTATATTGGTTGTTGCTGATATTTTAACTGTTAGTTGGCAATCAAAAAAACCAGAATATTGGTTAAAATTTACTCCGTTTTTAAATTTTGCTGCTAATGCAACGCTCGAGGAGTCAGTAATCAATGTTAGTAATTATGAAAGTTTGTACAACTGGTATCGTTATGATACAGGATTTATAAATCGCTTCTTAAATTTAGAAGAACTAGACGATGAGCGTGAGAAACAGCTGTATTTAGATTTAGCTGAGATAGATCCAGTAAGTTTTATGGCCAAAATTCATTTTAAAGATAGATCTTTAGAAGAAGCTGAGATTTTATTGAAAGAATTATTAAGAATTATAGATAGTTATCAGGCATTTAATGACTATTATTTTATTAGTTATCAGCAGCGAATTGATTTGGCTGAACAAATTTATAGTTTAGGACAAAACGCTTATTTACAAAGTGATTGGTCAAGGGCTAGCTATTTTTATCAATCAGCGCATTTTTTTGATCCTTATATTTTCTTTAACGAACGAGCAATCTTTTTAGATGAAGACAACTTAGATCGACTTTCATTATTTTTTTTAAATTTTCAAGATTTTTCACCACATGAGAGTGGAGATTATTATCATTATCTATTTTTATATAGACAGGTGATAACTAAGCTTTTTGAAGATAATCAGTTGTTAGAATTTAAGCAGTTAGTAGGGGCAATGCTTGATCAGGAGCCAGAGTCAAAAGATTATCTAACTAATCATTTACAAGAATTAGTGATCAGTGAAGAGCAAGCACAAGCTCTTATTTATGTTGAAGAAAATTATAAATCTAATTAAAAGTTTTTAAACTAGTTGGAGATTAAAGCATCAATTCCGGGCAACTCTTTACCACTCAAAAACTCTAAGGCAGCTCCGCCAGCAGTAGATATATGGGTAAATTGTTCGTGTAATCCTGTTCGATTAATAACACTATTGCTTTCTCCACCACCTACTAGTGAAATGGCGCCTTTTTGAGTGGCGCGCGCAATTGCGCGCGCTACCTCTCGACTACCACGAGCAAATGTGGGATTTTCAAATACTCCCATGGGACCATTCCAAACAATGGTTTTTGCTTCTTGTAAGATATATCGATAAAGCCTGATAGTTTCTGGACCAATATCCAAATATTTAATGTCGCGATCGTTATCTGTGTCTGCAACATCTGATAATAAACTAATCTTTTCACTTGTTTTAGTTTCAGCATCTTTAGCTGCTAGCACATCAATTGGTAAAATAATTTTAGGAAGAGGTAGATTTTTGCGGTCTTTACCAAGATCCTCAAACAAAACTCGTTCTGTGGCGTGTTCAATCAGTATTTCTTTTGCCATATTCATGATTTTTTCTACTTCTTCTGCTTCTTTTTTTTCATCTGCACCAATAAAAGATCGATGTGTTTCAATTCCACCAGCCCTGAGCATGGCATTGGCAATTCCGCCTCCCACCAAAACCACATCTGCTAGGCGAGATAAATTTTGCATAGTAGTTACTTTATCGGAAATTTTTGCACCACCCATTACTAAAACTAAAGGGCGTTTAATATTTTCTAAAGCTTTATTGAAGTGTTCAACTTCTCGTTTAAAATTAAAACCAGCAAAGCTAGGTAAACGTTTGGCTAAGCCAACTACGCTGGCATGTTCTCGATGGCTAGCGCTAAAAGCTTCATTAATAAAAATGTTTGCCCCACTATCTTTGATTAATTGTTTAGTGAAATTGAGATTATTTGCTTCTTCTCCAGGATAGAAACGCAAGTTTTCTAATAGTAGAGCTTGACCACCAATCAATTTTTTTGTTTTTTCTGCAACTTTTATTCCAACACAATCGTCAACGAACTCAACGGGTAAATCTAAATTATTTTTCAAAAATTTGGCCACTGGTAACAAGCTCAAGTCGTGGTTTTTTTTACCTTTAGCTCTGCCAAGATGTGAGATTAAAATTACTTTTGCTTTGTGATCGAGTAAAAAATTAATAGTTTCCAGTGCGCTACTAATTCTGTCATTATCAGCCACCCTCCAAACTGCACTTTTACCTCCAGCTTTACCAGCAACTAATTTTAGGGGAACGTTGAAGTCGACTCTTACCAAAACTCTTTTATTTTTAATGTCTTTAGTTTTAGGGCAGTTAATCATAGCTTCTATTTTGCCATCTTTTTCTAGAGGAAACAACTAGATACTTGTGTTACAATACACAGATCAAAAAGAAAGGAACTATTTTGATATGGCTAAGAGTATAAAAAAAATGAGTATGGAGGAGCTTTTAAAAGCTAATGCTGATAAATTAGTTGTCCCTCACAAAGGTGACACAATAACTGGTGTTATCGTTGAAAAAAATAAGAAAAATTTAGTTATTGATTTAGGATCTAAAACAGAAGCTTATGTGGCTGACAAAGAATTTGAGTTTGCTAGTGATTTTATTGATGACTTAAAAGTTGGTGATGAAATTAAAGCAATTGTTGTTTCTACTGATTATGAAAATGGTCAAGTGCTTTTATCTCTGAAAGGAGCAGCTTCTGACGCTAAGTGGGAATATTTTGAGGAAGCGCTTGATAAAGATCAAAGTATAGAAGCCAAAGGAGTAGAGTTGAATCGTGGTGGATTAATTGTTTTGGTTAATGGAGTGCGAGGTTTTGTACCTTCTAGTCAATTTGGACGTCAATACATGGGTAAAATTGCCTCCCTTAAAGGAGAAACGTTTAAAGTTAAGGCTATTGAGGTTGATCGAGAAAAAAATCGTTTAATTTTTTCTGAGCGTCACGTAAGTGAGGCCAAAGAACTAGCTCAAAAAGATTTGGCAGTTGAAAGTGTCAAAGAAGGTGAAGTCTATGAGGGAGTAGTTTCCGGAGTTATGCATTTTGGCTTGTTTGTTACGGTAGAGGTGCCCGTTAAAGATGAGGACGATAAGGACAGTACTGGTTACATTGAAGGCCTAATTCATATTTCTGAAATTTCATGGGAAAAAGTTAATCATCCTAGAGATTACCATAAAGTTGGTGACAGAATTAAAGTCAAAGTTTTAGGCATTGATGAGCGAACCAATAAACTAAATTTATCTATTAAGCAATTAGAGGAAGATCCTTGGACCACTTTAGAATCACGTTATGCGGCTAGTACTACCTTTACCGGTAAGGTTACTCGTATTGAACCATTTGGAGTCTTTGTTAATGTGGAAAAGGGTGTTGATGGTTTAATTCACTCTACCAAGCTAGATCCAAGTAAGGAGCTCAAAGTTGGTGACGAAGTGACAGTTAACGTAGAAAATGTAGTTCCAGAACAACGTCGGATGAGCTTATCCATTGTTCAGACAGATTTGCCAGTTGCTTATAAGTAAATTTTAGTAATTTCTTAATTGTTAAAACTAGCAGAATATATAGTTGAAAAATACCCTATATTTCAGTAAAAAAATAGTCTTTAAACTAGATTTTTTTCTCGACTAATGCTATAATGAGGGTCTATGGCGAAACAAAGAATGATCGTTACTGACGACCAATTATTAATCGATATGGAATTGTTGTTTAATGCAATTCGAGAAGTTGATGGTGATTGGGAACAGGTGGAAAAAGAAATGAATCAATACTTGGCCGCTGTGCAAGCTATGGCCGAGTAGTTAATAAAAAAAGGTTTCATGAGCAAAAGTAATCAAACAGCTCAGTCTGCAGACTATCAATCAGTACCTTTGGTGATTGCAGATGGTGATGAGGGGGTACAACTCAATCATGGTCGCCGTTTTGCTTTTTTGGGCTCTGGCTTTCGCTTACCACATTTTTCTCAAGTAATTGAGGTTTTACAAAAAACAATTATTGAGAATTTCCCAAAAGAACAGTTAAACAAGAAATTGAAAATTGCTGCTAGTGAAGAAAATGCTTGGTTTAAACAAGAACTTAAACTCAATGATTGGGATGAAACTAATGCTAGTGCTCAACAGCACCTAGCTGCTTTAGCTGATAAATTAAAACTCAAATATGTAGGAATTTTGCCTTTTGCCGATCCTAAAGAATTAGAAGCAGAAGTCAAAGGACACATGGTTCGTCCTCACAACATGCATCTAGCCAATAAAGCTTGTTTTACAGTTGCTGGGGGAGAAGAAGTTTATAATTTAGGACAATATTTAATAAGTGCCGATTGGCTAGCTGATTTTACCAATAGTGGTAAGAAAAATATGTCTCAAGCTAAAGAGTTATTGCGAAGTCAATTAGATTTTTATCAAAACCTAGCGGGAGAAACTAAACTAGAAATTATTATTGAAGAACAGGGGTTGTTTAGTGAAGAATTAGTTAAAAAGAATCATCAAGTTTTAGATAAAATTTTAGCTTAGTTTAATTCAATTTAGGTTTATCAAATTTTTTATGTCTGTTAAAAAACATAAAAGTCAAAAACAAGTTGAAAAGACTAGAATTGTTGAACAAACTCTATTTGACAATTTCCAAAAAAGTGAAAAGCTTGAATCAAAACAGCAACAGAGCGTTAAAAACGAGGGTTTTAGTGCTGTGGCTGAATTATTAACAAAACACTCAATTAAACAAAATAATAAATATATTAGTCGGGAATTTCAGGCTTTTGGTTGTCATATGGCCACAGTTTTAGGGGATCAAGCTCATACCTCACTTTATATTAAACTAGCCAAAACTTATCCACGTGCCCTATTAGAACAAGCCCTGTCTTTTGTTAGTGATGCTGAAAATGCTAAAAGTAAGGCTAAGTTGTTTATGTGGAAGTTGGATTTATTGAAAAAAGCTAAAGATAAAAAGCCGAAAAACTAAAAAAGACAATTTTCATTTCTAATGTAATAATTTATTCGATCGTATTGAGTTCAATTTTTAAGACCAAATCTTCTTTAAAGGAAGGTGATTGAAGAAAATGGCGACCAGAGCTTAATTGTTGATCACTAACTACTTCACCAGTTTTGGGATTTAGCCATTGTAAGTCTCCGTTCTGTTCAAGATTGATTTCAAAAGTAAAACTTGTTTCGAAACCATTGTGAGCAAAATGGTAGGCGTAAGCGATCCACTCTCTTTCTGAAGTAAGGGTATAAATTCTAGTATCATTTGTTTTTAGATTAGTAATGAAAGATTTTTTTTCCAATTGTGAACTAAGTTTTTTGGTAAAATCAGAAATGATTTTCATATATTGTCTTTCTTCTACTCCAATATATTGATTAGCATTGTTAAAAGCTTCATTGTAAAAATCTTTGGAATGACTTGAGTTCCAAAAGATTAAACTAGCACCATTAAACAAAGAGGTCCAAGCTCTGACACGCATAATTAAAGCTGAATCTTCATTCCAGTTTTTTGTACCATTACCAATTTCTCCAAAAATAATAGGTTTTTGATATTCTTCAAACTTATTGATTTCTCTCAAAATCTCTGTATCAGCGATTATAGGCAGACTGGTTGAATACCAATGAGGAGAAATAATATCAACTTCTTCTAGTTGTGGTTTTTCCCAACTAATACTTAAAGGTTTGTTTGGTTCAAGAGTTTTTAATTTGTTCAGGTATTGAGTGGCGGTTTTGTCATCTAGTACTCCTTCGTTAGTTAATTCCCAAACAGATGTATAAGCTCCATAACGAGCTACCATGTATTCTAAATAATGATTAATAGCAAGTTCTCCTTGAGGACTTTGTGGATCACCAGGTAGTCCCCAGGCAAACAAGGTTAAATATATCTGAACATCTCTTTGATAGAGGTTCTCTAACAGAGAGTCGGCCAGCTTAGAATTTGCAATAGAATAATCATTCTCTGGATACTTAATGTTTCCGGCAATAAAAAACTGGTAGTTTCCTGGACTCCAACGAAAAGTGTTGAATCCGCTTTCCTCATAATAAACATCTAAGTATTCTTCAAGATCAACTATTTTATTTTCTTGTTCTTCGCCTATGTAAAAATCATCAAAATAATTGCTATTGTAGTTAAAATCAAGTATCGCCTGATTTAATCCTAGAGGATAAAATAGGTTTTCTCCATCTAGAGTTAAAAAACGAGATTGATTTTGTAATTTAATGAATTTATCGCCATTTTTTTCACTACAAAATGACCCTGAAAAATTCTTTTTTATTCCGGGTCCGATAAAATCACATTGCCAAATCCATTGACCCTTTTCTTGAGGATTAAATCGGACTTGCCATTGGTTGTAATCATAATAAAAGCCTGATCGTTGATGGGTTGAGCCGCTGGGTGATTGAAAATTACAATTTATTTTTACTTGATAAAATGGGCTTTTGAAATAATTTTTACTACTAATAAAGTCAATTTTCAATATATCTTTATCTTGAACATTCTCTAAATTAACTTCGTGGTTTATTTTTATGTTTTCAGAAATAGTTCCTTTAAACTTATTTATTCGATAAACCAAACCATTGTCGCTTATAACAATTAAGGCTTTAGGAAGCTCTATTAAAGGAGAACTAATTACAAAGTGATTGTTAAATTCCCAGATTTTTTGACCGGTTTTAGCATTTAAAGCAATGATGCTATTTTCAAAGCTAGTCAAAACAAGCACCTCTTTATTAAATGGCAATAGTTTTCTAAAAAAAGGATTTTTTATCTTTAGGTATTGATGTATTTCAGGAATATCTTTTTTCCAAGCTATAGAGCCATCGTGATTCAAGGCTAAAATTTGTTCATGATTGGCCATTAAGATATAATTTTCATTAATTTCTAGGAGACGAGGGAATGTTAACTCGGTTTCTGTTTTCCAAATTTCTTCTAGGTTATTTTGTTTTAAAAGATTTACAGCTCCTTGGTTATCGATAAACAGTATCCTTGCTGGGATTATATTATTAATTAAATTGTTCAATTGAGAATCCAATAGTTTAGCTGAAAATAGATTATATCGACTTAAAAAGTAAGAGATTTTATTAGAGATGGTGATTAAAAAAGTAGCTGTGTTGGTTAAAAAGATATTAATGCTTGTTATTTGTTCATTTGTTTCAGTGCTTATTGTTTTATCACATTTGGCTTGTCCATTCTCAGGATCTAGTTTAAAAATATTTCCTTTTTGATCGGCTAGAACTATTAAACCATTAAGGAGTAACGGTTGTGCTGCAACTTGATTTTCAAGAGTTTGTGTCCAAAGCAGTTGGCCAGTTTTGACATCTATTTTATTTGCCATATTTTGAAAAAAGACATAAATAGATGATTCGCCGAAAAGGAACTTCATCGACCAGTCTTGTACCTCTGATTGGTTATAAGTAGAATAATTTTTGGGAGGATTGGTATTGGGAATGTTCACAGTTAGGTCCCAAATGATTTTTCCACCACTATCAATTAAGGTAATCTTTCCGTCTAGTTGATTTAACAATAAGTAATTTTCATATTTTTGTATTTGTCCAGTTTCTAAACCAAAATTTTTTTTCCATTTTAATTGTCCGTCTTTTTTGTTTACAGAAAATAGAGTTTGATCCTCTGTCATAAAAAACAAATAGTCATCTAGAATAATTAGTTGAGAAGTAATAAAACTACCAGAATTAAATTGCCAGTTAATCTCACCAGAATTAATGTTAATGGCCTGAATGTTTTTTCTATTGCTAGGAATAAATAATTGTGAATTGTCAGATTGATTATTAAAAAGTACCTCTTGAGCTGGCCGAATTTGCCAAAACGTTTGTGTTTTATTTTTTCGTAAAATGATTGTTAAGATCAATAAAAAACTAAACACAATTATTAGAATGATTTGTCTCTTATTTTTCATCTTTTTTAGCAATAGTTTTCAACTGATCGTTTATTGAATCTAATTTTTTTTGCCAAGAGTTAGCAATAGCTGCTTGTCTTTGTTCTTTTTGAAAGCTAATTGGCCAGTTTTGGTTCAATAGGACTTTTATTAGTTGTTCAAATTCATGACTGTCTTTGGCTATTTTAACAAATTTACTAAATCTTTTATGTTGTAGTTCAAGTATGGGAGTGCTCACTACAGGTTTGCCCAAATAAAAATATTCAAATAATTTCATTGGATAACAATAATAATTACATTTTTGTTTGACTTCATAGGGAATAATTGCTATATCAAAATTAAGGATAATTTTTGGTACATTCTTTTTTGGAACGTTGCCCCAGCTAGTATTGGAGAAACTTTTCAATTTTCTTAACATTTTTTTATTTTTTTTATTTAATTTTTGTTCTGGACCGTAAAAAACAAATTGCCATTGGGGGTTATTTTTAACTAAATTAACTAGAAGTGAATATTTAAGTCGATTATTTATTCCTCCGACAAATCCAATTTTAGGAATTTTATTTTTAGAATAATTAGTTTTAGAAGTTAATTTATATTTCTTAAAATTATCTAGATCAAAACCTTGAGGAACCAAGCCTATTTGTTTTTTAGATTTGTATGGCTTGTTTAAGAGCTCTTGAATTGTTTGAGAAATACAAAAAACATCGGTGCTTCTTTTAAGAGGAATTTTTAATTCTTTTATTGGAAAATAATCCACACAGTCAAAAATAAGCTGTTTATGCTTGATGTTTAATAAGTGAAGACTTTGAATTAAAGAATTTGGTTCAAAAAACCAATAAATTGCTTGAGAAAGACTCATTTTTTTTGAACTTTCTCTAGACAGAGCTCTACAAAGTCTTTTAAGTCTATAAATATTAATTAATTGATTAATATTTTTAACAAAAGACAGACGACGTAAAGGTAAAAAGTGAATTGGAATAAAAAAATTTAGATTTTTTTCATTTTTTAAAAAAAGTGATTTAATTCCCTCTTTTTTCCATAGAACTGTTTCTTTATGTCCATAATAAATGATCACCTTATTATTAAGTTTTTGTAGGATTTTTGCTGTCTGGTTTTGGTAATCTGTAGACCATTGCCATGGCTGATACAATAATAAAACAATGAGTTTATTTCTAAGCATAAATTTTTTATCTCAATTAAGCTCTTTTTTTAGTAAAATCATTTTAAAATTAATTTCTTTTTGGCCAAAATTACAAAAAGAAACGTATTTTTTTCTTTTTTTCTTGCTAGCCAATGTTTTAATAGATCGCATATTATTTTATTTAGTTTTATTAGCTTTAAGCTTGATCATATTATATCTGTTAAAACAAGATTTGAATAAAACACTTTGGTTAATGATTTTTTTTCTGATCTTTTTCAAAAAAGCCTATCATTTTGAGATTAATTATTATGGAAACTATTTTTACAGAATATTAGATAGTTCTTTAGCTCAATTTAAAACTGATTTGTTCAATCCTCATCTATATTTAGCTTTTTTTGATCCCCTGATATTCGTACTAATTTATCTATTAAAAACTAGAAATAATTTTAAAAACAAATTTTGGAAGCCAGGATTTATTGACTTTTTAATATTTTTATTATTTGTTAGTTCTCTAGTATCTACTTTTTTTACCGACATAAGCTTATTTGCTTGGTTTTATCTATGGATCTTTTTTAAATACTTATTGCTTTTTTATTTATCCTTTATCTTTTCCAAAGATTTAAAAATTCGTAAAGTAATGTTAGAGACGCTCTTTGTTTACACAATCATTAGTGGTGTCATTATGTTTTTGCAAAAAATTAGTGGTGGTAATTTAGGTATGGTTGTTGATACTGGATTGCCAGCACGTTTTTCTACTGATAATCCAGAATTCTATCGTCCGGGCGGTTTGTTTTGGGACGCTAATTTGAGTTCTTCAATACTGATGTTTTTTGGCAGCCTAGCTTCTTTTCTTTATTTAAAGAATCACAATATTGTTGACCGAAGGTTACTTTTTGTTACTGTTATTGCCTCAATAGTTGGAATTATTTTAAGTTTGAGTAGGGGCGTATGGTTGGTTTTTTTATTTAATTGTCTGTTTTTATTACCTTTAATCAAAAAATTCGTTAAAAATTCTCTGAAAAAAAATAAGTTTAAATTTGTGCGTTCAAGGTATTTTTTATTTTTGTTGACAACCTTGTTAATCATTTTATTTGCCGTTTTTTCTCGTTTTTTAATTGAGCATTTTTCAAATCTATTTACTGATTTCACCAATAGTACTATTTTATCTCGTATTAGACATTTAGAAATGACTTGGCACTACCTGATGCAAAAACCTATAGGTTTGGGTCACAATGTTTTTAAATATTCAATTATTCATGATTTCTCGCCAGAAGTTTTTTTTAGTGACCCTGCCTCTGCTCATAATTTGTTTCTAGAAACTCTCAATGCAATTGGTCTTCTAGGACTAATAACTTTTATTACACTAATTTTATTGTTTGTAAAATATTTTTTTAGAGAACAAAAAAAGGCTAGGCATGACGTAGAACTTCTAGCTCTATTAATAGCGAGTTTCAATTATGTTTTAGTGGCTCAGTTTTACCCTTGGTTATATGAATTCCAAATTACAGCTTTTTTTTGGATTATAATAGGAATGGCTTATGCAAAAATACAAAAAAGAAATTATTAAATTTCTTAAACAATTATCAGTAGTAGACTATCTGTTATGCTTATTGGTTTTATTGGCTTTGGTTTTTGCTATTTTTTATTTTGATCGAGAAAAGAAAACTATTTATATAGATATGTTGGTTAAAGAAAAAGACTTTGGAGCTTTAGTGCCTGTGGAAAAATGGAGAGTTTTACAAATGGTTGTTGGTGATAAAGTTTATAATTTTGCTGGTGATGAAGTTGCGGAGGTAGTATTTATTGACAGCGTTTCTTTTGGAGGTAATCAAAAATTTGATGTATATCTAACTTTAAAAATCGAAGCACTCTATGATAAGAGGAAAAGGAGCTATTCTTATCTAGGTAAACCCTTGGTAGTGGGTAAAAATTTTGACTTTACTACTGCAAAGTATTTTTTTGAGGGAGAAATAGTTGATGTTTATCAAAATGTTGATGAGAGAATGGACAAATATGTTGAAAGACAAGCCTTGGTTGAAATAAAGTCAGTAGGTGTTGAAAATTTAGTGGCAGATCGATATTGTGATCTATTTATAAATAATTATACAAATCAAGATATATTGAAAATTAATGATTGCCGTATAGAGCCAAATAAATCTCAAACGACTGATTACTTGGGTAGAAAAGTGGTTGCTTATGAACAATTAAGCTCTGACATTTATTTTGATATCACTCTTAAAGTTTGGTGTTTTAAAGACAATCAAGAAATTTGCTTTTATAGTTATAGGCGTCCGTTATTGATTAATGAAGGTTTTTATAACGATACTGATCGTTTGTTTGTTACTGGAAAAGTGTTAGATTATACTTTTCTCGAATAGTAATTATGCCTCGTGAAAAAACCAAATTAGCATTCATATTTTATAATATGGGTTTGGGAGGTATCCAGCGCAAGATTGTTGATTTAATTAATTATATTTATCAAAATGGATTGAGTGAAAAAATTGAGCCCTATTTGCTATACACTGCTGAGGCAGATTTTGACTTTCTTAACCAATTAGATCCAGAATTTAAGCAACTTATTAGACCTAAGGCATGGAAAATATTTAAAAAAACCTTTTATTTGCCTAGTTTTATTCAGTGGGGCATTAATATTTTGAAATTCGATATTAATTTAATTTTAAGTCATGTTTTACACTCTTCGATTAGGAGTGTTTTTTTGAGCAAATTATTTTTCTGGAAAAAAATTGAGGTTTTTATTAGCCAAGACAATATCTTTTCATATGAGAATCCGCGGTTTTATCAAAAAATTTTGGGGAAAATTTTTTATCCAGCTGCTAAAGCAATCATTGTTCAAAATCAAGTAGCTAAACAAGATTTAATTGATTATTTAAATTTATCAGCTGACAGAATTTTTGTGGTTCCTAATTGGGTGGTAACAAATTTCAAAAATACAAAGAAAAACTCTAAATCTTTATCAAAAAATGCTAATAAAAAAATATTTGACTTGCTTTTTATCGGTCGTTTTGCGCCGCAAAAAAATTTACTAACCCTACTCAAAGTAGTTAAAGAATCAAAGAAATATAAAAAAGATATTAGTTTATTAATGGTGGGTGAGGGTAAAGAAGAGCAGTCATTAAAAAAGTATGTTAAAAGTAATAAATTAGCTAAAAACGTCAGATTTGCTAAGCCAAATCGTGATGTTGCTAGTTTTTATGCTCAATCAAAGATTTTTGTTCTTAGTTCTAAATATGAGGGACAACCGGTGGTTCTGTTAGAGGCTTGGAGCACTGCTTTACCAGCAGTAGTGATGAATTATCCTGGTCTTAAACTTTATTTTCATAACCAAGAAGCAGGTCTAATTGCCTATTCGATCAAAGATATGAGCGATAAAATTATTTTGTTGCTTAAAAATAATTCTTTAAGAAAAAAATTAGGTTTAATTGGTCAACATAGGGTAAAAAAAGATTATAATGTTACTAACTTGGAAAAATATTTTGAAATTTTAGGCTTATGTCTCAATTAAAAAGATTTAGCAGTTTTTTGAAAAGTTTTATTCTTTATTATTACTATGTTTTATTTGGTAGATTGTTTAAATTAAAACCTCGAAAGTTATTGTTAGCTCTTACTTATCAATGTAATTCTCGTTGCATCATGTGTAACATTTGGCAGATGCCTAAACTCAGAGAGCTATCTTTGAAAGAGTGGAAGATTTTAGTTAAAGATCCTTTTTTGAGTAATTTGCGTAGTCTAGATCTGACTGGAGGTGAGGCACTACTTCATCCTGAATTTTCTGTTATTTTATCTCTATTTATTAATAATCTACCTAAATTAAAAAAAATCTCACTAGTTACTAATGGATTTATAAGTAAATCTGGTTTTAAAAAATTAGAAAAGATAGTGAAACTATGTCAAGAAAAAGAAATAAACTTAATAATTAGTGTTTCTTTGGATGATTATGCTGACGGTCATCAAAAAATTCGTGGTGTAAGTCGTGCTTTTGATCGAGTTAAATTAAGTCTAAAAAAGATTCGTGATTTAGAAAAGCAATATTCTTGTTTATCTTTATTTGTAGGTGTTTTGTTGATGCGACAAAATCTAAGAACTGTAAAACGCCTAACCCATTGGTTAGAAAAACATGCTTATCAATACACTTGGCAAATTGTTGGTTTTCACGATACTTATGTACGAAATCTGGACACAGAAGATAAAGTTAATTTTCGCTCTCAAGACTGGCCACTTTTAATCAGGTTTTTGAAAAAGATAGCAAAACCTAAACATTTTTTAGATTTTAATGCCTATTATTGGGCCGATATTCTATCAATGTATAGTAAAAAAACTAATCGAAGCACTCCTTGTCCATTTTTGGTAGATAGTGTAGTAATAGATGCTTATGGCCAGCTTTATTGGTGTTTTTCTAGCCAGCCCATTGGTCAAGTGTTTGATCAAAAAACTACTAAGTTAAGCAAAACCTTATCAGAGGTGTTTTTTAAAGCAAGTAATTTTAAAAAGCGTCGGCAGATGAGAAAAAAAGATTGTTTACATTGTAATAGTTCTTGCAACACTTATGAGGCGATTCGTGATCAGGCTTTTAAATTCATCTATTTTCGATTAACTGGAAAAGTTTTTGGTAGTTAATTTTGTAAGCTAAAGTCATTTTTTTGTTATTAAAATTGCTCTCCACATCTTTTTGGGCTTGTTTAATTAGTTGTTTACAAAGTTGAGAGTTATTTATTAGTTTAACTAATTGTTTTTTTAAACTTTCAACGGAACAAGCTCTAAATAATAGGCCATTACTACCAGATTTAATAATGAATTTATTGGCAGGAATGTCGCTACCTACACAAACCAAACCATTACTCATTGATTCTAATAAACTTAAAGATAAACCCTCATTTAAGCTAGGCAAAACAAAAATGTCTCCTTTTTTATAAAAGTTTTCAGGATTAGGATTAAAGGGTAAAAATTTAATATTTTTTTCATTATTTGTAAAATTTTTCGTAGCTAGATTTTGAAGATTTTTTAATTCTTTACCTCTACCCATGATGGTTAATTGAGGTGCCTGTTTAATTTTTTTCCAGGCTACAATGAGGGTTTCAATGTTTTTTCTTTTAATTAGTTGACCAAAGTATATGATTTGCTTTGTTTTTCTTTTATTGTTTCCCGTTTTTAGCTTGGATCCTTTATTTTTAACCAGAGCATTTTCTATTAATAATAACTTCTTTTGAGGAATTTTGAAATTTTCCAATAAAGTTTTATATATGTGAGGCGCAACACAAATATTTTGGTTAGTGTATTGAGAAAATAAACGATAGGCCATATTTTGTAATTTACTTTTAATATTAAAATGTAAAAAAAGAGGGTTATGACGATTGCTTATTAGAAATAACTTGGGAAAAAAAATTTTAAAATAAAAAGCACATAATTCTGGACGCAGGCTATGGGTGTGAATTAATTTGATTTTTTGTTGAAGAATTATTTTTTTTGTTCTAATTAGTTTTTGACTAAGCTTTCCACCTTTAGAGATAATGCTAGTGTTTTTTTTATTGCTAAAATGACTTTGGAATTCACCAAAATCTTCAAGACTTAATATATAAAAAAATAATTTTTGATTAGTTTCAATAATGTTTAAGACAATTTTATTGATCGAATTTAGTTCGTAGTTGTTGATTATTAAAAGAATTTTTTTTTGTTTTCTTATTTGTGATTTAGACATCTAGTTTTTTTGCTATAATTAAAAATTAATGACTTTTACGACTGTATTTGTTATTTTACTATTTTTTTTAATTATATTTGCAGAGAGTCAATTAATTTTTTATATTGGAGGAATTTTAGCACTTTTTTATTTGAGTCAAAAAAAACATCTTAATTTTAAACAAATGGAATTGGTGAGAAATACTCATTCTGTTTCTTATAAAATTTTAGCAATTGGGTTATTTTCAATTTTATTATTACTCTTTTATCTTCCCATAAATGCCTATTTAGGAGTGGCTTGGAGTCAATCTTTAACTCGTTATTTTTCTTTACTTCTTGGTTTCTCTAGTTTTATTGTATTTTTATTTTATGATCAAAAATCTCTTTTCGATGAAAAGATCTTGTTTAAGAAATTATTTAGATTAATGCAAACACTTTCAATATTAGTTTTATTTTTAATGTTTGCATCTAAACTAGGGGACTCATTACCAAAATTAAACTTGCTTTATGCTAGTTATGGTCACAATCACTTTGCAACTCTTTTAGTTTTGTTTTTACCCTATTTTTGGCAAAACTCTATTTTAGAGAAGAAGTTAAAAAATAAATCAGAATTATATTGGTTGTTGTTTTTTTATATTACAGTTATTTTGAGTTTTGCTAGAGTGGCCATTGTTTTAGCAATTTTACAATTATTAATCCTTGTGCTTATTAATTTTCATAGATTAAAAAAATTAGATTCATCTGGGCTAAAATTTCTTAGAAATTTGGCCTTGTTCTTATTGTTAGTTGTAAGTTACTTTACTGCTCTTATTCTTAAATTTAATGCCTTGCCAAGCGATTTTTGCGAAAATAATAACTCTAGGTTTCGGCATTTTTGTAAAGACATCAGTAAGGACGATAGACTCATATACTGGGAACATGCTATAGACTTTTTTAGACAAAAACCTCTGATTGGTCATGGTTTGAATAGTTTTATCCTTGTTTTTCGAAATCAAGCTGGCAGTGATATTTCAGTCGCTAGGTATACACATAATGAATTCTTACAAGTTCTGACAGATACAGGTTTGATAGGATTTCTTTTATATTTCCTGCCTTTTTTTGCTTTCTTAATATTGAGTGTAATATTTGTCGTTAAAAAACCATCTACAAGGAATCAGGGTTTATTATTGGGAATTGTGTCTCTTTATTTAACGTCTGTTTTGGATTTTGATTGGCAGTTTAGTGCCGTTTTTTCCTTACTTTTAATTTTTTTAGCAATTATCCTTCGTCAAAATTTATTTCCCGATAAGACATCAAGGACTAAGAAAATTCATTCAAGATCTTTTCTTTCAGTTACAGCTTATTTGATTTTTTTTATAAGTAGTACTTTTTTGATTATAGTTTCCCTTACACATCTTGCTTCTCAATTATCTAAAAAATTTTTTACGACAAATCAAACTTTTGTACTATTTCCTTTATTGGAAAATCCTGATTATTCAGCGACTATCAACGATTTGAGTCAGGAAAATCAAAACCTTATGTTTAAGATTTATAAAAATGATGTCAATTTTTTGTTAAATTATTTTGAGTATACTGAGGATAAAAATTTGCAAAAGAAGATTTACTTACAGCTTTTAAATATAAATCCTAGGTTTTTGATCAAACCTGATTTTTTTGAATTTTTAATGGGGAGTGAACTTTGGAGTTGGGAAGAAAGGGTCGAGGTCTTATTTAAAATTTCACATTGGGCAAAGAAAGAAGCTGTTTATTTAGAAAGCAAAAATTTAGGCATTGATATTAAATATAAAAAGTTGATTGGATCGTTATTGTTGGAATTTGCAGATGAAGCTTTTATAAAAGATGAATGGCAACTAGCTGGAGAACTTTATTATCAGTATTATCTATTAAATACTTGGCAACCAGAATCTTATAAACCAGTCTTTTTAGAATTTAATGGTCAAGTAAAACACTCAGACTTTTTGAAAGAATTTTTACCATTAGATTCAGATTTATTTTATCAAAATTATGAACCCTTTTATCGTTTCTATGTGGACGTCTTAATTGATTTATTTTTTAGCTTGAATTATGCAGATTTTAAGGTTTTAGCTGATCGATTGGTGAAGAGTAAGTTTCAAGAAAAATTTTATGATTTTGGTCAAGATCTAATGCGTCCCTTAATAAAAGAATTGGGTACCGATATTAGGGCTGATCAGGAGCGAAAGCAATGGTTGATAGCTAACTTTATGCATTTTTTTATAGAAAATCCTGATAATCCTTGGCCGTGGGAGGAAAAAGAAAGATTGGCAAAAAAGTTATGGAGTTTTTATCGACAATTGGAATTTAGTGAAGCTGATACTGCGGAACAATATAAAGAAGATGCTCTGATTTTAGCTCCCGAAATCGCCTGGGAATTGTCACAAATTCAATAAAATTTACTGATCCGATCAACTTGGGTCAAAACCTTATCTCCATCTAATCCTACCTGATCAAAGTACCATTTGAGCGCCTTGTATCTTGGAGCATTTTCTTGATCAATCAATTCAAGTGCTGTAGAACGATCAATTAATTTTTCTCTGATTTGTCTTGATCGAAAGGAATCATTTTCAGTGAAGCCTTGAACGGTGTAATAAATATAGTTATAAAAAGCCGAGCTACCATCATCTGTACGCCAAGTACTAAGAGTTTCGTCACTGCTTTCCCAGTTATATTCATTTTTTAAAGTTTTAATAATTTGCTGTTCATTCCAAGGAACGTAGTGCCAGAGAAAAAGATATTGGTGTTTTTGAATATAGGTAGCAAAGAAGGCTAACATGGTGTCTAGCAGTGAAATATTAATGTAAGCTGGATTTTTGATATATTGACTTAAATAGTAAGCAGCTATTCTGATTTTATTTTTTAAAGATAGGTGATGGATTACTCCATCTGGGTCAGCATCTCTAATCCCACAATGTCCAGCTTTAAACTCTTCCTTTTCAAATTCATTACCTCTACAAAAAAACATTAATTCCAGATTATATTTTTTCATTAATTGATCTGCATAAAATTCACACTGTTTATCGCCCTCCATAAAGAGAGGAACCATACCTAATTCTGGTTTTTTTAACCAAGCCTTAATATGTTCTTGGATGTGTTGACGTTTTTGAGTGATATCTGCCGAAATAATAATGTGTTCGACTCCCAACTTGCTAACCATACGAGCCTGATTGCGACGGGCAATATCAGTAACCATTCCCCAGTCATAAGTATAGGCTATGGGATTCATGCCTAATTCTTTTTTTAGAAAATGCAAGCCATAAGAACTATCCCTTCCACCACTGAAGGCAATCAAACAATCTGCTTGACCGTTTTTTTTACGAAAAGGAGCCACTATTTTTTTAAGTTCTTTAATGCCCTTATAGGTGATTTTTTCGTGATCATGACAATAATTACAGACTTCATTTTCATCAAAACTAATAAAAGGAGTAGTGGATGGCAGAATACAACGACTACAGCGGTGGATTTTTTTGATTTTTTTTGTCGGAAAATGATGCTTTTTTATTTTTTTTATATCATTACTAATTGAGTAAAGATCAGCAAGCCTGTGATCTATTGGAATGTTGTTGGGTGAAGTGTCAATAATTTTTCTGCTAATTTTAACCTTATTTTTTGTTTGTTGCTTGGGATTTTTTACTTTTTTATTTAAATTTATTATTCGCTTTTTCTTTTTATTCTCCGTAAAAATAATTGCTTCCTGAGGTTTGAGTTGTTTGATTTTAATTTTTTTTGAATTATGGCTTGGATATACTTTTTTAATAAAATTTTTCAGCATCCATGATTCTGAAGCAAAAAAATAAACTCCTAAATCAGGTATGTCCATCCAGTATAAGGAACCAGTATTAGTACTGATACAAATTTCTTGATTAAAATTATTAGCTATAATGAGACTGGCCGAACCCTCGATACTTTGATAAAGATTTTGTAAGCTAAATATAAAATCATTGTTTTTATTAAAAGTTTTTTGTAAATAATCTAACAAGACTTGAGTGTCTGATTCCGGACAGGCCTTTTTATGATTTTTAGACCACAATTCTTGGTGGTTAGTGATAATGCCATTATGGACAGCAACAAAGTTTTGGCTTGTTGTTGGTTGATTGTTGTCATTTTTAGCCTGGAAGCCATGGGTGGCCAACCTAGCTTGTCCTAAAGCTGAATTAGTCGTTTTTTCGAGCTGCTCATCAATAAAATTTTGATAGCTTTCTAATTTAATCAGTCTTTTAGCGGGCAGAGGGGCTTTATAAATAGCGATATTTTGTTTATTATTTAAAGCTAAACCAGCGGCTTCTTTACCTCTAGATTGAGCTAAGATAAATAGCCTATCTAGTTCTTTTTTTAAAGAACGTTTTGGTAAGTTGATAGGATTGTTATTAACAAAACCAAATATGCCACACATGGGTTCTATGTTAACATAAAGAAGTTAAAAATGAAGCAAAAAAAATTTATTCTTACCTTAGATTTGGAAGCTGATCACGCTGGTTTAATTTCGGCCAATTATCAGATGTGGAAAAAAGAGAACATTGTATCTTTATTAAACCTATTAAAAAAACATCAAGTAACTTTATCAGTTTTTGTGGTGGCTAAAGCCTTAAATAAAAAAAACAAAGAGATTATTGAATTATTTAAAAAATTTGGGGCGGAATTTTATTTGCACTCTTTTTCACATCAACAGGCGGAAAACAATCTTCACGAAGAATTGGAACTGGGCACTGTTTCTTTTAAGGATTTTTTTGGACATAGGCCTCTTGCATATCGAGCTCCGGCTTACCAAATCAAAATTAGCGATCTAGCGGTTTTAAAAGAACACAAAATTAATTTGGATTCTAGTTGTTTGCCTAGTTTATGGCAGATGCCTAGACATTTTTTTCAAAAACATCTGTTTTTAAAAAATAAATATGTAAGAGAATTGCCGGTTACAGTGCTTGATCCCCTTGGTATTCCTAATGCCTTAAGCTGGATAAAACTTTTGGGTTTTAATAATTTTATTCGTTGTTTTCGGTTTAATAGTAATTTTAAAAAAAATCAATGGCCTATGGTTTTTGTTTTTCATCTTCATGATTTATTTCCCAATCAGTCTAGCAAAGATCTTGATCTATTTTGGCGTTTTATTTATTCAAGAAATAGCAATCGTGGTTTACAATATCTAGAAGATTTTATTATTTATTTAAAAGAAGAGGAATTTGAATTCGATCAAGTTTCTAATTATTTATGATTATTTTAGGTTTATCAATTTTTGAACAAAACCCAGCAGCAGCAATTATTATTGATGGAGAACTTGTAGTTTATGCTGAAGAAGAGCGTTTTATTCGTTTTAAAAATGCAGATGGTTTTTTTCCAACAAAAGCAGTTGAATTTTGTTTAAAAAAAACCAAATTGGATTTAGCTGATGTAGATCAAATTGCCATAGGTTGGGACTATCAAAAGTATCAGTGGTTTATACCTTGGTTCTCCTTAAAATCTACTTTTAAATACTGGCCCAGTTTGTTAGGAGGGAATCAATCTAGTTCTTTTTTACTCAATATTTTATCTAGGAAGCCAGCTTTAATTAAACACAGAATAGCTTTGGCTTTAAAACAAATTGAAAAAACTCCTATTAAGGATAAGATTAAATTTTTTTCTCATCACCTGTCTCATGCAGCCAGTGCTTTTTATTTATCTTCTTTTAAAAAGTCTTTAGTGTTGGTCATGGATGGTAGTGGAGAAGAACGCACAATTAGTGTTTATGAAGGACAAGGAAAAAATTTAAAAGAACTGAGTAAAACAGAGTTACCTAATTCTTTGGGTTGGTTTTATGCGGCTTTTTCTGCTTTTTTAGGGTTTCAGCCTTACAGTGAAGCAGGTTTTTTGATGGGTTTAGCTGCTTATGGAGAGGTGCAACCAGATTTACTGAAAAAAATACAAAATATTTTGCAAATAAAGGATGGTCAAATAAAAGTTAAAGGAGAGTATTTGCTTCTTGGTCGACATAATTATCATGAGGATTTTAGTGATCGTTTGATAGAGTTGTTTGGCGAGCAACGCCTGAAAGAAGAAGAAATAACCCAAGAGCATCGTGATTTAGCTAGAACGGTGCAATATCATTTAGAGGAAACAGTTCTTAAATATTTGAGTTATTTGAAAGAAAAATATCGTTTAAATAACTTGTGTTTGGCTGGAGGTTTGGCTCAAAATGTTAAGCTTAATGGCAGGATTAAAGAAAGCGCTTTGTTCAAGTCAATATTTGTGCAGCCAATTAGTCATGACGGTGGCGCAGCTATTGGTGCTGGTTTGTTAGCAAGTTTAGAGCTTGGTTCTAAGCGTTCAAAAGCTCTGGAAAGTGTTTATTTGGGTCCGAGTTATGATGATCAAGAAATAAAAGATTTATTAGATAATGCAAAAGTTAAATATAAAAAACTTCCTTTCGAGACAATTAGTCAATTAACTGCCCAAGCTTTGGCTGACAATAAAATTGTTGCATGGTTTCAAGGAGCAATGGAAGGGGGTCCACGGGCTTTAGGCAATCGATCTATTTTGGCTAATCCACTAAATCCAGAAATGCCAGATTTGGTTAATCAGCAAGTAAAATATCGAGATGCTTGGAGACCTTTTTGTCCTTCTGTTACAAAAGAAAAAGCAAGTCGTTATTTTGAAAATATTAGTGATGAAGGTAAATACATGATTGTTGCTTATCAAGTGAAAAAATCAATGCAAAAACATATTGCAGCAATTACTCACATTGATGGTTCAGCACGTCCTCAAGTTGTAGATAAAAACACTAATCCTCGTTTTCACAAATTACTCAAAGATTTTGCTAAATTAAGTGGTCACGAAATTTTGATAAACACTTCACTTAATGTAAAAGGTGAACCAATAGCTTGTACGCCTTTAGATGCATTGCGTTGCTTTTACAGTACGGGTATTGATATATTGGTTCTTGGAGATTTTATTTTATATAAATAAAGTAAGATTATTTTATTCATGTTAAAAAACATAAAGTTTTTTTTATCTAGTCAAAAAGCTGTGGAATTTTTGGTTTTTATCTTTATTGTTATTTCGAGTTTATATTTTTTACGAAATCTTGATTTTTTGGAAGTTCCAGTTAGTGATACTTTTCAATTTATTGATGACAGTCAGAGTTATGCTCAATTTAATTTACCAAATAAAATTCATGCTTCACCAGCGAATCCAATTTTAATTGCTCTAATTACTCCCTTATTAGAAGTAGATTTTCCAGCTGTAAGAGCAGCGACTTCAATCAGCACGATTGCTGTTATTTCAGCTTTAATAGTTTTTTTCTTTTTTATAAAGCGTCATTTAAAAAATTACGCATTATTACTACCTGCATTTATTTTTTTAATTTTTAGCTCTGCATTATTTAGAGTAGTTTGGGATGGCAATTCAGATGCTTTATTTGGTTTTGTGGCTTTATTAAGTCTGGTTATCTATGAAAAAAATAAAAAATCTGCCTATATATTGAGTGCTTTGTTTATTTTAGTTCGTTATGAAGCCTTGGCTATATTAGGTGCTTTTTTTGTAACAGATTTGCTATTTTATTTTGTTATTGGACAAAGAAAATTTAATAAAAAGAACATATTAAACATTCGTCATCAAAATTGGTTTGAGCCAGCTTTAAAAGCAGGGTTAATGGTGTTAATTTGGTTTTTATTTGTACATTTTCATAGTTGGTATAATACTAGAGGGAGTGCTCACGAACATGGGAACTATTATATTTATGAAATATTTTCTCGTATTAATGATATCCCAAACTGGATTTTCTTTACTAAGTTTAGTAATATTTTCTTTCTAGAAGACTGGTGGGATGGTTCTAATAGATATGCCGTATCTAATTCTATTCTGAGTTTATTCATTTTATACTTATTCATATTTTCATTATTTTTTGCTATCAGGGAAAAAAACAAAGAAGTTTTAGCTAACACATTTTTTATTATTTTTTATTTATTGATTCATGTATTTTTTCCAGCTACTCCTTACAGATATCTTTTTGCTGTTTTAATTCCTAGTGTTTATGTGTTGATTTTTGCCGTAGATCGCCTGATTATTAATCTCAATGCAGGACTTACGGGTAATTTTTTTAAAACCCTTACCTTTATTTTTTTCCTAGTTTTTTCAATTTATATTGCTCAAGCGAGTTTTGTAGAGAAGAATACGTTTTTAAATGTTGTGAAAAAACAAGGATTAGAAATAAAGAGGGTCATGGTTTGGATTAATCAACAGGAATTTGATGAAGATCAGTATGTGGTGAGTTTTGAAATTTTTAATCATTTTAATCTGAATGATAAAGTTAAATATTTGAGTGCTTATGGAAAGTGTCTTAGTGTTCAGTGTCTTTTGCATCAGTTTGGAATAGAGAAAGACATATGGGTAATTAAAACTGCTGATAGTCAGAGACTCAGTGATTTTAAAATCAAGGAAATGTCCGCCTTGGTTTTTAATAATGATTTGGAAAATTCATGTCTAACAGCCTTGTTTAGAGTCGATATACCAAAATTGTATGATTGGGAAAATGATCAATGGGCGATTGTATACAACTATGATTATGAGAAATGCAAAAATATAGATTTAGGGGCCTTCTATTAAGTTGATAATAATTTTTTTAATAATTTTCCAAATTTTTTTAATAAAAAAATCGGAATTCTGTAGAGATATCGTTCACTTAAACGACTTGGTTCTTGAAGTAATCTATATAGCCATTCTAAAGCCAGTTTTTGCAAAATTTTTGGAGCTCGTCTTTTTTGACCAGATAAAAAATCAAAAGCAGCTCCAACGCAGAATATTTTTAAGCTAGGTAAATTTTTTTTAATGTAGGAAGCCAAAATAATCTGTTTGGGGCTAGATAGCCCAATCCATAAAACATTTGTAGAGTGCTTTTTTAATTTTTTAAGTAATTCTTCTTGAAAAACTCGCACTTCTGCAAAAGGAGGACTGTATGTCGATAAAGATTTGATATTGGGGCAAAACTCTACTATTTTGTTTTCTAATTTTTTAAGAGTTTCTGGTGTTGTGCCGCAAAAAAAATGATTTTGTTGCTGAGTTTCTTGTAAGATTTTTTTCATTAAGTCTGCACCATAAATTCTGTCAATTTTTCCAAATTTTTTAAAATATTGAAAATAAATAACGAGAGGCATTCCATCAGCGGTACAGTAGTCTACTGACTGATAATTAGATTTATATGGCTCATTCTCTTTATAAGTTAAATCATTCAAAGAGCAGGGTAAACAGATAAACCCCTCGTTTTTTTTAATTGCTTTCTTGAAAAAATTAACAACTGTTTGCCAACTACCCAAGATAAAAGTTTGTTGAAGATCCTTATAGAGCATGATTGTGTCAAAAAGTCTATTACTTACTTTTTATTATCATAGATTACTTGCTCAGATTTTCATAGATAAAAAATATTTAAACGTATTCAAATCTAAGCTACTTATCTAGTCTAGTTAATTGACATGCTGCAAGTAACTTTATTTAAATGAGCCTTAGCTTTGAGTCTTTGACAAAAGATAATAATTTGTGAGATATAATGAGATTGTAGTAATTAGAATTTTCTTTTTTGAAAATAGCTATCTAATATATGTTTTATAAACCCAAATTAGTTATTTTTAAAAATGACTAAGAGCTCAGATTATTTTTATTATTAAATAAATATGAATAAAAATAAAAAACTAATGTTGGGACTAGCATTTGTTGTTTCTATTTTTCTGACCTACCGCTTGGTTTATTTTTTTGCAGAAGAATATTTTTTTGACAAGATTTTTTATCAAAAAAGTTATAGTCATGGTTATTTTTATAATGATTTTTTTGATAAGACTTTTTTGCACTCTTTGATCTTCAGGGGTAGTGAAAGGGCAGTTACAAATAGGGGTCGGGATTTAACATTTCTTTTAAATCAAGAAGTAGTTTCGAAGAGATATGATCCACAAAAGACAAAGGATAAATTTAAAGTTGCTCTTATAGGAGATTCTTTTGTTTATGGATTGGGTGTGAAGGAGAAAGAGCGAACCAGTAACATTTTAGAAAAGAAGCTCAATCAAATTCGTCCTAGTATTGTTTATAACTTTGGTAATATGGGAGATAATTTAGTTGATAATTATATTAAATACCATCTGGCTAAAAAACATATGGACATTGATTTATTTATTTTTGGATTGGTGGATGATGACTTTAATTATGTTGAGCATTTTGATTATCCAGACTTCCAGAAAACACTTGATGAGTTAAGCGAGGACTGTAAGGAGTTAAAAGTTGGCTATGGAGAACTTATGGGAGAACAAATTGTGAATCCTGTATCTGTTCGAGAGGATGAGATAAATTATTTATTTTACCCAATGATTCTGGAGGAAAAATATGGAAACCTTTGTGTAGCTAGGAAAATTACTGATTCATTTGATCCTGACCACACTATAGCCCTTAATTTTAATTATTTTTATCCTGAAGTGATGAGTCAAACAAGTCGTTCGGAACCAGATCTTCGTCAGAAATTTAATATTTTAATTGATAGATATTTACAGGTTTTTCAAGAGGCAAATATTGAAGTGATTAATGCTCGTTATGAGCTTTCTACACTTTATCCCGAAGAGGAAATGGAGGTGAGTGAAGTGGAGGGTCACCCCTCAAAATTTGCTCATTATCAGTATGCTCAAATATTATTTGAAGAACTAATGAATGACACTAAATGGGGATTCATTGAAAATTAACTTAGAATATGTCTCAAAAAAGAAAAACTAAGAATAATATGTTTTGGAAAAAGGCAACATTATTAATTGTTTCTTTATTGCTTTTATTTTCCAGTATTTTTCTTTTTTATTTTTTAGCAGAAAAATATTTTTTTGATAAGTTTTTTTATTACAAAAGCGTGGATCATGGATATTGGGTGTTTGAAGAAAATAAGCCATCCACACTTTCTTATGAAGATTTTGGGGAACGATCACTTTATTATCGACAATTGCGACATGGGACTGATGTTGAAGATTTACTACCCAGTTACTTAAATGATAAAAAATCATTCACGATAGCAGTCATTGGTGATTCATATACTTGGGGTCAAGGAGTGCGTTGGTCAAAGACTTTCAGTCAGATTTTAGAAAAAAAACTTCAAAAAGATTTTGATGTCAGGGTGATAACTATCGCTAATTGTGGAGATTTTATTGTTGATTATCTAGTAGATTATCGCAAAGCTGAAAAGTTTTATAATCCTGACTTTTATGTTTTTGCTTTGGTAGTTAATGATTTAGCTCCTCATATTTCTACTTATGAAGATTTAAAAAAAGAGCCAATAATTAGAGTGTGTGAAAGTAACTTTCCTGAAGAAAAAACAAATATAGAGCGTAACTCTGATGTCGACTATCTTGACGATTCAAATTTGTTTGACCCTTTTGTTTTAGGTAATCCAATAAATGAGTGTTTTGTAAAAGAAAGTATTAAGCAACTGCCGACAGAGCAATCAATTTATTTATTAACTGAAAGCTATTTTGAATGGGCGCAAGAGCGCTTAGATTTTTTCAGAGAAACTTTAGAGTTGGAGGGTAAGAGCATAGTTGATTCTAAAAAAATACTTGATCTACCTAAGTATAAAAAACACTTGAATGACTATGAGCGATGGAACTATAAGTCTTTAACTGTTTCTAAAAAAGATGGGCATCCCTCAGCTTTAGTCCATGAGTTGTATGCTGAGTTACTATACGAAGCAATTATTCCCAAAATCCCCAGTGCCTATCATAAGTAATTCTAGTAGAATAGCTTTATGAAATGGCGCAATGTTTTGATTATTCTGTTAACACTTTTAGCTTCGTTTTTGGCTTACAATTATTTCAAACAACCTTTTCTGAAGTATTTTCCTGAACCGGCGGTGGAAGAATTTAGTAAAGGATCTGTAGAAGAAATTGAGTCATCTTCTATTAAAGATTTATCCACTAGAGAAAAAATTAGTCAAATGTTGGCTTTACCATTATTGCTAGATAACGAAGTGGGTGTAGAAGATGAGGAAACCCTAAGACTGTTAAAAGAATATCAGCCTGGATTTATTATTTATTTTGGTGAAGAGGTAAATTTTAATACAGCAAAGGCATATCAAGACAGTTTATTAGAAATTTTTGAGGAAGGTGGAATTTTACCTCTCTTAGCTGTTGATCATGAGGGTGGACTGGTACAGCGTTTGAGTGGAGAAGGATTTACCACTCTCCCTAGTATGCGTCAATTAACAGCTAGTGTTGGAGTTTTGGAGGATGATCAAAACTCAAATTTGTTAAATGCTAGAGAGCGTCATGCGCTATTCAATCAGTCGGCCAAAGAATTGTCTGAAGTAGGAATTAATTTGGTTTTAGCTCCAGTGGTTGATTATTCGCCAAGTGTTCACCCGATTTTGACTAGTAGAGTGGGTAATGATCCAGACAAAATAGTGCAAATTGCCAAAGAGTATATTCAGGCTTTTTCTAATTGGCAAATTATGCCGGTATTAAAGCATTTTCCTGGAATAGGTAGTAGTCAAAAAGATTTGCATATTGTTCCAGATACGGTCAATTTAGATAAAAATGATACTCTTATTTTTGAAAGATTGCTTGATCAATATTCCAACTTAGGAGTGATGTCTGCTCATTTGCGCTTACAAGATAAGTTGGCTGGTCAGCCTTGTTCACTAAGTAAACAATGTTTAGACCAACTTTTTCAGTTTTATCCGGAAACTTTAGTCATTAGTGATGATTTGCTCATGGAATCAGTTAGCTATTTACCAGGTACAAATGAAAAAAAGACTCTTTCAGAAATTGCGATCAGTGCCATTGAGGCCGGCAACCATGTTTTACTTTTAGGAATGGATTTCGATTATGAGCAGTTACCATTATTGTTAAATAATTTAGAAAAAAAATATGAAGATTCCCTAGATTTCCAAAAGCAGGTTGATCAAGCTAGTAGCAAGATTTTGTTATTAAAAGGAATTAATAACTAAGCTTTTATTTATGAATATTTTTACTCAGTCTCAGTTAAGGACTAAAAAAATTTTACTATTTATAGCTTTAATTCTATTTATTTTAATTTACTTAGTCAGAGGACAACAGCAATTAACTGGTCTTTGGCAACAAAGCCTATTATTCATCTTTGCCTATGGTGTGGGCTTGTTTTTAATGCTGGGAGATGAAAAATACTTACAAAAAATTTATGTCGAAGAGTTAAAGCAAAAAACATTAATAACACGCAACCCTTTGTTTTTAATTAGTTTGCCTTTTTTAAGTATCTTTATCTTAACTTCTACTGGTAGTGTTGCAGGGATAGCTCTAATTTTAGCAATAAATTTAGTAATTTTTATAGAAATTTTCCAATTAGCGCCACAAATTCAAAAATTTAACCAATATTTTTTAATAGGTATAAAAAAGAAAATAACTAAACCAGAAATTAAAACTATTAAAATAGCGTGTTTTATTTATTTTCTAATATTATTGTTTTTATTGTGTTAAGCAGCAATTATGGGAAAAGCAACTAAAACAATTACACTATTAATAGTAGTCATTATCTTTTTTGTTTTTTTAGTTTTTCTTTATCAGAGTCTCTTTTGGTCATTTTTTGTGAGGGATGGTCAGTTAGTTAATCTTGTTTTAAAAGATAACTTTCTTTCTTCCACGGGACAAAATTTATTGGTAGAAGTTGTTAAAGACGACAAATCAATTCAAAAAGGTTTGTCTAATCGCGACCAGTTACTAAGTAAAAGCGGTCAACACATAGATGGCATGCTTTTTATTTTTCCTCTGGCAGAGACCAGATATTTTTGGATGAAGGACATGAAGTTTGATATAGATATTTGTTGGCTTAATAAACACGCTTTACTTGCCTGTAGCCGCAGGGCTCTTAAGCCAAATTTTGAGCAAGATCAGAATCAATTGCCAGTTTATCAATCACCACAGCCTGCAGATATGGTTCTTGAGACAAATCCTGGTTTTTTTGAAGAGGAAGCTATTGGTTTAAGGCTATATGTTACTTTATTTTAGGACCCGTTTTGTTATTTCTTAGTTTAAAAATTTAATTTTTAAAAAATTTTTATCTAACTCTCTCTTTTCTCTATAAGCAAAAACTTGTATGATGGTCTCATGCCTAACGATCGAGCTAGAAATTCATTGTTAAAAAATATTGATTTGCAAAAATATCCTAAGCTAAAGCAGTTTTTAAGCTTACAGACTTTATCAAAAATAGATAAAAAACAGACAAAAGTGTTATCAAATAACCAGGCTTTGGATTTACTTGAGGAAGCTATTGATGAGGTGGAAAAGAAATATTTTTTATCAACGGAAACGTCTGTTCATGCTTCGCGCCAAAAAGAACTAGATAATAAAAATACAAGAACTTTAGTTGAGGGTCAGTTTAAAACTGAAGCTTCACCAGTAGTTGATCAGCAAGTAGAAGCTAAAACTTTAGAACAAGATTCTGGAGTAGAGAAAAAAATAAGTGAAGCAGTAAAATTTACAGAATCTGCTGAAATAGCTGAAATTGGCCAGGAATTGACAGAAATTAAAGAACTTGATAAGGAGAAGGAAGATCAGGAATCAATTAAAGAGCAACAAGCTAAAATTAATAGTTTATTTAACCAGGCGCAGACTCCATCAAGCACAGTTAAACCAGTAGTGGTGCTACCTATCACCGAAACTCAGCGACAATTAGCTAAAAAGAAAAATACTCATTTCAGCTTACGCTGGTTAGCGGAGTGGGCGGATAAAATTAGAAAGATTTTTGCAGGCGCAGTACTATATAAAGAAGAGGTCGAGAATAGCACAGACGTTTAAAACTTGTTAAAATAAAAGAATTAATATGTCACCACAAGGGGAGCAAATATTATCAAGGGCCAATGTTTTCATTGTTAATTTTTTAACAATTTTTATTTTATTGGGAATTATTGGTTTTTTACTTTATGTCCTAGGTGTCTTTATTAAGAATCGGCGTCGAGAAAAATACGCCCTCAAGTTTGTTACCCTATTGGTTAAATTGCCAAAAAGTAATGAAATTAAAATTGATGCGGCTGAGCAGATGTTTGCTGGTCTTTATTCTCTAAAAAAAGTTGGTTTCTTCTCTTTTTTAGAACCAGAAGAAACAATTGGTTTTGAAATTGTTGGTATGAAGGAAGATATTGCTTTTTATGTAACCTGTCCTCGCCACATTCAAGATTTAGTAGAAAAACAAATTAATGGGGCCTACCCCTCAGCTGCGATCAGTGAAGTTGATGAAGTCAATATTTTTAATGATACTGGGCGGGTAGCTTTTAGTGAACTCAAATTAGAAAAAGCTAATTTTTATCCAATCAAAACTTATAAAGATTTGGCTACTGATGGTTTATCTTTAATTACTAGCGCTCTTTCTAAAATGAGTGATGGCGAGGGAGCAACTTTGCAAATTCTATTGCAACCGATGGGTCGACCTTGGCAAAAAAAGGGTGAGCGCCACAATCAGAAGCAAAAAAAACAGGAAGCAGATCCAGATACAGCTAGTTACACCCATGATCCAAAAGAGATTGAAGCAATTAATACCAAAATTAGCAAACCAGGTTTTCGTACCTCTATTAGGATGGTGGTATCGGCTAATAATGACGTAACAGCTAAAGCCCATCTTAATAACTTAATTGGAGCCTTCTCTCAGTTTTCTTCCCCACACAATCAATTTAAGCGAGCCAAAATTCTTTTTAAACACTTGTTTATGATTGATTTTATTTATCGTTATCTTTCTTTTCTGTCTTTTAAAAAGATTGTTCTAAATACAGAAGAGTTGGCTACTGTAATGCACTTTCCAAATAAAACAGTAGAAACCCATCACATTCGTTGGCTGAGCGCCAAAAGTGCACCAGCTTCTAATAAAATTCCGACCAAGGGCTTATATCTTGGTAAATCCAAATATCGAGGAACTGAGCGTGGTATTTATATGTCTCTTGAAGATCGCCGTCGTCATACCTACATAATTGGTAAGACCGGTACGGGTAAGTCTGAGTTTCTTAAAGATATGGCTCTCCAAGACATTCAATCTGGACAAGGTGTGGCTGTAATTGATCCTCACGGCGATTTAGTTGAAGATCTTTTACAATTAATGCCGCCAGAAAGAGCAGAAGATGTGATTTACTTTAATCCAGCGGATACAGAGCGACCACTAGGTATGAACATTATGGAGGCACACAATGATGAGCAACAACAATTTATGGCGAGTGCTGTGATTGGTTTAATGTATAAGCTTTATGACCCTCATCGAACTGGTATTGTTGGGCCAAGATTTGAACATGCAATTCGCAATGGCATGTTGACCATCATGTCTAAGCCAGGTGCAACTTTTATTGAGTTAGTTAGAATTTTAACTGACACTAAGTATGTCGAAGACTATTTGCCTTTTATTAAAGATCCGATGGTTAAGCGCTATTGGACAGATCAGATAGCTAGCACCAGTGATTTTCACAAATCTGAGGTGCTTGATTATATTGTTTCTAAATTTGGTCGTTTTGTGACTAACAAAACTATGCGCAACATTATTGGTCAAAGTGAGAGCTCTTTTGATTTCCGTAAAGCAATGGATGAAAAGAAAATTATTTTATGCAACTTGAGTAAGGGTGTGATTGGGGAAGAAGATGCTAAGTTTTTGGGTTTGATTTTAGTACCAAAAATTTTAACAGCGGCTATGAGTCGACAAAATGTATCAATGGACAAGCGTAGCGACTTTTTCCTCTATGTTGATGAGTTCCAAAATTTTGCCACTGAAGACTTTGCTTCTATTCTTTCTGAAGCACGTAAATACCGATTAAATTTAATTGTAGCTAACCAGTTTATTGGGCAAATTGAGGAAGATATCAAGAATGCAGTTTTTGGTAACGTTGGCACAATGGTGGCTTTCAGAGTTGGAGTTACAGATGCTAATTTTTTGCAGCATGAGTTTGCTCCCACTTTTAATGAAACAGATTTAGCTAATGTTGAGAAATATCATGCTTATGTGAAAACGATTGTTGACAACCAGCCGGTCAGTGCCTTTAGTATGTCACTAATTAAAGATATGAAAGCCCAAGAAGCTAAAATGAATCCCAAACTGTCAGATTTAGTCAAAAAGCTATCGCGTTTAAAATATGGCAAAGACAAGGAACTGTTAGAGGAAGAAATTGGTCAGCGAGCTCAACTTTTGTAAGCAAATTTACTCTTGCTTTTTGCTTTTTTTAATCTTATAATTACACTCTCTTCGCGACAATCCGTTATCAAAGGCTCAGCCTTGAGGATTCCCTCCGTCAACTAAGTGTATGATCTTTGAAAGCGGCTTAATATTGGGCCCTTAGCTCAGTTGGCTAGAGCGCCACATTTGCAATGTGGAGGTCAAGGGTTCGAGCCCCTTAGGGTCCACCATCTTAAATTAACATTGGTGTTTGCTTATTAGGCTTTGGATGTTTTCTTAACGAAACTTCTAGAGGCTAATAAGTAGCCACCAACGTAACAGGTCGGCAAGCAACTGTTCTTTAACATGTGAAGAATTTTATCAACTGTTATTCAATAATAGTCGAGAAAAAATGAAGACTTCAATGATTCGTAATTTATAACTTAAAGCAAAAGGTGGATGCCTTGGCTTGTTTGACCGAAGAAGGACGCGTAGGGCGCGAAAGTCGTCGGGTAGCTCCCAAAAAGCTGTGATCCGGCGGTGTCCGAATGGGGTAACCCCACCTTGTTTACAAGGTGGCTCAAGCAATTTATTGTTTGGGGGGGTACGTGCTGAACTGAAATATCTAAGTAAGCACAGGAAAAGAAAACGAATGAGATTTCCTTAGTAAGCGACGAGCGAAAAGGAATTAGCCCAAACCAGATTTTTCTGGGGTTGTAGGACTCTAACATTGGACAGTAATTGTTAGTAGAACAATGTGGAATAATTGGCCAAAGACCGTGAAAGCCGGGTATACAAAAACAAAAACTGCCATAGGATGTTCCTGAGTAGGTTAAGAGACGGCAAACTCTTTTCTGAATCTGGGGTGACCATACTCCAAGGCTAAATATCAAACAAGACCGATAGTGAACGAGTACCGTGAGGGAAAGGTGAAAAGAAGGGCGGAAGGCCCCGTGAAATAGTACCTGAAACCATTTGCTAACAATCAGACAAAGCAGGATTTATCTTGTAATGTCGTGCCTATTGAAGAATGAGCCAGTGAGTATTTGCTAAGTTGCTTGGTTAAGACAATGCCATGTCGGAGCCGTAGTGAAAGCGAGCTTGAATAGAGCGTTTATAGTAACTAGTAAATGACCCGAAACCGGAGTGAGCTAACCATGGCCAGGATGATTTAGGGCGAGAGCCCTAAGGAGGTCCGCACCGTTGTATGCTGCAAGATGCTCGGATGAGCTGTGGTTAGGGGTAATATGCCAATCGAACCCGGAGATAGCTGGTTCTCCCTGAAATATATTTAGGTATAGGGTTGCGTTAAGCAGAGTTGGGGGTAGAGCACTGATCGGGCGTCTTATGGGAAACTGTGAGCGTCTAGTCAAACTCCGAATACCAATTTTGTGTTTCGCAGCACTCAGCACCTGGGAGCTAAGTTCCAGGAGCAAAAGGAAAACAAACCAGACCTACAGCTAAGGTCTCCAATAAACATTTAGTGGAAA
>CAYOIJ010000002.1:0-88764 GCA_964404025.1 uncultured Pseudomonadales bacterium
ATGGTCACTGGATTACTGTTAATTATCGAGAATCTTATGATATGTATGCTGTTTCTGGAATTTTATTTAATCATGAATCTCCAAGACGTGGTCTAGAGTTTGTGACTCGTAAAATTAGTAACGCAGTAGCTAGAATAAAACTGGGTAAACAAAAATATGTTGAGCTAGGCAATCTAGATTCTAAAAGAGATTGGGGTTATGCTAAAGATTATGTAGAGGCCATGCACTTAATGCTTCAACAAGAAAAAGCCGATGATTATGTAATCGCTACTGGCCAAACTCATAGCGTTCAAGAGTTTTTGGAATTAGCTTGCAGGGCAGCTGATTTAGGAGACTGGAAACAATATTATAAGCATAATAATAAATACGATAGACCAGCAGAAGTTGATCTCTTAATTGGTGATCCTAGTAAAGCTAAGAAAGCTTTAAACTGGCAACCCAGTGTTAGCTTTGAAGAGTTAGTAACAATAATGGTAGAAGCAGATATTGAAATTGAAAAGAAATCTAGTAATTGAAAATAACTAAGTAAGATGCAAAAAGCTATTATTATTATCCCCACCTACAATGAGGCTGGTAATTTAGCCCGCACTCTGAAAAAACTAGATCAAGTTTTTCAAAATATCACTAACTGGCAAATGCAGGTTTTGATTGTTGATGATAATTCTCCAGATGGAACAGCTCAAGTTGTAAAAAAGCTAGAAAAAAAATATCCTTACCTCACACTCTTGCTGAATAAAGAAAAAAATGGTTTAGGAGCAGCTTATTTAAAAGGCATGGATCTGGCTTTCAATCAACTGAGTGCTGATTTGGTGTTTGAATTTGATGCCGACTTGTCTCATGATCCTGATAAAATTCCACAAATGTTAAAGGAGATTGAGCAAGGTAGTGATTTGGTTTTGGGTTCTCGATATATTAAAGGCGGCTCCATTCCTGAAAATTGGGGGCTTCATCGTAAATTTCTCAGTATTTTTGGCAATCTGTTTATTAGAACAATAATGATGGATTTTTCAATTCACGATTGGACTACTGGTTATAGAGCAATAAAAAAAGAGGTTTATCAAGCAGTTGTTAAAGAACTAGAGTTTGAAAGGTTTTTCGGCTATACTTTTCAAATCGGCTTCCTACACAAAGCGTTGAGAAAAAACTTTAAAATTAGCGAAGTGGCATTTGCTTTTAAAGATCGAGAAATTGGTAAAAGTAAAATAGGGCCAGAGTACATCAAAAATACTCTGTTATACATTATGAAAGTTAGAATTCAAGAAATTTTGGCAATGCGGGTTTTCAAGTTTGCTGTAGTTGGCTCAATCGGAGCTTTAGTTCAATTACTATCCCTACAGTTTTGGCGACTACTTCTTCCATTTCAGTTAGCTTTTTTTGCTGCCATTGAAACAGCAGTTATTAGTAATTTTATTTTAAGTAACATTTGGACTTTTGCTGATCGTAAACTAAAATTTAAAGATATTCCCCTTAATTTTGTTAAATTCAATCTCAGCTCCGGTGGTTCTATAGCGATTCAACAATTAATAGCGATTATTGGAGAATCAACTCTTGGTCTGCAAAACATCTTTATAATACCAATTATCAATTATCCATTTGATACTGGTACTTTGTTCGCTATAGTTGGTATCTTAATTGGCATGTTTTGGAACTATTTTGCCTATAATGCTTTTATTTGGAAAAAAAATAAGAAAACAAAAACAAGAAAATTAAAAAAATAATTTCATGATTAATATTAAGAAGTACCTAAAACCTGCCAATATTTTTTTAGTACTGGTTTTAATAGTGGCTACTTTTTTGCGTTTTTATAACTTAGAAAATACCTTTGTTTTTCAAGCTGATCAGGCTCGCGACGCTCTGGTAGTAGCTAATATTTTTAAAGAAAAAGATTTAGTTTTTATTGGTCCTGTGACTAGTATTGGTAACATGTATCTAGGACCTTTTTATTACTATTTTATGCTCCCTTTTCTGTTTTTATCTTATCCGAGTCCCATTGGACCGGTATATGCAATAGCTATCTTGGGAATAATTACAGTTGCTTTGCTTTATCTAATTGTTAAAAAAATTTTCAATCAAAAAGTGGCTGTTCTAGCCAGTGTTTTTTTTGCTCTATCCCATACAACTGTAGAACTATCTCGTTTTAGTTGGAATCCCAATCCCGCTCCTTTTTTCTCTCTATTAATGATGTATTACACTTTCTTAGCTTGGAAAAAAAATAGTGCCTATTGGTTACTAGTCAGCTTAATGTTTAGTATCCTTATTCAACTACATTACGTTACTTTATTAACTTTGGGTGGAGCAGCAATCATTTTTCTTTTAAGTCTGAAAGAAAAAGTTAAAAAGAAACAGGGCAAAAAATTATTTAAACATGCCCTTTTATCTCTATTAATTTTTCTAAGCTCACTCGCTCCTTTGATGCTTTTTGATTACAAATACAACTGGCGAAATTTACAGGCACTTAGTAATATCTTTAATAAAGAACAAAGCTTTGATTTAGCAAGAAAAAGTGGAAGAGATGGCATCAACGCTATCACCAAGCTTTTTAGCATTGATTTCAAAAGACAAAGTAAACAAGTTCTTTTCACAAGCACTTTTGGTGATCTTGGTATTAATAATTTTTTCTTAATTATTAGTTCTCTGTTTGTCATTACTTACTTATTAAAAAATCGTAAAAAAATTAAGTCCGAAGAAATAGTGCTTTTTAGTTATTTGGGTACGGGCTTACTAGGTCTTAGTCTTTATCAACACGAGGTTTATCCTCATTATTTTGCTTATCTTTTACCAATGGTTTATATCTTTTACGCCTGGATTTTAAGTAAAATCAAGCCCAAGTGGCTTTTCTATTTGATTACTAGTATTTTTCTAATTTTCTTTATTAGAAGAAATTTAGATCTTTATAGATTGGAAGATTTAGGTTGGCGAGCCAAAGATGTCAAAAAAGTGGCTGAAAGCATTCAAGAACGAGTAGGCGAAAATGAAAAATATAATATTGTTCTTCTATCAGAATCAAAAGATCCTTATGGACTGAACTATCGATATTTCTTGTCCACCATGCCCAACCCTACCTTAAAGTTTGAAGACCATCATTTGGCAGAAAAATTATTTATCATTGATGAAGAAAAAAAAGAAGAAAGAATTCTTAACTTACCACTTTATGAAATAGTGGTCTTTCCCAACAAACACATTCTCGAACAATACCAGTTCGATCCAGGTCCAGAAATTACTGTTTTAGGAGCTCCAGAAAACAACTATAATGAGCAGTAATATGCCTATCTATCTTTCAGTTATTCTACCCTCTTATAATGAAATGAAAAATATTAAAAGAGGGGTTTTAAAAGAGGTTCTTGCTTTTTTGAAACAATATTCAAAAAGTTGGGAATTAATTTTGAGTGATGATGGGTCCACTGATGGAACAAAACAAGCACTAAAAGACTTTGCTAAACTTGATGAGCGCATTAGGGTTTTAGAAAACCCTCATCGGGGCAAAGGACCTACCGTTGCTTCTGGCATGATCAGCGCCCAAGGAGAATGGCGATTATTTACTGACTTCGATCAATCAACTCCTCTAAAAGAAGTGGAGCACTTACTTAGATACAGCAATCAATATCAGGTAATTTTTGGTTCTAGAGAAATGATTGGTGCTCAAAGACAAAAAGAGCCCTTTTATCGCCACTTAATGGGTCGTGTCTTTAATTTAGTAGTACAAACCTTGGCTGTGCCGGGCATGCTAGATACTCAGTGTGGTTTTAAATTATTTTCCCAATCGGCCACCATTACTCTTTTTCCTAAACTATATGTTTATGCTAGCAATAAAGAGCGTCGCGATGCTTTTACTGGAGCTTTTGATGTAGAGCTACTGTATTTGGCGAAAAAATATAACTTCAAAATTAGAGAAGTGCCTGTAGCTTGGCAACACTATGCCACCACTCGTGTTAACCCCATCAAAGACTCAATTTTAATGTTTTTAGATATAATGCGTATCAAACTTGCTGATTGGACTGGTAAATATCCTGATCATGAAAATAAATAAAGATCAGCAACAGTTTTTTTATTTACTAGCTATCTATATTTTTTTATTCTTTATTTACAGCTTATTTTCTTTTGTTTTTACTGACCCCAATTTAACACTTGTTAATAATATTTACTTCACTCGCTGGCAAAACTTTTTATGGCAAAATATTCTACCTAATGTTTTCCTGCGCACTGCTACTTATCTTTTTTTAATCATTACTCTATTCATTAATTATTATTATTTATTAAAAAAATGGCCAAAAAAAATAAGCTTTTTTGACAAGAAATTTGGATTTTCACTATTAATGTTATTTGGGATTATATTATTAAGTTACAACGCTCTATCTCACGATCTTTTTAATTATATTTTTAACGCCAGAATACTTGTTAAGTATGGGGCTAATCCCCATCTAACACCAGCTTTAAATTTTGCTCATGACCCTTGGTCTCGCTTTATGCACAACACTCATACCACAGCACCATATGGACAGCTCTGGACACTGCTTTCTCTAGCTCCCTATTATCTTGGATTTAATAAATTTATTTTAACTTGGCTAAGTTTTAAGTTTTTTTCTTTTTTAGCTATGCTAATTGCTTTCTTTTGCTCTTGGAAATTATTAGATAAAAATAAAAATAGAAATTTTCAATTAGCCCTACTCTTTCTTAATCCCCTGATTCTTATTGAAACTTTATCTAATGCCCATAATGACTGGTGGATGATGTGGCCTGTTTTACTAAGTTTTTTAATTGCTAAAAAATTTAAAGAAGAAAAAGAAAAAAAGATTTGGCAGCTATTAATAATTGTTCTGCTCATGTTTTTTTCAATCTTTACTAAATTTGCCAGCCTCCTTGTCTTACCTTTTCTACTTTACTATTTAATCAAAGATGACTTGAATAAATTAATTATTTTTCAAAATAATTCATTAAAAAAACTAAAAAAATTTATAGATCAATATTTTTGGGATATTACTAGCTTTACGCTATTCATACCATTGTTAACTGCCCGCTCCCAACGCTTCTTAACTTGGTATCTGATCTGGTCAATAGCTTTTTTGCCACTACTTAAAAGTAAATGGTGGAAAAACAACTTATTGATTTTTTCTGTGACTGCTTTATTGAGTTACTTACCCTGGATAATATATTTACCCTGGCTAACTTTTGATCAAGAAACACCTAATCTTTTATTTTTAAAACAAGCCCTATTATGGTGCCCCATACTTGTCTATAATTTATTTTTAATAGCAACAATTTTTCTTAAAAAATGCAAAAAATAACGAGCAAACAAAAACACATCCTGATTGTCTTTTCTTTGTTATTTTTTTATTTTTTATTAACTTTATTTAGATTAAATAAATTGCCAGTTTTTGCTGATGAAGCGATCTACATCCGCTGGACTCAATTAATTATTGATGATTGGCGACGTTATTTATTTTTTCCAATGAACGATGGTAAAACCCCTCTGCAAATGTGGCTAATGCTACCTTTTCAATTTGTCTTTAATGATCAGCTATATGCTGGACGATTTTTATCAGTATTACTTGGGGGAGGTAGTATTCTGATTGTTGCTTCGATTGCAAAAAACTTAATCAACGATAAAGAAAAAAACAAGCACTTGGCTCAATATTTAGCAATGTTTTTGACCACTATCTTGCCCTTTACGTTTTTTCACAATCGCATGGCCCTAACTGATGGTCTATTATTTTTTAATTTGGCTCTAAGTTTTCTAGCGACTCTCAAATTAATTAAATCTAAAAAAATTTATTGGCTAATATTGTTGATTTTTAGCTTTCTAATGGCCCTTTTGAGCAAACTTAGCGCCCTGCTCTTTATCCCCAGTCTATTAACTCTTGCATTTCACAAAAAAGAAATGTGCCTATTAACTTTATTAAAAAACAGCATCCAAATAGGTTTTTCCCTAGCTGCTGCCTTTTTGCTTTTTTATCTTTTACGCTTCGTACCGGTTTTTCCTCAACTCTTTAGTCGGGGTGGTGATTTTCTTCATCCCTTTTCGGTTTTATGGAAAACTGAGGTATTTAGCATTATTAAGAATAATCTAATTTTCTTTAGTCAACAATTTTTAGAATATTTGGGCCCAGCTCTCTTTATTTTAGCTTTACCAATTTTTTCAAAACATAATAAAAAAGAACAGCTTAATCTTTGTTTGGCCTTTTTAGCTTTTATTTTACCCTTAGCCGCTTTGGGAAAGATTATTTATCCTCGCTATTTATTACCGGCTAGTATTTTTATCATAGTTTCTGCTAGCTTAAGTCTAAGTACTTTACTTTTACAAAAAAGTCTTGCTAAAAAAGTTCTTGCTGCCTTGCTTCTAATGGCCTTAATTGCTAGAAGTGCTAATTTTATTTTAACTAGTTATTTTGATCATGATCAAATTCCATTTAGCAGCGCCGACAGAGTTCAATATTTAGAGGAGTGGTCTAGTGGACACGGTATTTTAGAAACTAGCCAAGTAATGCTTAATAAAAGTCAAAGTCAACGATTAGCAGTTGCTACAGAAGGTTATTTTGGCACTCTACCAGATGGAATTTTAATGTATCTGCATCGCCGCAATGTTGATAATTTAATGGTCGAGGGTATAGGTCAGCCTATTACTGCCATTCCTGATAGCTTTATAGAAAAATCCAAGAATTATGATTTAGTTTGGCTGGTTGTTAATTCTCATCGTTTTGAAATAAAGCTGGATAAAAACAAATTAATTCAAGAGTATTGTCGTCCCAACAATGCACCTTGTTTAGAAGTTTGGGATATTACAGATTTCGTTAAAAATAAAAATAATTAAAAAAATTTAAACTAATTTTATCTTCATCTATTAAACTGGTTTCTGTTACTTTATTTAGAAAGGAGTTCCTTTATGGATCATTTCTCTTACTTTGATTTTTTTAAACATGCGGCTAGTACTCCACTATCAAACATTCTTTTAAACAGTCAACTGGCTCTAAGTGAGGAAAAAAACAAAAACCATAACTTGAAAAAAATTTTACTTAGTGCCAATTATATTAAAAGTCTTCTTGATAATACTGATCAGGAAGAAAAAAAGTTATTTTTCATTAACGATGCTTTAGTAGAAATTATCTTGCTTAATCAATGTTTTCACCAGGAAGTTTCTTATGCTAAACAATTAAAACAAAGTAATAATTTTCAATTAAATGGCAATAAATTGCTTTTTCAAGAAATAATTAATTGTTTATTAAACAATGCTGTTGAGGCCTATCAACTAAAAAATCTTAATAAAATTGTTTTAATCAAAACCCAAATTAAAAAAAACCTCTTAGAAGTTGCCATAGCTGATGGAGGAAGCGGCATGAACTGGATTCAACAAAAATTAGTAGGTAAAAAATTCTATTCTCTTAAAGAAAACCATCAGGGAGTCGGTCTTTTTTATGCAAAAAAAATTATTAGAAATAAATTTGGTGGAAAAATAAAATTCCTTAGTAAAAAAAATCAAGGCTCAACCGCACTCATTCAGATTCCTCTTTAGGACAGTCTAGAATAAAGCCATAATCTCTAATAGTCTTTATATACTTGCTAAATCGACCAATTTTTAACCTAATGCGTCTAACATAGACATTGAGGGTTCGCTGTTGGGGTAAATCGTCAGTTCTTGACCAAACATAGTTAATTAGTGTTTGATAACTAACTGCCTGATTTTGATGAAGTAGTAAGCACTCCAGTATCTTTCTTTCTTTTTTAGCTAAATAAAATCTTTCATTGTCTCTAGTGCCTATTAAAGAACCAGAGTCATTCAAAAAAAAGTGAGAACAAGCGTATTGCTCTTCAGTTTTAATTCTTGATCTAGCTAGTAAGTTTTTTACTTTGAGCAACAGCTCTTTACTGGCAAATGGTTTTGCTAAAAAATCATCAGCCACTTTTAAAGCTAAAATTCGATCTAAAAGTAATTTTTTATGGCTAATTAATAAAACTCTCATAAAATACTGTTTGTCCCTTAATTCTTCAATAAAGTTTAAGCTGTCCTCATGAGCAATTAAGCGATCAAAAATCAATAGATCATAGTCTTTTTCATAAACTAATTCTTCTGCTCTAGAAAGTTCTTTAGCAATATCTACTTGATATTTAGCTTTATGCAGCACTTCTTTAATTGTTTTAAGAAAACATAGATCATCTTCTAATAATAATATTTTAAACATCTCGTTTGAGTGCCTTCTGTTATATAATGTTGAAGTTTAGTTTAACAAATTAGTTTAAAATTAACTTAAAATTTAACCAAACATTTAACAAATTCTCCCGGGTAGTGAAATGGCATCACCATTGACTCTGAATCAATTATTCCAGGTTCGAATCCTGGCCCGGGATCAAATATTTATTAGTTGATTAGTTTTTTCCGAGAATAAAAACTTCCTGGTTCTTTAATTTTGGTTCAGCCACAACAAAAGAGTTTTTAATAATTAAGCTTGCTCTTGTTCCTTTATTTTTATAATTCTCAATTTTAATTTTTTTGAGAAAATATTTCTTCATAATTTCATTAGCAAAATACAAACCTAAGCCTAAGCCTTTGTTTTGATCTTTATTGAAACAATTTGCTTCAAACAAATCACTAAACAACTCTCTGTCAATCCCTCCCGCATTATCTTCGATATGAATTTTTAACAAATAAGTAGTTTTTTCCAAAGAAATAGTTATTGTTTTTTTCCTACCATTATTGGCGATCTGAGCCTCTATAGAATTTAGCAAAAGAATATTAATTGCTCTCAATAAATGACAGCAGTCAGCATGGAGTCGATATTCCCTATCGATAATAAATTTGATTTGAATTTTATGTTTTCTAGCGAGATCTTGATAAACCTTCAACAAAAGCAATGTTTCCTCTTTTAAATTAAAAAGTCTTTTATCCTCTTCTTGACATAGTTGCCATCTTAATACGTCAGAGTTGCGAGAAGTTTTTAAAAGAATGGCGTCTGCTTTGGTCAAATATTCTTTAACTTTTTTATTATCTTTAATAAATTCTGGGTCTTTGAGTTTGTCTATAATTAAGCGCAAAATAGTTAGTGAGTTTTTTAAGCTATTAATTGAAAATAAAGAAACTTTTCCTAAATCAATTAAGGGTAAAATCTTTTCTAAAGCTTTCTCCTGATTATTTAATATTTTTTTGACTCTTTTTCTCCAGAATAATAATTCATAAATGTTAAAAATAATACTAAGAATTAAACAAAAAAATAAAATAATAATTATTATTAAAAAAATTATCAGTAATTGGCGCCGACATACTAAGCGCCAAAACAAAAAATTAAAAAATAAAGAAACCATTTTCCTTCATCTTTTTTTTAATTGCCAAGAAAATGGCTCTCTGGCGCCCAGTTTCATTAAAATGAGCTTGATAGGGACTTAAATAGTAGTCTTCTTTACCAAAAAATAAATAGCGATAGGTGTTCTGAAAAAAATAAAAAAATAAATTAATTGGCCACAAAAAATAATCTACAAGGATATTTTTGCTTTTTTTCTCAAAGCGTTTGTTTAAGTCTAATTCCACCAACTCAGCAAGCTGTTTATTACTAAATAAGAAAACAGCTCTTAAATTTTCTTTATCTCTTAACCAGCGCATTTGCTTTGTTTCATATGCCTGATAAATAGAAAAATTTCTATCGATAACTGTCAAGTGACTTTCATCCAACCATAAATTAAAACACCAGGCCTGCTTACTATCAATTTTTGACTGAGCATCTATTTGTGGTCTTTTACCTAATAATTTTGCCGCAAAGATTAAAAAAAATCGACTAACCCAAAGAGTATTTCGTCTTGTAATAATACAAAAATCTAAATCCTCATTAAGCTTGGCGTTATCCATGGCACTAGAGCCAGTTAGAACAACTGCCCTGATACTTGGGAAAAAACTTACTAAATTAAGAAAATCTTTGATCGCCCCTTCTCTTTTTTGGGCAATTTTTTTTCTAGCAATTCTTAAGCCAACAATTGCTTCGCGTCCTTTTAAAAAATAATAATCAAGATCCTCTACCCTCAATTTCTCTATTTTTTTAGCTTGTAATAATTTTTGCAAACTACTCTCTATTGCTTTTCTTTGTTTTTTAATTTTTAGCTCACGACTAGTAATTTTTTGACCAATAAAAAATGGCCAATCCCAAACCCTGGGCAAACGACTTGTAAGTTCTGTTTCAATTAAAGGAAAATTAAAATAATCACTGTAAGCTAAGGTAAAAAAAACAGCATGATCTAATCTACTAAATTGGACTGACACCCAATTATCATAAACTATCAAACAAAAATTCGCTATAATAAAGAAGATGAAAATTTATTCTTGGAATGTTAACGGTATTAGAGCTATAGCAAAAAAGGGATTTTTGGGTTGGTTAAAAATAAATGAACCCGACATCGTATGCTTGCAAGAAACAAAAGCTCAGCCAAATCAATTAGGATTTGAACTAACACAGCCCGATGGCTACCAAGTCTCCTTTGCTAGTGCTCAAAGGGCTGGTTACAGCGGGACTGCCACCTATTCTAAAACTCAACCCAAAAAGGTTCAAATTGGTTTAGGAGAAAAGCGTTTTGATCAGGAAGGGCGAACCATCATTAGTTATTATCCCAATTTTGTTTTACTTAACATATATTTTCCAAATGGTAAAGCAAGTAAAGAGCGATTGGCCTACAAAATGGACTACTACTCTTTTTTATTAGATTATTTAGAAAAATTAAAAAAACAAGAAAAAAATATTATTATTACTGGTGATGTTAATACCGCTCATAAAGAAATTGATTTAGCTAGACCAAAAGCTAACGAAAAGATTTCTGGTTTTTTAAAAGAAGAAAGAGAGTGGATTGATCAATTATTAGCTTCAGGCTTTATTGATAGTTATCGATATTTTTATCCTAATAAGAGCGATGCTTATACTTGGTGGAGCTTGAGAAGTGCAGCTAGAGAACGCAATGTGGGCTGGAGAATTGATTATTTTTTTATTAGTGAAGCCTTAAAAGATAATCTAAAAGCAGCTAGCATTCACAATCAAGTTACCGGCTCAGATCATTGCCCAATTTCTATCGAACTAAAATTTTGAACTAAATTGAAAAATATTTTTTCAAATCTTGCCAAAGATTAATGATTGTTGCTTCATTGTTTTCTTGAGAATTATCCAAAATAAAAAGCTTGCCGTGTTGTTTTTGAGCAATAGCTTTTTCAATTATTTTTTTCTTTTTATCAAAGTCGTATTGGCTGAGTAGGCGCCGCTTAATTTGCTCTTTATTTAAACCGCGCTTAATTAAACGTCGTTCTTGAACACCATCAGCAACATTTAACAGTATTAAGTTATAGTTACTCAAGTCCATCATTTCAGTTTCTGCTAAAAGAGCTGCATTTAAAACTATTAAGCCCTTTTTATTTTTTAACTCTTTGCGCAATCTGACTAATATTGGAGTGTGCATAATTTGATTCAACTTAGCTAGTTTTTGTGCATCAGCAAAAACAATTTCTCCTAAAGCCTTGCGATCAATACTACCATCACTCTTGGCCACGCCTTCACCAAAAGTTTTAATAATTTCCTTACGTACCAGAGTGTATTTTTCTTCACTCAAATCCTGCTGAATTTGTTGAGATAAAAGGTCTAGTTCTAAATTATGCAGCGACACCCCATCTTTTTGAGCCAACTCAACTAAACTTTCTCCTATATAGCTCTTGCCTGAACCAATTTCTCCAGTTAAACCAACAATATACTGTTTGGATAATTTCTCCTCTAAGCACTGTTTTACATAGGGACTAACATAATCTTGGATTAAACCTTGATCATTTTGAATTTCTTTAACAGCGCTAGAACTAATATGTGTTAATTCTGGCTTGGTAAACAACAAAAATGTATCAATCCCCAAGCGTTGGCTTTCACTCATTAAATGTAAATTATGTTCATATTCAAAATCTTGATTGCTTCTAACCCCCTTAACAATCACATCAATATTATTTTCATAAGCAAAATCAACCAACAAGCCAGTAAAAGAACTAACCTTAACATTATTAAGATTAACTAAGCTGCGACGCGCCATTTCTTCACGCTCTTTTAAACTAAATAAATAGTCTTTAAGAGGGTTAACTCCTATCGCCACAATCAATTGGTCAAAAGCTTTAGCTGCTCGTTGAATAATATCTAAATGGCCGTGGGTAATTGGGTCGCCAGAAAGGGCATAAAGAGCTCTTGTCATAAAGAAAACATATTTTACTACTCAATCACTATTCGCGCATCAAGTACTTTGGCTCCTTGAGGAGTTAATAATAAAGGATTGATGTCTAATTCTTTAATTTCAGGAAAATCCTTGACCAACTGAGCCAAGCGGGCAATGGTTTCCACTAAACCTTCTTGATCGATTGCTGCCTGACCCCTAACACCCTTAAAAATTTTACTAGATTTCAAAGAAGTAATCATTTTAGTAATTTCATAGCGACTAAGTGGAGGAAAAGCAAAAGTCACATCTTTAAAGATTTCAACATAAATTCCTCCTAAACCAAACATCAGCATACTGCCCAAAGAATTTTTATTAATACCTAAAATAGTCTCATGACCTTTGTCGGCCATTTCCATCAATAAAACTCCATCGAGCTTAGCCTGAGGCTTGTTTTGACCAACCGTCTTCATCATTTGGCTAAATTTTTCTTTAACATCTTTAGCTGTTATACCTAACATTACCCCACCAACATCACTTTTATGCAAAATGTCTTTAGAAACAATTTTCATCGCTACAGCACAATTAAACTCCTTAAGAATTTTTTCTGCTTCATCAGCAGTTTTAGCCACAGCACTTTTAAGTAATGGAAAACCATAAGCTTTCAAAACCCCCATCGCTTCAGATTCTGGAAAACTAGTTTGCCCCTTGGCTCTGGCCTCTTTAAAAATATTTTTCACCTTTTCCTTATTAACATCGTTATAAGTTAAGGGTTCTCCCTCTTTTACCTTGGTCCATTTAGCAAACTTAGCTAAAGCTCCAAGGCTAAAAGCAGCCGATTCTGGAAAGGTAGTGCTAGCAATATTATTTCTTCTTAATAATGTAACTCCTGCTTCAACTAAATTACGACCCATCAATGACACCACAATTGGCTTCTTAATTTTTTTTCTTAAATCAACTACTGCCTGGGCAGTTTTAAGGGGCTCTGTCATGGTTTGAGGAGTTAATAGAACCAAAATGGCGTCAGTATTCTCATCTTGACCAAGCACCTGCAAAGTTTTTTCATAAACTTCGCCGACCGCATCACCTAAAATATCAACTGGATTATGGGTATTAGCAGCTGCTGGTAGAAATTCTTCTAATTTCTTTATGGTTTTGGATTCTAAGCTAGCCATCTCTAAACCAGCCTCTACCACTGCGTCTGTCGTCAAAACCCCAGGTCCTCCTGCATTAGTGACAATTGTTACAGTGTTAATCTCTTTTAAAGGATTGTTGCTGAAAACTGCCGCTAAATCAAACAACTCACTGATAGATTGAGCCCGAACAATTCCTGCTTGCTCAAAAAGGGCCTGATAAGCATTATCACCACCACTCAGGGAGCCAGTGTGAGAAGCAATTGCTCCCGCCCCAGCCTCTGTCTTACCAGATTTAAGAACTATTATTGGTTTCGGCTGACTAGCTCTATTTAATTTCTTGAGGGTCTTAATAATGGCCTGGGCATCGTCCAGCGCTTCTGCATACAAACAAATAACTTTAGTTTGTGGATCTTGATGTAAATATTTAATTAAAGCTAATTCATCAAGGGCAGCTTTATTGCCAATACTAATAAATTTAGAAAAACCCAAACCCAATTCTTTTGCATAATCTAAAACAGCCGTACACAGTGCTCCACTCTGAGACATAAAAGCAATATCACCCACCTCTGGCATTACCGCAGCAAAAGAAGCGTTCATCTTGTGTTCAGCATTAATTACGCCCAAGCAATTGGGACCTACTAAAATTACATTATTACGTCGACAAACTTCAGCTAATTCTTGTTCGAGCTCTAAATTGCCTGCCTCTTTAAAACCAGCTGAAATAACGATAGCGGCTTGAGCTCCTTTTTTAGCTGCTTCTTCTATAGCTGGGGCGACAAATTTGGCTGGAATTGCCACCACTACTAAATCAATCTTTTTATCTAGATCCTTGATATCATGATAAACTTTTAAACCATATAGCTCATCAATTTTTGGATTAATTGGGTAAATTTCACCAGCAAAACCCTGAGTTACTAAGTTTTTTACTACATCATTGCCAACAGTTTTTTCACGACTAGAAGCACCAATAATAGCAATTGCCTGAGGTTTAAATAAGGCTGAAAAATTCATAAATACTTTCTATTTTATATTTTAACTAACAACAACTTTATCCCCCAGATATTTGCTAAAAATATCTTTAGCTCTTTGTATTTCTTCTTGACTAGGAGGTTTTACTTCCGCCAACTGATAATCTCGACCCAATTCTTGATATTTGTGTTTACCTAATTCGTGATAAGGTAAAATTTCTACTCTAGTGACAGTTTTAAAATGAGTAAAATATTTAGCCCAAGCTATCAAGTGCTCCTCTTGATCTGTCCAATTAGGCACCAAAACATAGCGCAGCCACATTTCTCGACCACTCTTCTCTCTAATTTTAGCGTTGGCTAAAACATTGAAATTACTTTGACCAACTAACTTGCGATGCCACTGATCATCAATGTGCTTAACGTCGAGCAATAATAAGTCAGTAAAACGATACAAATCCTCTACATCTTTACTAACAATTGCCCCACAAGTATCAAGACAAGTGTGAAAACCTTCTTGTTTAGCTTCTTTAAATAGAGCTAATACTTCTTTGGCTTGCAAAGTTGGTTCTCCACCCGAAACTGTTAGACCACCCCTGCTACCATTTTTACCAAAGTAAGGCTTTTCTCTTTCCAAAAGTGTAATAATCTCTTTGATAGTTTTTGTTTCAGTTTTCTTAGTTTCTAGATCTTGAGTATCAGGATTATGACAATAAAGGCAGCGAAAAGGACAACCTTGAGTAAAAATTACCAAGCGAATTCCCGGCCCATCATGAACACCAAAAGTTTCAATAGAATGGATTTTTAAAGTTTTGCTCATTTTACATTGTCTTGTGAAAAGTACGAGCAATAACCTCCTCTTGGAGAGCTTTAGTCAGTTTAATAAAATTAACTGCATATCCAGAAACACGAATCGTTAACTGTGGATATTTTTCTGGATGCTCCATAGCGTCTTCTAAGGTTTCCCGATTCAATACATTGACATTGAGATGATGTGCATCTTTATTAAAGTAACCATCTAACATGCCAACCAAATTATTAATTTGTTCTTCCTTATTTCTACCAAGGGCTTTAGGCACAATTGAAAAAGTATTAGAAATACCATCACGAGCGTCAGCATAATCAATTTTAGCCACACTGTTGAGTGAGGCAATTGCCCCTGAGTGATCTCGACCGTGCATAGGATTAGCACCAGGAGCAAAAGCTTCTCCAGCTTTTCTACCGTCTGGTGTTGCTCCAGTCTTCGTACCATAGACCACGTTCGAGGTGATAGTTAATACCGACAATGTTGCAGTTGCATCTCGATAGATATGGTTTTTAGCTAACTCGCTATTAAAACGCTTCACTAAATCAACAGCCATTCCATCTACTCGGTCATCATCATTACCAAACATTGGGTAATCACCCTCTACTTTAAAGTCCTTACTTAGGCCATCACTGTTGCGAATAGCTGTTACTTTAGCAAACTTAATAGCAGAAACTGAATCAGCTACTACGCTTAAACCAGCCACACCAAAGGCCATGTTGCGATGACAATGAGTATCCATTAGGGCTAATTGCGCCTTCTCATAATAATACTTGTCATGCATGCAGTGAATTACATTCATGGTGTTTACATATGATTTCGCTAAATAAGACATTGTTTTTTTAAAACGTTTTTGAAACTCGCTGTATTTAATTGGACCATCGGGAAGAGGATCAATCCCTGGCACGACTAGTTGGCCAGTTTTCTCATCTCGTCCTTTGTTAATTGCCATTAACATTGCCTTAGCTAAATTGCAACGAGCGCCAAAAAACTGCATTTCTTTGCCAGTCTCCATCATTGACACACAGCAGGCAATACAATAATCATCGCATTGCCCCTTAGCACGCATTAGGTCGTCATTTTCATATTGAATAGAAGATGTGTCAACAGAAACTTGCGCACAAAACTTTTTCCAACCTTCAGGAAGCTTATCAGACCACAATACAGTTAAATTTGGCTCCGGAGCTGGTCCCAAGTTGTATAAGCTTTGTAAAAATCTGAAACTAGTTTTGGTAATTTTATGCTGACCATTTGTAAAGAAACCTCCTAAACATTCAGTTGTCCAAGTTGGATCGCCTGCAAAAAGTTGATTATAAGCATCCATACGCAAGTGGCGAATTAGACGACATTGAATAATAAAGTGATCAACTAATTCTTGCGCCCCTTCTTCAGTAATTTTCCCCGCTTGTAAATCACGTTCTAAATAAATATCAAAAAATGAACTGACATTGCCCAAACTCATAGCTGCTCCATCTTGCTCCTTGAGTGCTGCTAGAAAAGCAAACCAGGTCCACTGAATAGCTTCTTGTGCTGTGCTTGCAGGCTGAGAAATATCATAGCCATAGCTTTTAGCCATTGTCTTCATGGCTTTGAGCGCTTTAATTTGTTCACTAACTTCTTCTCTCAAACGAATTAATTCATCAGTCATTACTCCCACCAACTCCTTTTTGTCAACCTCTTTAGCCTCAATCAAACGATCAATGCCATAGAGAGCAACTCGTCGATAATCACCAATAATTCGACCACGTGCATAGTTATCTGGTAAACCAGTTAAAATTCCAGTAGAACGAAGCAGTTTCATCTCATCAGTGTAAACATCAAAAACACCATCATTATGACTTTTTCTATATTCATCAAAAATTTTTACCACTTCTTTAGCAACTTTATAAGAATTTTCTTCTGCAGCTGCTTCAACCACCCGAATCCCCCCAAAGGGTTTGATTCCTCTTTTTAAAGGCTGATCAGTCTGAGTACCAACAATTTTTTCTAAATCTTTATCTAAATATCCAGGCTTATGACTGGTAATGGTGGAAATTGTTTCAGTATCCACATCCAAAATACCACCTTTAGCTAGCTCTTCGTCTAGTAGCTGACGAGCTTTTTCCCAAAGTTTTTTAGTACTACTGCTTGGACCTTTGAGAAAAGATGCATCACCATCATAGGGAGTCATATTTTGTAAAATAAAATCTCGAGTATCAATTTTCTTTTGCCAACTACCATTTTTAAACGTATGAGACATACTATTCCTTTAATCTATTTAAAATACAAAACAAGGTCTTTTATAAGACTTCTAATAAAAACATCATAATCAAAAATGCTGGTAAAAACAAGCTATTTCAAGAAAATAAAAAATGATATAATACAAAAACGTTAAAAAAGCTTAAACTAAGCAAACATTATCCACTCTGGTTTAAAAAACATCAACAAACCGATAATTAGCATAATAATCCCTCCAATTAAATGTGAGTAACGAGCATATTTTGTATCTAGAGCAATTCTTTTCATACTAATCATCGTAATGACAAAAACAGCCAGATCATCGAGCATAAAAATTACAGTATATATCAATAAGTATAAATAATACTCAACATTGCTCAAATCACTCATAGTTAAAAATTTAGTATAAACAGCTGGTAAGCCGGCTGAACAAACTAATTCCAAGAGATTGACACTAAAAGCAAGCAAAATAATGCCCAGGAGTGACCAAATTAGATTTTTTCTATAAACTACTTCTTTTAAACGGGCAAAAATTTTTTGTTTTTCACCACCTAAATCTACTTCACAAGACCCATCTTTGTTTTTGAAATAATCTTTTAGATAAGTAAAGCCCACAAAAACTGCTAAGGCGGCAATGGCAATTCTAATCCAATTAACCAAGCCTAAAAATAAAAAGAAATTGAGCCAGGCACTCATAAATAAAAAATAAACAAAGCCTGAGCTTAGGATAAAAGTAGAACCTAAAATCCACATCCGTCGCCGATCATCCATACCCATCAATAAAGAAATTAGGAAAACCAAAACCCACATTGCACAAGGATTAAATCCATCTAGAAATGCAATCATGATTGTTAAAACAGGCAAAGACACTTCTTTTAAACTCACGCTACCAAAAAGTGGCAAATCAATGCTTTCTTCATCTTCAGACAAATCTTGCTTGTTTTGAATTAAAGATTCATCTTCACTAGCCGACAACTCTAGTTCTTTGATAATTGGCGTTAGTTTTTCTGAACGCACCATCTCTATCACCACATCTTTTTCAAGCCATTCAGAATTTAAAAGTTTATAAATTTCTGCTGGAGTCGTCTTTGAAAAACCAATTATTACTTGATTGTTGATAACGATGAAGGGCACCCCCTGACCACTAACCTCCAAGGAATTAGCTACTAAAGTTAATAAGCGGGCATTTTGCTGATAAGCAATGTCATACTGATAAACAGTCAATGAAGGGAGTTCCGTTTTTAACTGCCTAAGAAAACCCTCTGCTTCTCGACAGTGTGGGCAAGTTTTGGAAGAAAAAAAATGAATTGAGGATTCTTTTTCATTAGCGCTTACTGGGTATTTTAGAAAACTCATGGAAAAAACCAAAAACAGAAGTGGTAGAAAAAGAATGATAGATAAAGTCTTTAAAATCTTCAACATAGCATTTTAACAAAGCTAATTCTAACCTTAATTATCTTTACTTTCAACTTATTACTTACTACTTTTTTCTTAATTGCAAGAAGCGTTGACGAGCGAATTGATCTTTCAAAAAAGAAGTTTCAAAGATATCTAAAATAAAATAAAAGTGTTCTTTGACAAATTGCTGGTCATGACTTTCGTCAGTCTCAAATAACAATGCTGCCCCATCATTTAAGAAATTACCAGTTAATAACTGCTCCAAAGCTTGAGCAATTAAATCAAAACCCGTCTCACCGCCATCCAAAGCCATAATTGGCTCGAAATCTTTAACGCTACTGGCTAAACCCTCAATTTTAACACTGGGAATATATGGTAAATTGGCTAAAACTAAATCAAATTTTGAATTTTTTGGAACTTTATCCAATAAATCGCTAAGTAAAAAATCTATTTTTAAAAACCTCTTGTCAACTCGGCTTAGTAATAATTCATCATAGTTTTCTTTGGCAAGAGTCAAAGCCTCGGTAGATGAGTCTGTTAAATAAAAATACCATTTTCTTTTTTGATAATTGGCTTTAATCAATTGATTAATTAAAGCCAAAGCAATCGCCCCGCAACCAGTACCCAAATCTAAAATACTAACGTCATCTTGCTTCAACCCAGCTAATAATTTCATTGCCAAATTAAGCAATTCTTCAGTTTCAACCCTTGGAATTAATGCCTGTGGTCCAATATTCAATACCAGATTAGAAAAATCTACTTTACCAGTAAAATACTCAATTGGTATTTCACCTTTTTTCAAAAAATCTGACTCTTTTAAGAAGTATTTGATCAGTTGTTGTTTTTCGTAAACAGATAATTGACGTTTTGACCCCAATTGATTGGACATAAAAATTACTCAACACTTTTCTAAATAATCTGTGTTAGAATAATCGCTATTATAGAATAAGGAAGGGCCAAATGGCAAAAATAGAAAATAAAGGTAAATTTTCCCTAAATAGTTTTATTGATTTCATCAGTAATAACTTTGCTTTAATTATTATTTTTTTAATTGTTGTGGTTGTGGGTTTTCTAGGAGGTTCTCTATGGACTGAAAATCAGCTACTCAAAAATGACTCCGGGACAAAAATGGAAGACACAGAATTAGGAATTGAAGATGAGCTTGAAGGTTTAAGTCTAGATAAAGTCCCTACATTTAATGAATTTGACCACTACAGAGGCACTAAAGATGCAGAAATTATAATGATTACCTACTCTGACTATGAGTGCCCTTTTTGTAATCGCTGGCATCCCACCTTTAATAGTCTAATTGAAAAATATGGCGATCAGATTACTTTTGTTTATCGACATTTTCCTCTTTCTTTTCATGCTCATGCAGATACCTTAGCTCAAGCTAGCGAGTGTATTGCTGACTACACCGGTGAAGAAGCCTTCTGGCAATTTACGGATAAAGTTTATGAAAAAATGTCTGATCAAAGCATCTTCACCACAGAAGGAGAAAAGTCCGTCATTACTGAAAATACAATTTTAACCATGGCTGCTAATGCTGGGGCCTCACAAAACGAGATTCAAGAATGCCTTGATACTAAGGAAAAGGCTGATGTAGTAAGTAAAATGGTCTCTGGAGCAACTAGCGCTGGTATAGGTGGCACGCCAAGTACCATTATTATTAGCAAGAAAGCTGGACGAGAATTAGTACCGGAAGCCATTCCTTTGACAGAAGTCGAAGCCATGTTAGAAAAACATCTATAAAGTAGATTTTTTAATAGCTGTTAAAGTTGTTTGCAATTTACTGTGACCTCGCCATCGATTAACAGCCATTGTTAGCAATAAATCAAAGCTTTGACCCAGGTCTAGTTGGCCATGTTTCTCTAAAGCTCGCCAAGATAAGACAATAATTTCTTGCTTTGAGTCAGGTGTTCTAAAAAACAACTTTGCGTGCTGCCCATCACTGCCCAGATACTGAATATTTTGTAAGAGTAGGTTTTCTAATAAAAAAATTGGCCGTGGATTGGCATTACCATAGGGCTCAAAGCTTTCTAAAAAGCCAGCTATTTCTAAATTAATCAGAGAAGTTGCCAGCTCACAGTCAACATTAATTTGCTGTTTTAAAGAAGCTTTAGCAATTTGTTTTTTTGCTAGAGACAATAAGCGTTTTTTGACCGAGTCAAGCTTTTCTAAAGTTAAGGAGAAACCTGCGGCTAAGGGGTGACCACCGACACTCAGTAACTCATCTTCAACTTGACGTAAAAATTCTGTAATATTAAAACCCGCTAAAGAACGCGCTGAAGCTTTAATGACTGCTTTACTATCTTTAGTGTCTTTGGGTACAGATAAAACTATACTCGGTTTCAGATACTTTTCAGCTAGTTTACCAGCTAGCAGGCCAACCACTCCCTCATGATAATCACCATCAATAATAATGATGGCTTCTTTTTTATCTTTAGCAGTCAATGATGACTCAGCCTGATCAATTAAATCTTCTGTTAAGTCCTGCCGCTCAATATTGGTTTCTTGTAAAAGAGCTGCTAATTTTTTTGCTTGAAGCTTGTTTTTTGTGCAAACTAAACGTAAAGCATCCATACTATCTGCCAGCCTGCCCATGGCGTTAATTCTTGGTCCCAGCACATAGCCCAAATGATAACTATTGAGATCTTCCTTTTTCAAACGACTGAGTTGATAAAGAGCCAGTAAACCGGGGCGCTGAGTTTTTTGTAAAGCTAGTAAACCATGAGCAACTAAACTTCTGTTTACACCCAATAGTTTCATTAAATCGGTAACTGTAGCGATCGCTGCTAATGATAAAAAATCATTTAATTTTTTCTCGGCCTCTAATTGATCCTTAGCTGTTTTAAACAGTTCTTTAACTAAAAACCAAGCTACTGCTGCACCACAAACCTTTGTTGAATGAAAAATAGCTAAAACTGGTAATTTTTTTTGACCAGCCTGATGGTGGTCTGTCACTATAACCTCTACCCCCACTTTTACTAAAAATTTTAGAGCTGGTAGTGCGACAATACCATTATCAACAGTTATTAATAGCTCAGGTTTGCCTTGTTTCTTAAATAAATCTTTTAATGCCTTAATGGACAGTCCATAGCCGTGTTCTTGCCGATTGGGAATAAAAGGCAAGCTACTGATACCCAGGAATTTCAAACCTTCCCATAAAATGGCACTAGCACACACCCCATCGCTGTCGTAATCACCAAAAATATAGACCGTTTCTTTTTGTTTTTTGGCTAAAATAAGACGTTTTTTTATTTTATTAAAATCAGAACAACTAAAATCTAAATCACTTAATTGCCATTTTTTTGGATGTGGTGGGTTAAAAAAATTATCAGCTAAATTAGGATCAATATTACGATTTTTTAATAAAATCTCTCCGAGTTGTTTTTTATCTTTTACCAGTAAATCAGATTGCAACTGCCATTTCTTCATAGTTCTTTTATAATAACCCTATGAAGCTGAATTTACCATTTGAATCACTTTTCATTATTTATATGCTCAAACAAGCTGGTTTTGAGGCCTATATTGTGGGCGGAGCTGTACGTGATCTGATTCTTAAACAAGAAGATGTCAAAGATTTTGATTTTGCTACCAGTGCTAAACCTCAAGAAATACAAGAAGTTTTTACTAATAGTTTTTATGAAAATTCATTTGGCACCGTCAGTGTTACTCATGAAAATTTATTAAAACAAATGCTCAATCAGGGTTGGCAATTACCTAAAAAAAATTTATATAAAAAATTGCTGTATAGGGAAAAAGCAATAGCCAAAAAAGATCAAAAAGAGAAAATTATTAATTTAAAAGAAGCTAAAAAAATTCATGCATCTTTAAAAAATAAAGCTTCTTCTTCTAAAAAGATTTTAGAAAATAAAGCTAAAAAACCTAATCTTCCACCTTTCGAAATTACTACCTTTCGCAGTGATGGTGACTATTCAGACCATCGACGACCTGAAGCTGTTGTTTGGGGAAAAAGAGTTACAGACGACCTGAGTAGGCGTGATTTTACTATCAATGCTATGGCAATCGAAATAAACAATCAGTATTTAGATAAGATATTTAACAAAAAAGCAGCAATTCAAGAATACTACCAACCTGAGGCTGAAAATTGGCAATTAATTGATGAATATCGAGGTTATCAGGATTTAAAAAATAAATTAATTAGAACTGTTGGGCAAGCAGATCAAAGATTTAAAGAAGATGCTTTGAGAATGCTTCGGGCTGTTCGATTGGCAGTTCAATTAGACATGAGAATTGAAAAAGAAACTTATTCTTCAATTAAAAATAATAAAGACTCACTGCCCTTCATTAGCTTTGAAAGAATTGGTGCTGAAATTATGAAAATCTTGGCCTCTCCGCATCCAGCGGATGGAATTAAGTTATTAGATGAAACTGGCCTGCTTGATCATATTATTCCAGAACTAAAATTAGGTAAAAAGATGGATCAACCTGGTCATCACACCACCGATGTTTGGGTTCACAGCCTTGATGCCCTTGAGGCTTGTCCTAGTCAAGACCCAGTCGTGCGCTTAGCTGTCCTCTTACATGATGTTGGCAAACCAGAAACTTATTCTGAAAAAGATGAGGAAATTACCTTTTATAATCATGAGGTGTTGGGCTCTAGAGTTGCTAGCAAAATTGCCAAAAGACTTCGTCTAGCCAAAAAAGATGTTCAACGAGTATTTATTTTAGTTCGCTATCACATGTTTTATTACCAACCTGAACATACCGATGCCTCAATTCGTCGTTTTATTAAAAAAGTGGGGTTAGAAAACATTGATGATATCCTGGATTTAAGAGAGGGAGATCGTTTGGGTAGTGGTGCTAAAAAAACCAGCTGGCGCTTAGAAGAATTTAAAGATCGCATCATTGAACAACTCAATCAACCAATGGATTTAAGTGATTTGGCTATTAACGGTCAAGATTTAATTAAAAGTTTAAAAATTAAACCCAGTCCAACTATTGGTCAAATACTTAAAGAGCTGTTGGAAAAAGTTTTACAAGATCCTAAACTTAATAAAAAAGATTTATTAATTAGAGAAGCTAGAAAAATACTAGCTAAACAAAAATAATAAATAATATTACTTTTGCTTATTTTTAGGACGATCAAGAATTTCTTCCCAAAGCAACAATATTGGCACAGCGGTAAAAGTACTTGAATAGGTGCCAGTAATAGCTCCTATTAATAAGGCTAAAGAAAAATAACGAATACTTTCCCCTCCAAGCAGAGCCAAAGAAAGTAACATTAATATAATAGTAATAGAATCATTAATAGATCTGCCTACAGTTTTCCAAACAGCCACATTGGCAATTGCAGTCAGAGATAAATGTTTGTGTTTCTTTTGCAACTCTCTAATCCGATTATAAACAACCACCGTGTCATGAATTGAAAAAGAAAGAGTGGTTAGCACAGCAGTTACAAATAACAAATCAACTTCGACCCCCCTAAAATGTCCAAGTAAACTAAAAATTCCAATTAATATTAAAGAATCGTGAAACATAGCTAAAACTGCTGAAATTCCGTACTTTACTTCATTAAATTGCCGCCAAATATAAATGATAATAACTCCAGCAACTAAGAGTATTGCTATTAAGGTTTTTTTTAACAACTCTTGACCCAAAAGTGGCCCCACGCTTTCAAAACGTAATAACTCTAATTCTCCATATTCTTGGCTGATTTTTTTTAAGACAAGTTCTTTATCTTCGTTATTAATTTCCTTCCCCTTCAACATTAAATTATTTTCACCTGTCAGTTGGATCGTATTAATTACAAAAACTTCCTCTAGATTAGCTTTCAAATCCTCTTCTTGATAATTAAGCATTTTTTCTTTTTCTAAAAATTGAATCTCCAACAAGCTACCTCCAGTAAAGTCAATTGCTGGTTTCAAACCAAAAAAAACTAAAGAAATTAATCCTGGCACAAGAAAAAAGGCTGAAATTAAGAAAAAAATCTTTTTATGTTTCATTAAATTCATGAATTAAACTCCTTAGGCTTAATAAGTGGCATTAAATACCTCACTAAAACTCTCGAAACAGTGACACCTGTAAACATACTAATTGGGCTCCCAAGTAAAAAAGTAACACCAAAACCCTTAACTAATCCGCTCGTGTTTAAAAAGGATAAATTGAGAGGGTTAATCAATACCAGCGCTGTGATAATTGAGGCTAAATTGGCGTCTTTAATGCTGTCCCAAGCTCGACCAAAACCCAACTCCATAGACTCTGCATAACTAGAACCAGCTCGTTGCTCTTCCTTCATTCTTTCAAAAATTAAAATATTTGCATCCACCGCCATACCAATCGTTAAAATTAAACCAGCAATTCCTGGTAGGGTTAGAACGACTCCAATAATTTTATAAAGAGCAATGGTTAAGACGGCATAAATTATCAGGGCTAAAGAAGAAATCACCCCCAACCAACCATAATACAAAATCATAAATAAAATTACTAAAAATAAGCCCATCATTCCAGCATTAACGCTCTTTTTTACTGATTCGTCCCCTAAACTAGCCCCAAGATTTTTTTGCTCCAACACCTCAATGTTTATTGGTAGCGCGCCAGCATTTAATTGGATGGCTAAATTTTTGGCATCTTCAACACTAAAATCACCAGTCATAACTGCTCGTCCATCTAAAATTGCACTAGAAATAGTTGGCGTTACCACTGGATAATCATCGATAAAAATAGCTAAAACCTTGTTTAAATTGTTTTTAGTGACTTCAGCAAAAAGCTCTCGACCCTCATCGTTAAACTCTAGGGCAATATGCGGCTTAGCAGTCTGCTGATCAAATTGCACTTGGGCCCTTTTCAACTGCTGGCCAGTTAAACCAGTGTTCTCAAAATACTTATCCCAAACAATAGCTGACTGAGTGGCCTCAGCTAATTCCTCTTCGCTCAATTCCTTTTCTAATCTAAACTCCAGCTGTGCAGTTTGACCAACTAGGTCTAAAGCTTGTTGAGGATCATCGACGCCAGGTAGCTCAACAATTAAGCGATACTCGTCTTCTAAACGAGCAGTTTGAATACTAGGTTCACTAATTCCGTACAAATCAACCCTGCGACTGATGATGTTTCGAGCAGACTCCAGAGCTGTTTCTCTGTCTTCTAGATCAATTTGATCAACCTTAGCTCGCAAAACTACCTGCATTCCGCCCTGAATATCTAGACCTTTTTTTAGTTGAAAATCTTTATATATTCGCTTCCCCCAAAAATAGAAATCAATCGGTTTTTTATTAATTTCAAATTGAACGCGTCGGCTCAATATAAGCTGATCAAATTTTAATTGATTAGGAAAAGCAATATGGGCAGCTATAATAGTCAGTAAAAAAATCAAAAAAAGACTTCGACCTTTTGACTTTTTATTCATAAAAATAATCTATAAAAATTTATAATTAACTAGTAGGCATGTCACGATGACAAAATTCATTTTCATCACCAATAATCATGACTCTAACCCCATATAAAACTTCCATAACAAAAGGGTCTCTTCGTGTTTTTCTAAATTCAAATTCATCAGCATTAAGCACCGCATAATTAATTTCTCGCCCCAGTTCTTTTTGTTCGGCTTTAATAAGTTCTTCTAGTTCTGGTAAAACTACATCACCAACTAAGAGAATATCTAGCTCGTCTGAACGAGCTGGCTGTCGACTAGCAAAAGTTCCAGAAAACATCACGTAAGATAAAGAGCCCAGTTTGCGTCTATAACGACGAATTTTTTTGCCAAGACCAGTGCTTTTGGTAACGATTCTTTGTAACTCTTGATGGTAAAGATAGCGCTTGTTTAAATAATAATACAATCGATTTGCACGCTGCTCGCTTTTTAGTAAACCACATTCAAGCATGCGCTCTAACTCTCGTCTAACAGCATTAATTTCTTCCTTAATAAGACGAGTAATCTCTCGCACATAGTACATCTCTTCTGGGTTCTTATAAAATAATTCTAAAACTTTAACTCTAACTTTCGACACCAATAGATCATTTAGACAAGACATGTGTTTCCTTTTTAATTTTTTTTGAAACAAAAATTTACTCAATTCTAAGTTAATGAAGCAAAAAAAACAAGTAAGAAAATGAAACAATAAGTAAAAAAAAGCCGGTGAAAACCGGCTTCTTAAAATTAAACTTTATTAATAATTAACTTCACTGCCAGTAGCCAAAACGCTAATCCAGATTGGTCCACGAGCTAATTCTATTGCTTTACCACGAACATCTGTAAACTCTAATTCTGCCTCTCGACTAAGCTTATTCCAGTTGGCCTCAATGGGAGCTTGACCATGTTTGAAAATTAAAGCCTTACCTCTACCAGTGGTTCCATAAATCATGTGTTTAAGCTCATTGATTGGACCTTTTTCTATAGCAAACAAAACAATGATGTTGTTAAACGCTAGCTCCTCATTATTGTTTAAGTCTATCTGCAATTCTCCTCCATTACTGCGCTTATAGGCATCTCATTCTTGATCATAGTTCCACTCGACCGAAAATTGATTATAACCACTCCAAAAATCATAACTAATTTTTTGAATCAATCCTGGACTTCCAACTTCCTCCTCAAAAGTCCACCCCTGATAAGCATCTTGCCAAGGAGCTGCGGCAATAGTTTTTCGATTAACTATTCTTTCTGGAGTGAGATTGGTCCAATCTCTTTCTTTGGCCACTTCCCATAAGGCTTCAGTTTCGCTTTGCATGGTGTGCTCAGTTGCCACTGTTTTGTTAGGGATACGACTATAATTACGAATAAAAGTAGGATAACCAACCGAGAACTGATCAATATCGTTCTCACCTCGCCAACCGTAATCAGCAATCTGTCCTAAAGCATTGGTGGGACCAGATAAATTAGCACCACCTACATGAACATACATTGGCAGATTAAATCCTGAAGCCCAATCAACAAAGTAAGTGCGGGCACTACGTACTGGCGCAACCACCACATTCTCATTTTGCGCAGCACAATAATAAAGAGCCCCAAAACGGGTAACTCCACCTTCTGCGACTGCTTCAAAAACTACATCAGCTCGACTCAAGCCAGAGTGTGGGCGTGCATCTGCTGAATTTTCGATCATTATAAATAATGGGCGCCTAGTTTCCCAGGCATTTCTTTCAGTTAAAGTAAAATATTTACCATTTAAAGGGCAGGCCTGATCTCGTGGTTCATTGGGATCGATATCTAATAAGCCCGCCAACAAAGATTCTTTTTCTTCTTTTTGTTGAGCCTGGTTAAGGGCAGTTGCTCTCCCACCAAAATAAGAAAAAGCAAAAAAAGATAAAACACTAGAAAGCAAATAAAAAACTAATAAAATAATTAAATTCTTCTTGGACATATTTTTACTACCTTTCTAAAAATAGACAATCCTAAGTATAACGCAAACTAACTAAAGCTAAAACTAGTAAAACTACTAGGGTAATTAACAGGGTTTTTTTCAAATCTTTGCCAATCAAGCCGGGATCATAATTAAATAAGTTTTCTATTTTTTCTTTCTCAATTTTAGATTCAACATTCACTTTATTTGTGAGTTTCGTAGATAGCTTTTGTGTAACCGCTCTCTTTTTAAGCTGTTTTTGAGCACGAATTTTATCAGTTTTTCTACGTTTTTTAGCCATAGTTATTTTTGTAATTTTTATAATAAAAAACTAAGTAAAAAGCTTCACTACATCATTGATTGAAACAAAAACCATCAATAAAATTAAAACAAAAAAACCAACATAATTAGCCCAATTAGCAATTTTTTCAATTTTTTCTTTATCAGCTATTTTTTCTAGTAAAACAAAAATTGCCCTGCCACCATCTAAGGCAGGAATCGGTAATAAATTCATGACTCCTAAATTAATTGAAAGTAGTGCTGCAAAACTCAAAATATTTAACCAACCTCCATCAAAAAAACCATATGTTTGAGCTTGATGAACTATGCCCACAGGCCCAGCCACATCCATGGCTACTGATTGTCCCTGAACTAAATTAACAATCAAAGTTCCTAAAGCCTGTAAGATTAGTAGGCCCAAAAATAGAGCTTCTCTAAAACCGTATAAGGCACCTTTGATCGCAGCCAAATACCAAGGAAAATGTTCATGTATAACTGTAGTAAAAACTACCCCCATAGCTCCTTCTGAATCTGAGCGCTCATTTTCTCGACGTAAATAAATTTGATAATCTTGATAATCATCAGGACAAGTTAGTGTTTCGCAAGGCTCGGTGGCTCTTATGGTTAACTCCTCACCCAGATGAGCATCCACATACTCCTGAACCTCAGTAATACTATTTACTTTTACCCACTGTTGATCGTTCTCGCTATAGAAAGCTATTATGTTAGTGTTTTTATTCAGACCAGCACTAACTGCTGGAGAATTATCAGTAAAATCGTAAATTCTAGCTTGCTCATGCAACTCTCTAGGAATCCCTGTTTTAGAAAAAATAACACTAAAAGCTAGAATGCCAAATAAAAAATTAAAAACTGCTCCAGCTAAAAGAGTTTGTAAACGAGCCGAAATTGATTTACTAAAAAAAGGGCCCCATTTTTTATCTTGGTTTTTCTTAATCTTAAGTATTTGTTTTTGTTCAGGGCCATTTTCTCCTTCAAGCTGTACGAAACCACCAAAAGGAATAGCATTGAGAGAGAAAACTGTTCCTTGATAGGTAAAAAGTTTAAAAACTCGAGGAGGATAGCCTAAACCGAACTCTTTAATCTTAATCTTATTCCTGCGAGCCAATAAATAGTGACCCAACTCGTGAATTAAGACTAAAAAGGATAAGATTAGAATAAAGACAACTATTTCAAACATAATTAGATGGTTAACAACTCTTTTTCTTTAGCAACTACTAGTTTTTCAATCTCATCTATATATTCTTTCACCAATTTTTCTAACTCTGCGAATCTAGCTTTTAAATCGTCCTCACTAACCCCAGCAGTTCCCTCTTCTTTTTCAATGTCTTTACGTATATCAGCTCGAATTTGCCTTAACATTACCCGGCCCTCCTCGGCTCGTTGATGTAAAACTTTTACCATTTCTTGGCGACGCTCAGTAGTTAGAGTTGGCACCGGTACTCTAATTAGTTCTTTGTCAACCACAGGGTTGAGATTGAGTTGAGCAATCTGAATAGCTTTTTCTATAGCGGGCAATAAACTTTTATCCCAGGGCTTAATAACAATTAGTTGTGAATCTGGAACAGAAATATTAGCCACCTCGGTTAAAGACATTTGGCTTCCATAGGCTTCGACCCTTACTGAATCTAGCAACTGCGCTGAAGCTCGACCCGTTCTCAAAGAATTTAACTCTTTTTTGAAGTGTTCTATAGCCTTAATGAAACGATGTTGCTGTTTTGATGGATCATTTGTCATAGTAACTAATTGTAGCAAATTTTAAGGAAAACTGATCTTTAAATTCACGTTTGGAAAAGCTAGTGTCTGTCTGGTGGGATCAGCCGCTTTTAAGTCTTCTTCAAGAGCTTTTATTCTCTGTTCTAATGGATGAGCCTCCAACACCTCCTCTTCAACCACCGTTTCAACTTCCTTTACCTGATTCTCTCTTTTAGGAATAAAAACTAAAATAATATATAGAGCAAAAAATAAAAATACTGCTGCCATTAAAAAATAAAATGGTTTTAAATTCTTATTTCTGGTTAAGTTTTCTTTTAAACCCATTTTTTTCTCAGAAGCTTTTTGCCATAAAGGAGCCTGATCAACAAAAATAGTTTGGTCTTTATTAAATAGTTCTTTTCTAGACATAACTTTAATTAAAATCCAATAATTCCTTTAGGTAAGCCATCGATTGTGACAAATTAATGTAGACTGGATTTAGGTCTCTGGTTAAATTACGATAAATGCTTTCTAGTGAGCTGGCCTGCGCAGACTTCTGCCAGAGTAAATTCAAATTATTTTGTGCTTTAACTAAGCTCTTGTCGGTTTCGGCTGAAGCTCGAACTAAAGCACTAAGATCATCACTCTCATCAACTGCTAAAAATTTATCAATATCTTTTTTAAGAGGAATAGCTAAATCATAAATTCTCTGTAAACGAGAAATAGCTAAGAGAGCTAAAATTTGTTCACTAATTTTATCTAAATCATCAAATTTGACAAAATCGTCTAGGCTGGCTTGAACGCCACTCTGGTCAGTCTTTTTTTCTAAGGCCTCTCTGTGTGCCTTCAAAGTAATAATTTGCTCTTCCAATAAATCTAAATATTTGTTTTTAATAGACAACTCAACTCCTTCGCTAGCATACAGATTAAGTTTTAAGAGTTCCAGATAGTTTATCAGCACCTCATCACAAACAATTAGTACTGATTTGGTTTTTAATACTAAATCTTCTAGAGCTGCGAGAGTTTTGAGAGAAGAATACTGATCATAAGCTATGGTGTAGAGTCTTTCCTGACTTCGATAGGACTCTAAACTTTGACTGTATTTTTGACGAGTAGCAATAATCTCAGCCTCAAGCCTTTCCTTTTGCCAAATGAGCTCTGTTTTGGCTACAGGATCTGCTTCGGCTCCAACCAGGCTAGTTTTTGAAAAGAAAAAACAGAAAAACATAAATAATAAGCAAAAATTAATTAAAATTATGTTTTTTCTATTTATAAATTTTGACATTTTTAGTTTTAATTAAATTTATTTTCTTAAGCGTTTTTCTCTAGCAAACTGAGTCGCTGCATACATAGATTCAAAGGTTCCTGTATCAAACCAAGAACCCTCAACAAAAGCCACATCCAAGCTACCCTCCTTTAAATACAAATTGTTTAAATCAGTGATTTCTAATTCGCCCCGATCAGAAAATTTTAAAGTATTAACCTTATCAACAACGGTGTTGTCATAGATATAAATACCAGTTACACAGTATTCTGATTTTGGGTTTTTGGGCTTTTCTTCAATAGAGATAGCGCGATTATTGTCATCAAACTCCACCACTCCAAATCTTTGCGGATCATCGACTTTTTTAGCAAAGATCCGCCCCCCCTTTTCAAAACTTTGAATCGCCTGAGAAAAATCGTCTTCAAATAAATTATCTCCTAAAATGAGGGTTACATTGTCATTGTCAATAAAATCCTCACCAATTTGAAAGGCTTGAGCTATTCCTTGCGGTTGGTCTTGGATTTCATATGAAAAGTGACAGTTAAACTCCTTGCCACTTCCTAAATATTTCAAAAAATCTCCAGCATGGTCTGGAGCAATAATAAACAAAAAGTCAGTAATTCCTGATCGGCGAAGGGTCTCTAAGGGAAAGTGGATCATTGGTCGATCATAAACCGGTAATAATTGTTTGCTGGTTACCCTAGTCAGTGGAGACAAACGGGTTCCGCTGCCACCGGCTAAAATGATACCTTTCATGTTTTTTTTGAACATATTGCCTCTCTATTTTTTCATCAGCATCTTATCATAGAATCAGGTTTTAAAGAGTAATTAAAATTAACAGCAACACTGCCAACATTGCTATTGCTAAATACTCAAATACAATTTCACTGGTAATTTTAGTACTTTTAACGTGAGTAAAAACGCCCCAAAGAAAATAAAACATTCCCATGCCCACTGCTAAATAGCGCTGCAGCATTTTATTTGGCCAAAAACGAGAAAAAAAGAAAGCGAATGTTGTCAGAGCTAAAAAGAGAATTAAATAAGCTAGACGGTGTTTTTTAAGCAATTTTGGCATGAATTATGGAATGATTGTTCCTCCACGAAATAGAATTAATAAAAAACCGACCGTTAAAAAAAACATAATGTGGGCAAAATTTTGCCCAACAATTCGCTCATAGCGTCGATTATTAGACACAAAGGAGTCATAAATCAGAGTTAGAATAATTAAAGCCACCACTAATAAGAAAAAAGTTTTAGTTAGATAAATTGGTGAAAACAACATCCGACCGCTTGCTGTTCTTTCTCCCTCAACCAAACCCAAATCCTCTGCTTCAGCTAGCTCAGATTCGACGACATCTATGCCCAGGTTTTCTTCTGGCAATTCATTGATGGAGCTATCAGCCATTGATGGCAAAGTAAGTGATTCGCCCTCTGCAGTTTTTTGAAGTTCAACTGCTCCTGGAGAAGCAAACATTTGAACCACCAAGGTAGTGTTAAACCCACTGAGAGTACCATTGACCACAGCCAAACCTATTTGAGTAAAATTGGGATTAATAATATTTTCTTTGTGAGTTGGAGAATTCATCCAAGCCGTCACCATTTCTCCAGTAGTATCAAAATCTCTAGCTAAATTTTCTCCAGCATACTTATAAACATAACCTGCATTTTTAATGAAGGTCCAGGGTTGTAAACCACTTGGTGAGCTATGCGCCCAATATTGTTCATTAAACATGTGTTGAGCTTTAGCCACCGCAGCTTGATTTAGTTTTTCATTAATTTGTAGAGGAGATAGGCCAAGTTTAACCCGTTCTTCATTGGTCGATATTAGCACTTGATTAACATCAATATTGGTGGCAAAACCTAAAATTTTATCAGCTAAACTTGGAAAAAAACGAATAGCATTAAACAAAGAAAAAACTGCCAAAACTAAAAAAGAAACAATCATTAAAGATTCTGGATGAAGCAGTTGCGGACGATAACGATTCTTTTTTCCAGGAAAAAATAAATTATTTAAATGGTCTTTAAATGTAGTTTTTTTACGACGATGGGAGGAGCGAGAAGATCGTCTTTTTCTAGCCTTAGGCATATGTTTCTTAAACATTATGACAAAGATTGGCGAGTCAAGCAAGCATTGCTTAACTCGCCTCACTCTTTATTGCTCGTAGTAAAAATTTAAATCAAAGGTTAGGTTGTCTCCCATCGCTTCATTACCGCAAGCATCAGCACTAAAATCAAGATTAAGATTAACCGAGGTAATCTGCAAGCGATTGTCTAATGGAGAAAAATTCTGTTCATCAATAAACATTTCTTCCAAAATTGGAAAACTAGTATATGGCTGAACCTCTACTTCATTATCTCCATCCATATAGCTAACTCTCATCATCAAACAATCATCTAGCTCCCCATCTCCCTCTACATCTGTCTCTGCCTCGGTGTTAATACCCTCATCGCTATCAGTTACAACCAAACCGATATACAAGTTTTCATTAAAATCAGCTCCAGTTCCAATATCTGTTACAGCTATGCTAGATCGTTGTGGCTCTCCCGGAATAATATTTGGCATGTTAAAACTTACTTGAGTAGGATCTTGACCAGCCAACCTCAAATTAACACTAGCAGCTCCAGCAGTGTTATCTCGAAGTGTCTCCACATCTGAAAATAAGGCTCGAGATAAACGTAGTGCCCCAAACACTAAGGCGCTGGCCATAACAGCTCCCAACACCAATTTTTTAATATTTTTTTTCTTGCTCATAAAGATTTTCCTTTCTTTGAGCTAATTAATATTTTTTTAGACCTTTTAATTTTCAAAATCCAGAACAAACAAATAATTAAAGCAATTAATAGAAAACTAAGTAAGAAAAAAAGCAATTGAGTTGTTTGTTGGTGAAAATTATCTTTTGTTTCAATTGAAGGATTAGCTAGAGTTTCCTGAGAATCCTCACTTTGCATAGCTAAAACCTCGGGCTTGTTTTCCAAAAGCTCCGAGTCTTTTTCTTGACAATTTAAAATAAAATTTAAATCAAAATTAATTTGATAATCTTCATCAAATCCTGCTAAATAAAATTCTAAGCGATATAATTTTGAGCTCATTGCTTCTAATGTTAAAAAATCTAATTTTTGTGAAAAAAAATTCAATAAATCGCCACTAAATAGTTGAAAATTTTGATAATAAATTTTTAGATCAATCTGTGACCACAGAGCAGTATCTTTTTGCCCTACTGTTTCTGCATCCAAAGTGACTTGACAAGTTTGACCGAGATGATTGCTGATAAATAAATAATAATTGTATTGGGCAGGAACAAGCTGAGTATTAATGCTGATTTTTCCCAAAGAATCTTTGTTCAATTGGCAAGTGAAGTCCTTATTCAATCCACAATCAAGAACTATTTGATGGCCTAACATTAAAATTTCTCCAAACTCAACAAGCTTAAATCTTTGCAGATAAAATCTTGAACATTAATTAAAACTCTTTCATTCAAATTGGGCCAAAAATCTTTAAAAACTAAATTGGGTAATAAATAAAAATTATTCTGACTAATAAATTGCTCCGATTGCCCATCGCAGCTGAGCTTCCATAAAGAGTTTTTAAAAAAGTCCTCCTTGGGAAACAAAAAGCTCAGGGTTAAGCTTTGATCTCTTTCTCTAATAGCTATTAGATCATCAATTAAATGATTAGAAAAAGTATAAATGGGCCAATTTTGATCGAAAGAAACAATGGATTTTTTCTCTACATGGCTCGCTAAATCTTTAACTTCCTGATCTCCAATCAATAAATAGTCGCCAGAATCCAAAACAATAATCTGTGAGCTCAAGCTTCTTAGATATATAACACTAGCTTTTTCTTTATCCCCTAAGTTGCCGGCATAAAAAATTAAGCTTGCTCCTCGAGTGTTATACCTTTTCAAATCCAAAATAACTTTATTCCAAGAAAAACCAGATTGCCTTATTGTTTTTGCAAAAATTACTTCCTCCAAACCCTCTTTTTTAAAAACAATATAAAAAACTGGATTATCGAAATGTATTAAATCCTCATCACTCTCCAACAAATACTCGAAGCTCAAAGCAGCTATAGCTTCTTTTTTAGGCAAACTCACTTGATGGTAGCTATGAATCTCAACAACTTGCTTGGGATCGAACACTTCCCTCAATAAAAAATTGTTATTTTGATGAACTAAATAAAAATTATGTTGAGGGTCATCTTCCAAATTGATAAAATTTTTATCTAAATAAAAATTCTTTGTTTGTCTAAAGCCAATACTATTATTTTTGATAGTAAAATTTATTTTCTGGGCTTGAGCTGACTGACTAAGAATTAAAGTTGTGCTAAAAAATACTAAGCTAATTATTAAAAAACGCATTAAGCATATTCTCTAAAAGAAAAATGACATTATTGCTAACGTTTACAAAAAACAATAAAATTTGTATAATCCAGAGGCAATAAACTGGCCTCATCGTCTAGTGGTTAGGACATCGGGTTCTCATCCCGATAACTGGGGTTCGATTCCCCATGAGGTCACACTAAACTACTCAATATCAATACAAAAACTAAAACTAGTAAAAACTATTCAGACCTCAGCGCTTCAATTGGCGACAGGTCAGCAGCTCTTTTGGCCGGAGCTACCCCAAAAATTAAACCAACTGCTGTTGATACTCCAAAAGCTAATAACACTGCCGTTAAAGTAACTTTAGCTGGGAAAATAGCTTGAATAGCCAAAGTGCCTAAAGCAGCTAAAATTAGGCCAATTATTCCACCTAAAACTGATAAGAGGGCCGCCTCAATTAAAAATTGTAACAAAATTTGATTAGGTGTGGCTCCTAAAGCTTTGCGAAGTCCAATTTCTCTAGTTCTTTCAGAAACTGAAACTAACATAATGTTCATGATGCCTATGCCACCAACCAACAAGGAAATAGCAGCAATACCACCTAGAGCAACAGTTAACATTGATAGAATATTGTTAATGGTACTAAGCAGCTGTGATTGATCAAAAACACTAAACTCATCACTTTCAAAGGTTTTTTCTAACTCTTCTTCAATAGCACGAATAGCCTCTGGAATTAGGCTGCTGTCTTTTATTTTGACTGAAAATTCAGTTAAACCAGTTTGTTGATAAATTCTGCTGATTAGTTGGTAGGGCGCATAAACATAATCATCAAAACTAGGACCACCAAAACTACTACCTTGTTCAGCTGCCACACCAATGACTGTGAAACGCTGGTTACCAATTCTAATTTTTCTACCGATTGGATCTAAATTGTCAAATAGTTCTTTTTTTATATTGTGGCCAAGAACCACTACTTTTTCTCCAGATCGCTCCTCGCTTTCACTAAAAAAACGGCCACTTTCGATATCTATAGTAATAACTTTTGAGTAATTGGCTAATGTGCCTAAAATAGTGACCTTTACTTCATTTTCCAAAAACTTAGCTTTATCAATTCCGGTTGCATAATAAGTAATTTCTTCAACATAAGTTCTCAGTCTTTTAACTCGCTCAATATCTCTCAAGGTAAATTTATTACTTGATAAAAACTGGTCCATGCCACCAGTATTAAATCCGCCATCTTCAGAAAAAACCTGACCTATTGAAACATAAACTGTGTTAGCTCCTAAGCTTTCAAACTGTTCAGTTACATAAGATTGTAAACCACTGCCCAAACCAGTAAGCATCACGACTGAGGCTACTCCAATAATAATTCCCAAAGTGGTTAAAAAGGTACGCCCTTTATTTATTAATAAGGCTCTAATGGCAACTTTAAAAGTATTTAAAAGCATTTTTTACCATCCAGTCTTAAATCTTTAATAACTTGGCCATCTTTAATAATAACCTCGCGTTTCGCTATCTCGGCTACATTTTGGTCATGAGTAACTAAAATAATAGTTTTTCCCTCTTTGTTTAAATTGACTAAAATTTTTTTAATTTCACCCCCCGATTTTGAATCTAAATTCCCAGTTGGCTCATCAGCAAAAACAATGCTAGGGTTATTAACTAAAGCTCTAGCAATTGCCACTCGTTGCTGTTGACCTCCAGATAGCTCCCCAGGCTTGTTTGATAAACGATCTCCCAAGCCCACTTTTTCTAACATTGCTGCTGATCTTTTTTTTCTCTCTGTTTCAGATACCCCAGCATAAACCAAGGGCAAAGCCACTTGCTCCAAAGCTGAAGTCTTTGCTAATAAATTAAATTGCTGAAATACAAAGCCAATCTCCTGGTTGCGTAAACGCGCTCTTTCTATCTCATTATAATCAGTAACATTTTTCTTTTTTAGAAAAATATTACCCTTTGTTGGATAAGACAGCATGCTGGCAACTTGCAAAAATGTCGATTTACCAGACCCAGAAGGACCCATAATTACCACAAAATCTCCTTCACAAATACTTAAAGAAAGTTTGTTTAAAGCTGGAATTCTTTGTTTACCTAAAGTATAAATTTTAGAAACTTGTTTGAGCTCTAAAATGGCATTAAGTCTCTTTTTCGTCTTAGCCATAATTTATTTATTTCTCAATGAGGATAATTTCGCCTTCTGCCAAACCACTCTGAACCTCTGCCATTTCGTCGCTTTCTAAACCTAATTCCACCACTCTTTCCTCATATCCTTGACGACTTTGATCCTTAACCTTGACTATAGTCTGGCCCTCCTGAGAGCTAATTGCTTCTAAGGGTATTACCAAAACATTGGTTTTTTTGGCTAATTCTATTTCTACATCGACATTCATACCCAAACGATACTTACTTAGATCTTCAACCTCTATCATTGGTAATTCAAGCCTAAAAACCGTGCCAGTACTTCCCATAGTACTTTTTAAAGCTATAAAATCTATCTCACTTCGAATTGTTTCCTCTGGGTAAGCATCAAAAATTAGATTAGCACCCTGGCCCAAACTAATAAGTGAAAGATCAATCTCGTCTAGTTCAGCCTTAACCAGCAAAGTTTTAGGATTGACTAATTCAAAAACATCGCTTGGGGACAGGGTCACACCCGTAACTTGACTGGGCATTGTTAGTAATATTCCAGCAAAGGGAGCTGTCATAACTCGATTGCTTGTAGCAACACTAATTAACTCAACATCCAAAACAGTATTATCCAAAAGATTCTGATCTTGCTTGCGCGCTCTGATTTCATCATCAGTTAAAACCTGATCTTTATCTTCTTCGACTTGAGCATCCCAATCAAAGCGACGATTTTCATAGTAGTTAAGGTTTTTTTCCAAGTTTTTTTGCAAATCTCGAGCATCAATGCTAGCAATAGTTTGCCACTTTTTCACCCACTCACCCTCCTGTGCTCCCAAATAAACTAATTTACCACCAGCCAAAAAATTAAGATAAACCCGCTCTTTTGCATCTAAAGTTCCTGATAAAACCAAGCTTTGAGTAATATCTTGTCGCTCTACTTGATGCTCAACAAACTGAACTTCTTGTTTCCTTTGACGATTCCACAAAATCCCTGCTCCGACAAGAACCACTACAGCAATAATCGCTATTAACTTCCAATTTTTTTTACTAAAGAATTTTTTAATTTTCGACATTTGTTTGTAACTCAATTATATATTAATAAAAAACTTAATTATGAGCCATTTAGAATAACAAAAAAACTAAATTTTAGCAAACTATTTTTTTTGTTTTTTATACTTTAAACTTTGCTCTATATCAATTGAAATTAAAATAAGCGCTGTCAAAAAAACAAAATTTTTGTTAAAATGAGTTATTATGAAAAAACAATGCTCCTTTCTCTACAATAAAAATATCAAAGATCTAGCTAATAAAGGCGTTCCTTTATTCAAAGAATTACCACATTTACCTCAAAAATGGGTAGAGGGTATTGTTAAGGTTTTACCTATCTTAGTGTTGATTGGTGGAATTTTTAGCATTATTAACGCACTACAAAATATATTTATTTTTAATCGCACTCAATCCTGGATAATGCACTTGGCTCAAGTTAATCGATCCTATTATTATGTTTCTGGTATCTTTACTGCTCTGATGGGCATACTTTATTTAATGGCCTACAAAGCTTTAAAAAATAAGGAGTACGAGGGTTGGTTGTTGCTCTTTTTAGCTGCTCTTTTATCTCTAGTTCAAAGTATTGTGATACTGATTTTAGGCTGGGGTGGTATTTTTGGTTTAATTATCTCTGCTGCAATTGGTTTTTATTTACTATATGAAATTCGTCCAGAATTCATAAAAGTTGAAAAGAAAAAAACAACTAGTTCTAAAAAAACAAAAAAAAGTAAATAAATCATGACTTACGAAGAAATAGCTAAGCTCTTAGGACAAGAGGCCAAATATTTGTTGGCTCATCGTTGTGAAAAACTAACAAAAGACCTGATTTATCAAGTTAATCCAAATCAAGTTAGAGATATTTTTTCTCAATCTAACCGCAGTGAAAAGGTAATTGAAAGCCTAGAAAAGATTTATGGGCATGGTCGTTTAGCAAACACTGGCTATTTATCAATTTTGCCAGTTGATCAAGATATAGAACATACAGCTAACTTTTCATTCTATAAAAACCCAATTTACTTTGATCCAGAAAATATTGTTAAACTGGCTATTGAAGCCGAAAGCAGCGCTCTTGTTTCTAGCCTTGGAGCTCTGGCCTTGTTGAGTAAAAAGTATGCTGATAAAATTCCTTTCATTGTTAAAATTAACCACAATGAACTATTAACTTATCCCAATAAATGGGACCAAAATATGTTCACCCAAGTTAAACAAGTTTATGAACTGGGGGCAGTGGCGGTTGGTGCCACTATTTATTTTGGCTCAACAGAAAGCAATCGACAACTAACTGAAGTCGCCCAAGCTTTTTATCAAGCTCATCAATTGGGTTTAGCCACTATTCTTTGGTGTTATCCACGTAATAGTGCTTGGAAAACTAAAGATGTTGATTACAACTCCAGCGCAGACATTACTTCTCAAGCCAACCGCCTGGGTGTAAGTATTGGCGCTGACATCATTAAACAAAAAATGCCAAACACTGATGGAGCTTTTCGCCAGCTTAAATTTGCCAAATATAGTGACGAGATGTATGAGTCACTGAGTACTGAAAACCCAATAGATATGGTACGCTTACAAGTTATTAATTGTTTCGCTGGGAAAATCGCTCTACTAAATTCTGGAGGAGAAAGCAATGCCGAAGGAGATCTTCAAAAAGATTTAAAAGCAGCAATAAAAAGTGCAGTGATTAATAAAAGAGCTGGTGGTGCAGGCTTAATTTTAGGAAGAAAAGCTTTTAAACGAACAATGACAGAAGGCGTGAGCTTGCTTCGCGCTGTACAAGATGTTTACCTAGAAGAACAAATTACTATAGCTTAATTTTTATCCAAATAACTAGTCAGTGCTTGCCAAGCTTTTGCTCGGTGTGAGATTTTATTTTTAGTTTTTATTCCCAATTCAGCGAAGCTTTTTTGATACCCGTCAGGAATAAACAAGGGATCGTAACCAAAGCCTGCTGGACCTCGTGGCTCTGTGGCAATCTGTCCAGTAACTTCTCCTACAAAAAACAAGGACTCTTCTTGTTTAAAAGCAAAAAGGCACAAAACTGTTTGAAATTTTGCTCGGCGACTACCCTGGCCTTCTAACTTTTTTAGCAATGCTAAATTGCGCTCTCGATCACTTCCCTCAAACCAACGTTTAGAGTCTACTCCAGGAAAATTTGGAAAACTTTCTAACAACAAGCCGCTATCATCCGCTAAACAAGGTAGTCGGCTTAACTGGTGAAAAGATTGGGCCTTAATTAAGGCGTTAGCTTTGAGAGTCTTACCTGTTTCAGCAACAATTAGTCCCGCTGGAACTTTTACCCCCAACTTTTCTAATAATTCTTGATCATTGAGGGTAAGAATTTGGTATTTATGATTTTTAAAAATCCTCTTTACTTCAGCAATTTTACCAAGATTTTGACTAGCAAATAAAATGTGCATGGTGCTGATCACCTACCCATCATGCCACCTAAACCACCAGTCATTGATTGTAATTTTTTAGCAGCAATTTCTTGAGATTTTTTGATTGCTTTGTTTAGAGCATTAACTAAGTCAGCACTGTGAATTCCTTGAACAGAAACATCTTTAATTTTTTGGTCTCCAGCAATTGTCACCACAATATCTCCCTCTTCTACCACAATTTCTTCAGCAGCTAGTTCTTGTTGCATTTGCTTAGCTTGCTTGCGTAATTTATTTAGATCTCCTAATTGACCTAATAAGCCACCTTTGTCTGCCATATTCTTCCTTTTATACTAATTGATAATATTTAATTAAATAAGATTATATCAAAACATCCTTAGCTGTCTCTAACAAATCATTTTCTACCTCTACTGGTTTGCTTAAAACAAAATCAAATTGAAGAGCTTCTCCTAGAATATTTTGACAACTTTGGTGCAATAAATTTCGATATTTTTGCTGTTCCAATTGTTCTTTGTGAAAATCATAAAAAACTAAAATTCTAGCTGTACCATCAATGACGCCCTCTAATTTACAAGCCTGTAAAAGTGCCGATAAGGAAAAGTTTTCTTGCGCAACAAATTTCAACAACTTCTGCCACAACTCAGATGCTGAGGACACTGATAATGAGTGTTTTAAAATACCATTGCCACTATTGTTTATATTTTTAGCGAGACTTTCTTTAACAGGCTCAAACTGCTCTATTTGACTTTTTTTTTTGCTTTTTTTGAAAATTGCTTTTTTTTGTCTTGAAGAACCTCCATCCCCCTTGAGGTTCTTGCCATTTTTCGTTTGCTCGTTTGATCTATCAATAATAGCTAAGAAAACTAATTCCAGTACTAAAAAACTAATTGGCAATTCTTGCTGTAAATCGACATTGCTTAGTTCTTTTAATAAAAAATGATCTACTTTTCGTTCTGTAAAAACCTTTCCCTTTTTTACTCCTAAATTTATCAATAAATCATCGTGTAAAAATTCTAATAGATCCTTATAAAAAGTTTTTTGCTGATAGTTTTTTGCTCGCAATTCCATAAACAACAGGCTAATTGCTGCAGCATCTTTAGCTAACAGCAGAGATAATAACTGTTTAATATAAGCTAAATTATCTTGGCCTAGATAAGCGTCAATTATTGACATTTCAAGTTTGCCACTTTGACAAGCTAACTCTAAATTTTTAACCGCATCTCGAAAACTTCCATCGGCACGATGAGCAATACTTACTAGATCTTGTTTTTTATAGTCAATTTTTTCTGCTTTTAATATCCTTTCAAGCGCTTTGACTATTTCTTCTTCACTAGCTTTATGGAAATCAAGTAAAGTACAGCGTGAAATAATGGTAGCTGGTAGTTTTTGCAACTCTGTAGTGGCTAAAATAAAAACTACGTGTGGTGGTGGCTCTTCTAAAACCTTTAAAAAGGCATTAAAAGCCTCAGTGGTTAACATGTGCACTTCATCCAAAATATAGACTGCCATCTTGGCACCCTGAGGCGGTAAAATTATTCTTTCTTTGAGAAGTCTAATGTCATCAATACCTCGGTTACTAGCTGCATCCAACTCATGAACTAAAAAAGATTGTCCTTCATAAACCTTTTGAGCTAAAGCTGAACTGGGGTCTGGCTCTTGAAAAACTAAGTTTTTTTTCTTTTTATCATTCTTTTGATTGAAATATAATTGATCGACCAAGACTTCATTTTTAGGGTCATTAAGTAGAGAAGCTAAAATGCGTGAAGCAGAAGTCTTACCAGTCCCTTTGGGACCAGCAAATATCAATGATTGAGGAATTTTACCAGCCTTCATCATTGCTTGCAGACTCTCTCTCACTTGAGTAATATCTAGCTCTGCAATGGTTTTTGGACGATATTTTCGATACCAAGCCATAAGTAATTTTAGTTTAACATATTAAAGTAATTAATGGTCGTCATGATGATATCCCAAAAGGTGCATTAAGCCATGTTCTAAATAAAAATTAATTTGTTCATCCACCAATCTCCCAAAACGACGGGCAGTTTTAACTGCCTCAGGAAAACTAATCACCACATCTCCTAAATGAGGAGGAACTTCTTCTGGCAGCGGAACATCTTTGAGTTGACCCTTATCATGTTGGGGAAATGACAAAACATCGGTTTCTCCCGAATGGCCAAGTTTCTTTTCATTTAGCTCTTTGATTTTGCGTCCTCCAACAATGGATACATCCAGTTGAGCGTGTTCAATGCCATGCTGTTTTAAAATTCTCTCTGTAGTTTGACGAATCTGTTGACGATCGACTAGATAACGAGAACCTATAAATAAATTACATTTAATCATATTTTATTTCTCACTGGGCAGAAATTTTAGCTGCAACACTAATATCAATTGGACCCAAGGGTATTTTATTGTCTAAATCATCAACAAATAAGAGTATTACTCTACCTCGGGTATTATTTGACCAAACCTTTCCTTCTCTAATCACTTCTGGTGATCCTCCAAATTGTTTTTGCACCCAAGCTGCCGGACCAGCATCAGCTACCACTCCAACTACCGCCACCTGTTCGCTGGGGTTAATCATAATCATTTTGCGATATTTGTACCAGGGCTTAAGTTCTGGATAATCTTGGTTCCAATTGGGTAAATACATCAATTGCACCGCAAAATAATATTTTTCTCTCATAATTGCTTCTTCACTTAATTGTCCTGCCTCAGTAAACCAAGAAAAAGCCCCTCTTTTTGGCGCTATACCTGCCTCTCGATAAGCATCATGTTTATCTAAAGTATCACCGGGATAACGCATTAAATGTTGTTCAGCGCCCATAATGCCAATGCTATGATTTAATTTTTTACCCTCCAATTCGTGACGTACATCGAAACCTAAAATTAAACTTAATTGTTGTTCTAAATATAGCTGACTCTCTGTTTCTAAATGACCTGCCGGTCCATTGACATAGGAGTTTAATTTAGCAATTATTTCTTGATATTCGGTAACAGACAAATCTAGTGCCAAATCATCATCCTTTTCTCTACCAGTTTTGGCATAAACAGCTTGATCCGGTAAAATCTCATTCACCACATGAGGATTCATCATTGCCACTTGACCGGCCATAGCTAAACTAGCCACAAGTTGTTGAGAGCCATTTTTAAAATTGGCTGTTTTTTTCTTATTCATAGTTTTTTATTTTTTTTGCAGCCAAAGTTAGTCTTTTTAAAATTAGCTCTTGTCCTAACACTAGCATTGTTTCAAACAGGGGTGGAGTGGCCATTTTACCAGTCATAGCGATACGCAACATCATAAAATATTGACCCTTACTCCAATTATTTTCTTCTTGCAACTGTCTAATTTCTTTCTCCAAATCTTCTAAATTAAAATCAGACAAACCCTCAATTAATGCTTTAGTTAGTCCAATTTGTTGATTAAGTAAATCTTTCTGGCCATTAGCCTTTTTAAAAAGCAATTGAGCTTCATAGCCAATTTCTTGATAGAAAAAATCAGTCAGAACTGTAAAATCAGCCAAAGTCACCAAGCGCTCATAAACCAAAGATAAAATAGCGTCTAGTTTCTCCTGAGGAAAGTCTTCAGGTATAAATGCTTGAAGACGCTTTTTTAGTTCTTCTCTAGATAAACGACGAATATAAACTCCATTGAGCCAGTTAAGTTTTTGAGTATCAAATACTACAGAATTCATGCTTAAGTCACTAGGATCAAACTCCTTGATGTATTCATCTAAGGTCATTATTTCTCTCTGATCAGCTGGAGACCATCCCAAAATCATTAAAAAATTTAGCACTGCTTCTGGCAAATAACCTCGATCTAAAAATGATTGGGCAGAAACGGTGCCTTTTCTCTTGCTCATCTTACCCTTACCATCTGGGTTTAAAAATAAGGGAAAATGTGCAAATACTGGCATAGGCCAATTAAAAGCTTGGTAAAGTAAAACATGTTTTGGTGTAGAACTAATCCACTCTTCACCTCTCATTACATGACTAACTTTCATTAAACTATCATCAACTACCACCGCTAAGTGGTAGGTTGGGTAGCCATCTGATTTCAATAAAACTTGATCGTCAACCTGACTAGAGTTGAAGCTAATCTGACCACGGAGTAGGTCTGTAAAAGTAATCTCTTGATTTTCTGGAACTTTGAGGCGAATCACATAGGGCTCTCCAGCCGCAAGTCTCTTTTCCACCTCAGAATTTTCTAGCTGACGACAGTGTTGGTCATAGCGAGGCGCTTGATGTTGACTTTGTTGTTCTTGACGAATTTTCTCTAAGCGCTCTTTTGAACAAAAGCAATAATAAGCTTTACCTTTCTCTACCAATTCTTGAGCTTTTTCTTGATAAATATTTAAGCGCTGAGACTGAATATATGGTCCATAAGGACCTTCTTTTCCTGGGCCCTCATCCCAATCTAATCCATATTGCTTAATAATGTCTTGAATTTTATCTACTCCACCGACTATCTCTCTAGTTTTATCAGTATCCTCAATCCTCAAAATAAACTGACCCTTATGGCGCTTTGCATAGGCATAATTTTTTAACAATGTTGCCATGCTGGCCACATGCATTTCTCCAGTTGGACTAGGAGCCATTCTGCTACGAACTGCTGGCTGCTTGTCTTCCATAATTATTTTCTTTCCAAATAGTTGGGATGAATAGCATTAACAAAAGCTAGAAAATTATCATCACCTTTAAATACGTAAACTGCCTGTAAAAAGGGCTGGTGGTCAAAATCATCATAATAAGCTAATTCAACTTCTCGAATTACCGCCCTCTCTAAATCCTGACCACTAGCAATATAGGCCTCTCCAGACTGCACCATTTTCCAAGCTGACCGAACACCCCTCAGCGGATAGGTTTCAAAAGTTGTGTAATCAACCTCATGATAAAAATAATCTATTTCTACAATAGAATTATTACTACTAAAAGCTCCTGTAATCACTGCTGAAATTACCCCTTTTTCACCACTGGGAGTATAAATTTTATAAATGTCATCGATAGGTGTTCGATTCAAATCTACTTGAACAAAATCTGCATCAGACAAAGAATAGGCAGAACTTAATTCCCCTCCCAAAGATTTTTTATAACTAATTTTTCCAGAACTAGTAGCTACATCTTTGGGCATTAGGCCTCCATCAGTTAGAAAACTTTTAACTCTATCGGTTGCTTCAAATTCCTCAGGCAAACGACGATTATCACTGCTCATTAATAAATCTGGCTTAGTCAAATAATTGCTACTAATAGAAAAAGTTAAAAAAGCAGCATCGATTTCCATACTCATATCGAGAGGTTGGGTTTTGGTAAAGCGATAAAGTTCACCCGAAATAACCTCTGGAGAAAAAATAAAACCATATTTAGCCGCTATTTCTTTAACCTTTTGGTCTGTTAGTAAATTGATAGCTGGCTTGGGCATAAAAAAAACTTTGATTTGATCAACAGAATCAGTCAAAGACCCCGCCATCTCCAAAATATATTCCTTGGGTTTCCCCTCATCGTCCTGATCTGGGAAATTTAAGTTGGGCAAAATACCAAAACCTACAGTTGGAGGTGGAGGTCCAGGAGGATGAGTTCTTTTCCAATAATCAAGAAAAAGGTTCCAAAAAATCCTACCCAGCATTAAGACCACCAAGCCAATTATTAAAATTTTTAAACCAACTCGACTAAAATAATTAATATTACTTAAGTTAGGCTCGACACTAGTGTTTTTGCTCTTGTTGATTGATTGATCGCTCATAGAATTTACTTATTAGTATAATGGCTTCTGCCAGAGGATTCAAGCTTTTAAAAAACAGTAGCTGTTGGATCTTCTCTAAGGTCAATAAATTGATAAGTATTAAAAATCCAAGCTAATAATTTTTCAGTATCTTCGTAACGATCTTGACTATTCATTAAACTAATCAAAATTTCTCTACCATTGCGTCTTACCAGCGTTACTAAAACTTGGCCAGCCAAACTTGTAGTTCCAGTCTTAACCCCACTCACCCCACTCAATCTTCCTAAGAGTTGGTTGGTGTTGAATAATTGGTAAAAGGAATTTTTTTCTTGCATATTCTTTTCACTAAAAGAATTAATTTCTAAATAGGGAGTTGCAACCAATTGACGCAAGTAATTATTCTTTAGAAGTTCTCTGGCTAAAATATTAAGATCTCTAGCACTACTTCGTTGTTCAAACTCATCCAGTCCAGCTGGATTAGTAAAAAAACTATCTTTTAAATTAAGCTCTTGAGCTTTTTGGTTCATAGCTCTTACAAAAGCTTCTAAGCCTCCTTCATAATTATTAGCTAAAACATAGGCACTGTCATTCGCAGAAGAAACTAATAATGAGGCTAATAAATCTTTAACCATTAATTGTTCGCCAACTTGTAAATCAATTCCATTGCCAGGTACCTTTGCTTCAAAATTAACACTCAATAACTGGTCTAACTGATAATAATCAACTACCACCAATGCAGTTAACATTTTGACAGTAGACGCTGGATACAGTTTTGACTGCGCTTCTTTTTCATATAGTAAAGTACCAGTTTCCAAATCAAAGGCATAGGCACTTTCGGCTGTTAAAGATAAATTTTCCCAAAAATAATCTTGATCAATATCTAAGTTTTTATAAACCGGTATGACTCCAAGCGGCCGCAAATAGAGAGCCTGTTTTTCAATAGTTTTGCTTGGATAAAACAAAAAGAATAAAGTAAGCAATAGAGATACAACAATTAAAACAAATAAAAAAGGTCGCCAATTTTCAGTCTTCACTTCTTAATTCTAACTTGATTGCTTGTCTGCTGTCACGCTCAATTTGAGTTCGGCCAATTGCTTATCACTAACCTTACTGGGCGCTTCCATCACACTTGTTCTGCCAGTTGAAGTCATCGGGAAAGCCATAGTCTCTCTCAAGTTTTCCTCCCCTGTCATTAACATTAGCAAACGGTCAACACCAAAGGCGATTCCACCATGAGGGGGCGTACCTAACTCAAAAGCTCTTAACATGTGGCCCACGCTTTCTTCAATTTCCTTATCAGCATAACCCATGGTTTTAAAGGTAGCTCGTAACACTTCTGGCTGATGAGCACGTAAACTTCCACCACCGACCTCGTAACCGTTACAAACCAAGTCATATTGAGTAGCGATAATTTTTGCTGGGTTCTCTCCGGCTAGATGATCTTGAATGTGCTCTGAAATGGGACTAGAGAAAGGGTTGTGAGTAAAAGTCCAATTACTCTTGCTATCTAAAACTTCCGCTTGATCATTTTTGTCAACTTCTTTGAAAAAAGGAAAATTGATAACCCAAGCAAAAGCTAGAACTCCCTCTTCTTTATCCTTTTCACTACGCAAATCAAAACGATCTGCTCCGTATTTATCCATTGCTTCTTGATAATCAACTTTTGGAAAATTTTGGTCTTTAATTTTAACTCCTAGCTCCTGACAAACACCCTTAACCATCATTTCTAAGAGATGCATAATTTCTGTCTGAGACATAAAGCTCATTTCAATATCTAATTGGGTAAATTCAAAGCCTCGATCAGCTCTTAAATCCTCGTCACGAATGCAACGGGCAAATTGAAAATATTTTTCAAAACCAGCTGCCATTAATAATTGCTTATATTGTTGTGGACTCTGAGGTAATGCATAAAATTTACCAGGTTGGAAACGAGAGGGAACAATAAAATCCCGAGCTCCTTCTTTGGTCGATTTGGTAAGCATTGGTGTTTCAATTTCCACAAAATTTTGCTCTAAAAGTTTCTGGCGAAAAGCATTAACGAGTTTAGATTTTAAACGCAAGTTCTTTTGCAAACGCTGACGACGTAAATCTAAATAACGATATTGCAGACGCACTTCTTCATTAATCTCCAAACCATCACTATCAACACCAATAGGTAGTTCTGAACTTTTGTTTAAAACCTGATAGTCTTCGACAAACAATTCAATCTTGCCAGTAGCCATCTCTTGATTAATTAGATTTTCTGGTCTTTTATTAATTCGCCCAACTACTTCTACTACTGATTCAATTGTTAAATCTTTGAGCTTATCTTTAATACCCACACACTGGATTAATCCTGATTCATCGCGCAAATCTATAAAAGTCACTTTACCATGATCACGTTTATTAGCGACCCAGCCAGCCAACTTCACCGTTTGACCAAGTTCATTTTCAGTCTTACTTATAGCGATTCGAGATAAATTTGATTTTGACATAAACTGCTTTATTATAAAGCTAAATTGAATTTTTTTGTTTAAGCAATTAAAAAACAAGTTCTGATTTATGAAATTTAAAACAATTATTCTTATCACAGTAATAGGCGTGCTGGGCAGCCTGCTAGGCTTATGGCTATCACAAAAACTATTTTTTAATAAAACTTTAGTTAATCCTTTTGTTAAAAATACAAAGTTTGAACAAGATTTACCCTTGCAAATCTACACTATTGAGAATTTACAAAAACAAAATTTTCCAACCAGACAAGCCATTACAATAACTGGGGTTTTAACTAGTGAGGGTCAAACAGAAAAATTTATCTTTAATTATCACAGTCAGGGTAAAAATATTTCTGGCGCTCTTAATATCGCCTATCCTCCAAAGCAATTAGTACAGGGCAGCACCATTGAATTGCCAGTTATTATTTTACTAAGGGGTTGGACGCCAATAGATAATTACTATATTGGACTAGGCACAAAAAATGCTGCTCAAGCCTTTGCTCAAGCAGGCTATCTGACTGTAGCTCCAGATTTTTTGGGATATGGTCAAAGCGATAGTGATTTAAATGATACTTGGGAAGCTCGTTTTATCAAACCAGTTAATGTTATTGATTTGCTTAATACCCTAAAAGCTTTTCCTGTAATAAACATACCGGAAGAATTTGGCAGCACTATTCAAAAAATTAAAATCCAACCCAAACAAATTGGTATCTGGGCTCATAGTAATGGAGGACAAATTGCCCTAAATACCCTAGAGATTTTACAAAACAGTATTCCAACCACCCTTTGGGCGCCAGTCACTGCTCCATTCCCCTATTCTGTTCTTTTCTATAGTGATGAGCACTTAGACGAAGGTAAAGAGATGCGCAAATACCTCAGTATTTTTGAGAAAGATTATAATGTTTTTGATTTTTCACTGACTCAACACCTTGACGCTCTTCAAGGGCCACTCCAAATTCACCACGGCGCTAAAGATCTGGAAGCACCAATTACTTGGTCTGAGGATTTTATTAAAAAATTAGAAACTGAAAATCAAAGACGATCGAACCTAAACAAAGAACCAATTGTCTATAATTACTATCGCTACGAAGAGGCTGACCATAATCTACAACCCAATTGGCAAACCGCTATTAATAGAGATATTAATTTTTTCAATCAAGAACTTAAAAGCAATTAATTCTTTCCCTCGGTCAACAATTGTCCTGATCCAGTCCGATACTCTTCAATCTTGTGAATCCTTTTTTCCATTTGTTTTTTACGAGTGCTTGCTAAAGTGTCATAATTCTTTTGCAAACTAGTAATGCTCCGCCCAAATTTTTGAAACTCCTCATCAAACCTTAACCATTCAGTACTAAAGGCATCTACTTGCTTAATTACTTCTTGGATTTTTTTGCCCACCATAAAATTACGGTAACTTTCCATAACTGTTCTTGCTACTACTAAAAAGGTAAAGGGGGAACACAAAATCACTTTTTTGCTTAAAGCTTCATCAATCACTTCTGAAAATTTTTGATTAATAAAAGAAAATAACATTTCATTTGGCACAAATAAAATAGCATAATCTAGGGTGTCACTCTCTGGGGAAATATATTCAGCTACTTTATCTATTTTAGCTTTGAGATCTCGACCAAACTGCTGCATGTGAGTCTTTTTTTCTGATTTACTCTCTGTATTTGACATTTGCTGGACAGCAGCATAGGGAAATTTAACATCAACTGGCACATTTCGCTGGTCAGGCAGCAAGAGAGTAATGTCTGGTTTTAAATTAGAAGCTTTCTGTTTACTTTGACGCAAATAGTGTTGTCCTTCTTGAAAACCACTAGCTTTCAGTAAATCTTCAATAATTCGCTCTCCCCAAGCTCCACGCTGTTGATTATTACTAATCATATTAGCTAATTTATCAGTTGATATCTTTAAATCTTTAGTTAAATTACGGTGATCCTCAATGGCTGTGGTAACCCCACTAATTTTGTCAATTTGTTTCTTTTCAATCTCTCGAATCTCTTTTTGTCTTTGATTTAAGTCTTCCTGCAACTGTTTAACTAACTTCTCAATAATTGCCTGTTTATTAGCCAAATCAGTCTTTAATAAATTTTGTTCACTTTGCAGTATGTTTTTGCTTTGTTCAGCAATTTTATTAGCTGTCATACCAAAAACTTTATTGACAGCCGTCTCTAATTTCTCATCTAAAGCTTGATCCTCTTCTTTCAAGTTAGCTTGCTTTTTTAGTAAAAAATAAACTAAGAAAGAAACAAGAGTTATTAGTAACAACAAAGAAACAATGATGACAAGATTCATATGAATTAAGTATACTAGAAGTATGAAAACTACCCAAGCTCTAAAAAAAAGACGGGGTCAATCCAGATTAAAGAAACAAGAATTAGTTCAGATAAGAAAGAGGCGCTCAGCACTTGATCTTGTTTTCGCCTTTGTAAGTATTAGTTTATTAATCTTATTGATGTTTTATAGCTCTCCAAGTGATGTTGCCAACTTTATTTTACCTAGCAGCTACCTACCTCTCTTGCTCTTAGTATTTTTTAGCAGCTTTTTTCTCTTCAAATTCATACTTCTTAATCAGGGTTTAGCTTTTTGTATTGCCTTTAATTTATTGCTGTTGTTGTTTTTTTATTTACAAAATTTAATTTTTAATTATTATTTAATAATTATTTTAATCTTAGCGCCTTTAGTCTGGATGATCTTTCACCAGATCGAGAAAAGACTGTTATAATGAAAGGTCTTATGAGTCAAAATTTTTATATTAGCACCACCCTACCTTATGTTAATGCTACACCCCACATCGGTTTTGCTTTAGAAATTATTGGAGCTGATGTAATTGCTCGTTATCATCGAGAAATTCTCAATCAAGAAGTCATTTTTAATACTGGCACCGATGAGCATGGCCAAAAAATAGCCAGCCAGGCTCAAAAGCTTAATCTTAAACCTCAAGATTTTTGTGATCAACAAAGTAAACAATTTCAAAAGCTAAAAGAGCAATTGGATTTAAGTAGCACTCACTTTATTCGCACCACTAGCCCACAACATATGAAAGCTGCTCAATATTTTTGGCAACGCTGCTATGCAAAAGGTGATATTTATAAAGCCAGTTATCCAGTTCAATACTGTGTGGGCTGTGAATTGGCTAAAACAACTAGTGAGTTGATAGACGGACGCTGCCCCCTTCACCCTAAGCAAAAACTTGAGCTACGAGAAGAAGAAAACTATTTTTTTCGTTTCAGTAGATACCAAAAAGCTTTGTTAGAACTTTATAATTCTCGGGCTGACTTTGTTAAACCAAGCTCTCGTTTCAAAGAAATTAAGTCTTTTGTTAGTGCTGGCTTAGAGGACTTTAGCATTTCTAGACTAAAGAAAAATATGTCTTGGGGCGTACCAGTTCCAGGAGACGATGAGCATGTAATGTACGTTTGGTTTGACGCTTTAATCAATTATATTTCTACCTTGGGCTGGCCTGAAAATTTAGATAAATTTAAACAGTTTTGGCCTGGTATTCAAGTAGCTGGAAAAGATAACTTGCGTCAACAAGCAGCCATGTGGCAAGCTATGTTGCTCTCTGCCGACTTGGATAATTCTCAACAAATTCTTATTAATGGTTTTATCGGAGTTGATGGTCAAAAAATGAGCAAGTCACTGGGTAATGTTATTAGCCCCAGTGATATGATTGAGCGTTATGGTACAGATGCTACTCGATATTTACTAATTAAGCTGGGTGCCTTTGGAGAAGACATGGATGTTAGTTGGCAAAAGTTTAACACTACTTTTAATGCTTTTTTAGCCAATGGACTAGGAAACCTATGCTCTCGACTAGCTAAAATGGCAAATTCAGCAGAATTAAATATTAATTATCAGGCTCAGCTACCCGATAATTTTAAAAACAGCATGAATAATCATGACATAACCCAGGCTTTGAATATTATTGACCACGGATTGAGTGAAATTGATCAATATTTAGCTCAAGAAAAACCCTGGTCACTTGAGGGTGATAAACAACAAACAATTTTGCTTAAGGCTATCTACAAACTACTAGATTTCAATTTAGCTCTGCAAATCTTTATGCCTTCTACCGCTAAAGTTATTAATCAGAGTTTTAATCAAGGACCTATCAAAGCTTTTGAAAAAGGTTTGTTTAGCAGAATAAAATAATGCCAATTTTTGACACTCATTGCCACTACAATCTTGAGCCACTTTATAGTGGTCAAGCTTTTTCTTTTAAAATAGAGAAAAATGACCCCATTCTCAAAAAAAATTGGCAAGACCACTGGCAAGAGGCACAAAATAATGATATTCGAAAAAGCCTGGTTCCGGGCGCCGGTTTAAGCAGTAGTCAATTGGCCGCAGCAATAGCTAAAAAAGATCGAAATTTATATGCCAGTGTAGCTATTCATCCACTTCGTGTAGAAAAAATTAAACTGAGAAAAGCGATGAACACCATTGAGCAATTGACTAGAGAAAAAAGCGTACTAGCAATTGGCGAAACAGGTTTAGATTTTTTTCATTTTTCAAAGGAAAGTGAGGTAGATAAAAATCAAAGCATTAAGCAAGGTCAAGAAGAATTATTTATTGAGCATATTAAATTAGCTGTAAAAAAGAAGCTAACACTTATTATTCATGCTCGTGATCAAGGCGAGGAGGCTTATTGGCGTATTTTAGAAATTTTAAAAAAACATTGGCCAGCTAAAGAAAATATTATCTTTCATTGTTTATCAGGTCCAATAGATTACATTAAAGAGGCTATGACTATTGAAAATAGCTATTTTGGCTTTGATGGCAATTTAACTTTTAAAAACGCTAATTATCTAAGAGAAATTTTTCAACTAATCAACAAAGAAAAAGCTGATAAAATTTTATTAGAAACCGATGCTCCCTATTTAGCTCCAGCACCTTATCGAGGTCAGGTTTGTGAACCAAAAATGATAACTCAACTCGCTAACTTTGTTAAAAACAATTTAGAAGCTGACTTAGATCAGATCTACCAAAATTCTCTACTTGCTTTTAAGCTACAAAATAACTCAAACAAACATAATGATTAAACGCTATTTTCGCCGCCACCCACTTCGCACTCAAAGAGCCCTAGAAATACTACCCGGATTATTTTCTTGGTTCTGGATTCTGTTTCCCATTTGGGGTTCTTTTATAATTCCCAAATTTGTGGCCTATTATGTAATAATTTTTGCGGTTTATTGGCTTTATAGGTCGATTAATTTAGCTATTTTTGCCACCATAGCCCAGATAAAAGTGAAAAAAAATAGTAAAAACGATGTCTTAATTAAACTCAAAAAACAATTTCCTAAACGCTGGCAAGAAATTCATCATTTAATTATTATTCCTACTTTTCAAGAACCCCTAACTACTCTAGAAAACACCCTAATAGGACTTAGTAAGCAAAGTTTTCCTCCAAAAAATATTCACATCATGCTTTCTTTTGAAGAAAGAGAAGGTGAGGAGGCAGACGAAAAAGCCAGGATTTTAAAAAATAAGTTTGCTGGGAACTTTGGCCACCTGTGGTCAACCAAACATCCAGATATTCCAGGAGAAATTAAGGGTAAATCTTCCAATACCGCTTGGGGTGCCAGAGCAGCCAAAAAGCTTTTGGTAGATGAAGTGGGTATAGCTTTAGAAAACATCACTATTACTAGTGAAGATGCTGACGCAATTTTACATCCTTTTTATTTTTCTTATCTAACATATAGTTTTTTAACTAGTCAAAAACCACACAATAAAAGTTGGCAAGCTGGGATTTGTTTTTATAACAATATTTGGCAAGTTCCAGCTCCAATTAGAGTCTTAGCTGCCACTCAGTCTGTTACGCAAATTTATATTTTGGCTAGAAAAGATCGCTTGATTAATTTTTCTACTTACTCAGTCTCTCTCAAACACATAGAAGATATTGGCTATTGGGACACCGACGTTATTCCAGAAGATTATCGCTTATTTTTTAAATCATATTTTGCTAAAGATGGTGATTTTGAGGTAGAACCCATCTTCTTGCCTATTTATGCCGATGCTGCTCAATCCTTGGGTTTTTGGAGTAGCATGCGTAACCAATATGAACAAATTAAACGTTGGGCTTGGGGAGTTAGCGATGACGCCTATATTATTCGTCATTTTGTACTTAATGATAGAGTGCCCTTCATTGATAAAAGCATTAGAGTTTTAAAGGTGATTGAGGATCATTTTTTATGGCCTGTCAATTGGTTTGCTATTACTGTTTCTGCCATGTTGCCTCCACTGCTCAATGAGCAGTTTGGTCGAACAATTATTGGGAAAACTCTACCTCAGGTTTCCTCTACACTGCTAACTTTATCTATGGTATCGATGTTGACTATTTTTATTATTGATGCCAAAAACAGACCACCTAGACCTAATAAAAAAATCTGGTCTTATATAACCCAACCACTTGAGTTTTTATTAATTCCTGTTGTTGGCTTCTTTTTCAGTGCACTGCCGGGAATAGATGCTCACACCAGATTAATGTTTGGGAAATACATGGAATATCGTGTTACAGAAAAAGTTTCTAATCCTGCAAAAAAACAATTTGCTAAAAAATAGCACTTGCGCTGTCAACGCTTTTCCAGATAAAATTAGCTTTATGTCAATTAAAAAAACTCTTAAAAAAATCGATGTATTTCTTGATCATCAAACAGCTCTACTTCTAAATTTATTCTTGCTAGTGATTCTGAGAATACCAAATTTTTTTGAACCTTATTGGTATGGAGACGAAGCTATCTACTTAACAGTTGGTAACGCACTAAATAAAGGTGGCCAACTCTATACCACCATTATTGATCACAAAACCCCTTTAATTTATCAATTAGCCAGAGTACCTAATCAATTTTACTTTCGCTTATTAAACTTGGGTTGGATGCTAATAACAACTATTGCTTTTTGGCTTTTCGCAAAAAAACTTTTTAAAAATAGCATAGCTAGCTTCTTTGCTACTCTAATCATGGTTTTGTTGACCTCTTTACCCTGGCTAGAGGGTCATATTCCTAACGGTGAATTGTTTGTTATGGGCTTTGTGATGGTAGGAGCAGTGTTGTTTACTAACACCAGAGTTTGGAAAAATTTCTTTAGCAAAAAAAACAGCTGGCCTAGGGAAAGAAAAAAAGAGGGTTTTTTACTATTTACTTCAGGGACACTGTTTTCTTTAGCTATACTCACTAAAGTACCCGCACTCCTTGATTTAACTGCCTTCTTAGCCATTTTTGCTCTATTGCTTTTATCGGACGTGTTCTCAATTAATAAAAGCTTTAAAGATTGGAGTAAAACCCTCAAACAATTGCTTTGGAGAATTTTAATCTTTTCTCTAGGAATTATATTACCTATCTTAATCTCTATTCTTTACTATCGGTCACTGGGTTCTGGCCAAGATTACTTAGACTATGGCTTACTATATAATTTACGTTATAGCCAGTCTTGGCAACTAAACTTTGATTCTAGCTTCCTAAATTTTTCTTTTTCCTTGCTAGGTAAAACTCTATACTTTTTTGCTTTTGTGGTACTCATTGCCCTAAACACTAAAGAAATAAACAAGCGGTTTCAATTTATTAGCATTTGGTTTGTGGCTTCGCTTTACTCAACCCTACTATCTAGCCGTCCTTATCCTCATTATTTTATTCAGATGATACCACCCTTTGCTTTACTGTTAGTAGAAATTATTCTCGGGTTGAAAGTTAAATCAAAAACTAGAATTAATAATTTTAAAAGTGTTGCTAGTGGTGTAGGTCTAATTGCTCTAACAATTTACATTATGCTTTTATTTAATTTCAAACCCTACTCAACTAGCAAGTATTATTCTCAGTTTTGGAAAGTAGCTAGTGGTCAAATTAGCAAAGAAGAATATGATTATAGTTTTAATAATCTTGTCAGAGATAATCAAAAAGTGGCAAAATTAATTGAAGAGCTGGGATTAGAAAAGATTTTTATTTGGGGAACCAATCCTATGCTTTATGCTCAAACTAAAACTGTCCCCACATCTCGTTTTACAGTGGCTTTTCACATCAAGGATTTTGAAGATTATGCTCGAACTCTTGCTCAAATTAAACAAGAAGAGCCTCGCTTAATAGTAGTTATGAGAAATGATCAAGATACTTTTCCAGATCTTAATACTTATCTTAAAGACAGTTATCTGATTAATTCTGAATTTCAAAACATGAATCTTTATCTTAAAAAATAAGATTATAAAAAAGGGTTTACAATATAAGTATGGACATCAGTTTTAAAGAGTCTTCTCGTCGGAAAAAAGAGTTTAAATACTTAACTTTTTTACCTAAAAATTTTCGCCAAATAGCCCTCTATGGTGTTATTTTTAATTTATTAAGTATATTTTTATCATTAGTTTTTTATCCCTCACTGCAAACAAGCATCCCCTTATTTTATTCTCTACCAGAAATCCAACAGCTAACTAGTAAAGAAGCTATGTTTATTCTGCCAGTATTTGCCTCCTTAATTAATGGTGTTCATTTCCTGATTATTAAAAACTTTAAAAACGCCCACCCAACCATTCTGCAAGTATTTTTGTTAAGCACTGTAGCCTTACAAATTCTAGTTTTTGCTATTTTGCTAAGGTTAATCATTATTTTAAATTAATTTATGTGGCCACTAATTTTTAGTTTTATTATTAGTCTCAGCACGGCACCCTTGGTAATTGCTTTTTATCGGAAACACAATTGGCTTGATGATCCAAAAAAAAACTATCACGCTAAGGTAACTCACACTAGCAGTGTTCCTAGGGGAGGTGGTTTGGTGGTTTTTTTGGCAATTTTTTTAAGCGCGATCTTGTTTCTTAATTTTGATCGTTATTTGATAGCTATTTTTTTTGGAGCTTTTATTTTAACTCTAGTTGGTATTCTAGATGATATCTATAATATTAGCCCTTACTGGAGGTTGTTAACTGGCTTATTAGCTACGCTGATTATTGTTGGTGCTGGCATTGGCATAGCCTATGTAAGTAATCCCTTTGGCTCTGGCGTTATTCATCTTGATCAACCTCAATGGCATTTCTTTTTATTGGGGGAGCACAGGAGTGTTTGGCTACTATCAAGTGCCTTCGCTATTTTTTTTATCATGTGGAATATGAATATTATTAATTGGTCAAAAGGTGTTGATGGCCAATTACCAGGTTTTGTGATGGTTGCCTGTTTGTTTATAGCGGTATTGGCTAGCAGCTTTCAAGATGCTCCCAGTCAATTTAATGTCACTCAACTAGCTTTAATTGTTTCAGGAGCTTTCGCTGGTTTACTATACTGGAATTTTTACCCGCAAAGAATTATGCCTGGCTATGGTGGTGGTTCTTTAGCTGGATATTTTTTAAGTGTACTAGCTATTCTTTCCGGAGCTAAAGTGGCAACCACCCTAATGGTTTTAGCTATTCCTAGCGCTGATGGAGTTTTTACTGTTACTAGAAGGATTTTGGCTGGAAAATCACCCTTTTGGGGAGATCGAGGCCACCTACATCATAAATTAATGGATAATTTTGGTTGGGGTAAGCGTCGAATTAGCCTCTTTTATATTGCTAGCAGCTTTCTCTTAGGATTTTTATCACTCTTTCTCAACACCACAGGTAAAATTATTACTATTGCTATAGTTAGTTGCTTTGTCTTTGCTTTTTTGATTTATAATAAACTTAAAAGCAATGTCAATCGCAGATAAAACCCTATTTCTATTAATCAAAAGTGCTAGACCAAAACAGTGGCTTAAAAACTTGGCTCTCTATGCTGCTCTAGTTTTTTCAGGATTTTTCTTCTTTAAACCCGCTAGCGGTCCCTCTTATTTCTGGCTAGTTACTTACGCTTTTGCTATTTTTTGTTTGCTTACTAGCAGTACTTATATCCTCAACGACTTAATTGATATCGAAGCTGACCGCAAACACCCTTTTAAAAAAAACCGTCCTCTGGCTTCAGGTAAACTAGCGATTCCAATTGCTGTTTTTGCAATTGCGTTCTGTTGGGCCTTGGTGTTTTGGCTGAGTTTATCACTACCACTTGTTTTTAAAATTTTACTCTTTGCCTATTTACTCTTGCAACTTACTTACTCTACCTATCTAAAACAAATTGCCATTTTTGATATTATTTCCATAGCCGCTGGATTCTTAATTAGGGTTTATGCTGGAGCAGTAGTAGTTAATTTACACATGAGCGTGTGGTTTCTACTAACTGTAATTTCTATGTCTTTATTTATGGCAGTTGGTAAAAGGCAAAGTGAACGAACCCTGATGACTGAGAGCAAACTATCTTTTGCCAGAAAAAGTCTAGACACCTACAGTATTCGTTTATTAGACCAATATACTAGTATTTTTGCTACCTCTACCTGGTTAACCTATGCTTTATTCGCCTTTCAAAATTCTCCTGGTGATGGCTTGCACTTACTTTATGAACATTTTCCCAATTTAGTGCTTAATTTGCCACGCACTCTTCAATCACAAAAACTCTTGATGTTAACCCTACCCTTTGTAATTTTTGGCATTATGCGTTACTTACAGCTTGTTTACGAAGAAAATCGGGGTGAAGCGCCAGTTGATGTCTTAATAAAAGATAAAGCTCTACTACTGACCGTTTTTATTTGGTTTCTTAGCGTAATGTTTGTAATCTATGCCTAGTTAAACTCAAGCTGTTGGTGAATAAAATCAACCACTAGATTAAGTGGTAGACCATGAGTAAAAGCAGTTAAATTTCCTTTGGATGAAGTTAATAAAGCCATTCCAGCATCATAAGCTGGGCTGAATGCAGCTGACCAAGTTAGCACTGGCTGATGAGCAATGTAGTTTTCGATTTCGCTTGTTGCTAATTTACGAAAATGAAGCTTACTAATCACAACGTCGTTCTTAATATTTTTTTCTTGATCATTTTGGTAAATAAAAGCATAACCAGTAATAGCCTCTATCTCTTTATCACTCTGTAATTCTAACATCTCTCTTGCTACTGCCTTGCTTTTTGGTTTCTCTAAAATTTGTCCTTTGCATAGGCAAAAAGTATCGGCAGCAATAATAATAGCCTCTCCCTTAATTTGCTTTGCTACTGCCTCAGCTTTGGCTAAAGCGATGCGCTTGGCTTTATCTTTAGGGTTCTTATAGGGCACCTTAGCCTCATCAATTGCGGCCGGAAAGGATTTAAAATTATAAGGCAAGGTAGCTAAAAGCTTTACCCTTTGTGGTGATTGAGATGCTAAAATAAATTGCATAAGCTTAACAATTATACAAAAGTATGTTACAAAGATAAAATATGAAAATAAGCAAAGCAGTAATCACTTGTGCTGGATTTGGCACTAGATTTCTACCGATCAGTAAAACTATCCAAAAAGAAATGTTACCAATTCTAGATCGACCATTAATTGACTATGTGGTAGATGATTGTATTAAGGCAGGCATCACAGATATTATTTTTGTGATTAGTGAACACAACTATCAAGTTCTTCATTACTACCGAGAAAACCAGAGGCTATATCAATATTTAAAAAAAAATAATAAACTCGAACTTTATGATTCAATTAAACAACTACATCAAAAAGCTAATTTCCACTTTGTAAGACAGCCTGATGACAATGACTACGGCACAGCTGTACCAGTTCAATTGGCTAAAGAATATTTAAAAGATGAAGAAGCTTTTTTGGTTTTAATGGGTGATGATTTTATCTACAACCACAATGGTCTTAGTGAGGTAGCAGCCATGATAAAAACCTTTAAAGAGTCTGGAGCAAAAGGTTTGGTAACCTGTATTGAAAAACCAGAGGACATGCTACATCGTTATGGAATTGCTAAACTAGCTAGTGAAAATAACTTTCGCTATTTACAAGCCCTAATTGAAAAACCAACACCAGGCACTGCTCCTTCTAGGCTGGCTAATATTAGTAAATATATCTTGCCACAAACAGTCTTTGATTTAATTGCTGTTCAACAACCTAATCCCCAATCTGGAGAGCTCTATATCACAGATACTGTAAGCCAACTGGCTCTTACTGAAAAAGTGGTTGTTCATCAACCAAATGGTGAATATCTTGATGGAGGTTATCCCTTGGGTTGGTTATTGGCCAACCTTACTGTTGCTAAAACTAATCCAGAATTTTGGAGTGCTATTAAAGAATTTGTAAACAGTTAATATTAAGTAATTTAATATTTTAAATTCTAAAGATAATCTTTTCGATTCTTACTTCCCTTTATTTACTTTCCAACCAACGTTCAATATCCATGGCAGCCATTGCTCCTGAACCAGCTGCCACTACCGCCTGACGATAACGAAAATCAGTTACATCACCAGCAGCAAAAACTCCTTCCACTGAAGTCATTGTTGGAAAAGCTAGCTGTTTTCTTTCATCTAAACACTCGCTCTCAAACCCCATGCTTCCCTCACAACCATATTGACAAGTTAACACATAGGATTGTTTGTCCATTTTCAATTGGTCCGTGAATAAAGCGCTGTTTGGCTGATGACCAATCGCTACAAAAACACCATCGGCAGCAAGAGTTTTCTCTTGCTTTTCTTCTAGAATTTTTAGAGCAGTTACTTTTTGTTTATCACCAATTATTTCTTTAACCCGGGTGTTCCACAAAATTTTTATCTGAGAATTATTTAAAACATGTTTTTGAAGAATTTTACTAGCTCGAAATTGATCCCGACGATGAATAATAGTAACCTCACTAGCAAACTTAGTTAAAGATAAAGCATCTCCTAAGGCCGTATCACCACCGCCAATCACAAAAACTTTTTTATCGCGATAAAAAGCTCCATCACAAATAGCGCAAAAGCCAACCCCTTTACCCAAGTATTCTCTTTCTCCAGCAACACCCAACATCATGTGACTAGCTCCAGTTGCTATTAATATTACCTGAGCGCTGTAGGTCGCCTCACTTTCTTCTTTAATAATTTGGCTAGCTTCGTATAAATCTTGACCCCTTAATTTTTGGAAATCTTCTGACTGCATGTTTTTTGCCAAAGAGGTCCATAGTTGAAAAGGTCTTTTACTTAAATCAACTGCTGTAATTTGTTGGTGGAGAAGCTCTGTTTCAAATTTTGCAGCCTGTTTTTGCAAACTAATCATAAACTCAGGGCCTCTCATCCCATCGGGAAATCCTGGAAAGTTCTCAACATCTCTGGTAAACATTAATTGCCCACCTGAGTTAAAGCCACTAAATAATACTGGTTTTAACAACGCTCTTCCCAAGTAAATACCAGCTGTTAAACCAGCTGGACCCGAACCAATAACAGCAATCTTTAATTTTTTCATAAATAATTAACCTATCAACAATCAATTTAATATCTAATTATTAAGCCAAAGCTTCTTCAATCATTTTTTTGTAAGCTTCTTCACCGGGAAAACCAATTTTGCGATCAAATTCTACCATTTGACCACTATCATCTTTTTTGAAAATAATCACTGTTGGTACACTCATTACATTAAACTGCATTGCTATATCACGAGCTTCATCAATATCTAGCTTTGCAACTACAACTTTATCCTTGAAATCTTCTGCTAATTTATCAATGACTGGGGCAGCCATTTGACACGGTCCGCACCACTCAGCGAAAAAATCTACAAAAACTGGAGTTGCTGCTTGATCAAGAGTGCTTTGAAAACTTGTATTATCTAAATGTTGTGCTGGCATAACAGCCTTTCTTTTTAACTTAATATTTTAATAATTCCTTCAAAATAGCGTCTAGTTGCTTACTGTCTTTTTCTTTACTGCAATGACTAGCCGCTGAACCCAAGATGTCCCTAGCAACCCTTGATAAAGAATTGCGAGCAGCAGTAATTTGTTGGGCAATTTCTATACAAGGACGTTCCTCTTGATATATTCGAATTAATCCATCAATTTGCCCACGAATCCGTTTTAATTGAACAAGGGTTTCGTTACTTCCTGACAGCTTCAATTTGCTTTGCTTTAAAGACATGCTTTTATTATACCCTATGGGGGTATGTTAACAAGAGTCAATTTTTAATATATCAATTTTTAATTTGCCGCTGTTTTTCAATAATCTTATTCAACAACTCATCTAGACGCTCTTCTTCAATTTCACTCCTTTTGTTTTTCTTATCAAGTTGGGCAATCTCTTCATTAATCTCTTCAATTTCTGAATGAATAATATCTTTTTTAACCTGAGACAAAGCATTGTCCCACTCTTTTTTTATGTCAGCATTTTTAATATTTTTTTGAAATTCTGGATTTAACAAAAACTCCATCAACTTCTCTTTCAAGTCTTCTGCTAATTTTTTAGTGAACTTTTCTAAATTAAAGTTACTAATGTTCTTGGATAAAATTTCCAAAATATTGGACAGACCAGGTGTTTTGAGATTTAATGGCAAGATTTTTTTAACTTCTTCTTTAAAAACATCAGTATCTAATTGAAACAATAAAAATATTAAATACTCTTCCATTTTTTGCTGATGAGTCTTAATAGCTTTAGGCTTTTCTTGTTTAATTACTTTTTTTTCTGTTTTCTTCTGGCCAAAGCGATTAATATCTTCCCTAATTAAGGCTAATTTAACATTTAACTTTTCTGCTAGCTTTTGTAAATAAAACTCTTTTTCAACCGTATGTTCAATAGAGTTAATAACTACTGCTAAATCATTAATAATTTTGCGCTTACCATCAGGTGAATTAGGATCATGAGCAAGTAAAGAAATATTAAATAGAAAACTATAAACCGATATTGCCTGATCTATGGCCTCACGCCATAATTTTGGTTGATGGCGAGCAAAATCATCAGGATCTTTAAGATCTTTTGAACCAACGAGCTTAACAAGAGATTCAAAATCAATTACTCTCAAATCTATTCCCTTGCCTTTAACTAAAGAAATAGCTCTTTTGGTTGCCTCAATACCAGCTTCATCTTCATCAAAAGCTAAAATAATAGTTTTAGCGACTCTAGCTATAAGTTCTATTTGTTCTTTGCTTAGGGCACTACCTTTTACGGCCACAACATTGTTGATGTGAGCCTGGGCTGAAGAAATCACATCAAATTCGCCCTCAACCACTACAACTTTATTGTTTTTTCTAATTTCTCTAAACAGCTCGCTATAGCCATAAAGCAATTTGGACTTATGGTATAGGCTGGTTTCTGGACTGTTAATGTACTTAGCTTCTTTAACTTTTGAATCTAAAACTCGACCAGAAAAACCAACAACTTGTCCTCGATGATTTTTCAAAGGAAACATTAGTCGAGCTCGAAAACGATCATAATAACGACCACCCCTGCCCTTAATAATCAGACCAGTTTTAGCTATCAGATCTAGCGGGTATTTCTTCTTTAAGTGCAGGTATTTAATGAGCGCGTCCCAACTATTTAAAGAATAACCCAATTGAAATAATTTAATTGATTGATTGTTGGTTCCCCTGTCTTTCAAATAAGCCAGTGCTCCCTTGCCAGCTTCATGCTTGATCAATAAGTAGTGATAATATTCTTTAGCTAAATTTAAGATTCCCAACAACTGCTCTCGCTCTTCATCTTCACTGGTGCGATTAAAATCCTTGAGCGTAATGGCTGCACGATCCGCTAAAAATTTCAGTGCTTCATAAAAAGTCATACCATCATAATTTTGCAAGAAATCCAAAACATCACCGGTAGCACCACAACCAAAACAACGATATCGCTGCATTTCTGGATGAACAAAAAAGGATGGGGTCTTTTCGTTATGAAAAGGACAGGGTGCTTTAAAACTACTGCCAGATGCTTTTAAATCAATTTTTTCACCAATTATTTCAACAATGTTGTTTGCGTCTTTAACCTCTTGAATTTGGGACATCTTTAGCTGTAAAATATACTTTTTATTGAGAAAAGTCAATTTGCAACGGAACTTAGCCTGGTTATTCCGTCTTTAGACATTTGAATTACCTGTTCATTAATTTGATACACCCAGGTTTTTAAATCTTGATCGAAAGTAAAGTTAATTTTGAGCAACAAACCCTCCTGTGTTTCAGCAGAAAAATATTGATCAAATACAAAGTTACCCAAAGAGTAGTAAATACTTTTACCCTGATAAATTTCTTTATTTTGCACCACGTGCGGGTGACCACCAATAATTAAATCAGCTCCAGCCTCAACAAACTCATGGGCCAAATTAACAATCGACTGATTGGCTGTTGGAACATATTCATTGCCCCAATGAGCAAAGACTAAAATCAAATCAGCTCCCCGATCTTGAACTTCAATCAAATCACGAAAAGTTTTATTCTTTGCTTCCGCAACAAATTGGTTATAACTAATTAAGGCAATTTTCTGACCGAAATGCTCTAGAAAATGGTAACGCCGCCAATCTTCACTAGCACCCACATCACCAAAATAGATCAATTTAGCTTGATCTAAATATTGTTGAGTACTTTTCAAGCCACTTTGGCCAAAATTTAAAATGTGGTTGTTGCCTAAGTTTAAAATGCTTAAATTATTTTTTTGTAAAACAGGAATAATTTCTGGTGAGAAAGTGAAAGTATAGTTGCCAGGACCACCTGGCAAACTACGTTGACTAATTGATTTCTCTTGAGTAATTGGGCCCTCTAGATTGGCTAACGCATAATCAGCACTATTTAAAAAGACAGTTAGGTCTTCGTCAAAAATAAAATCATAAGTTTCTCTTACTTCAGCCTTGGTACGAATGTGACGATCAAACATTAAATCTCCACCAACAATCATAGAAAAAACTAAGGGGCTTGGAGTTGGGTCCGGCTCAGAAATTGCATAAAAATCAGAAGATTCTTTTAATTGCTCTTGTGGCGTAGAGGAAAAAAGCTTTACACCAGTAAAAATTAATAAATAAATTAAAGAAAAAGAAGACAAGAAAATTAAAAAAAATAAGTATAGTTTTTTTTGCAGATATCTTATTTTAACCGACAAAACCAAGATTGGCTAATAGTTTTAAAACCCTGATGCTCATACCACTTTTTGGCATAAGACTGGCTAATGGTTTCTAAATATACTCGACTCACACCCTGGGTTTTTAATTTTTGTAAATATCGCTTAAGCAATAGTGTTCCTAAATGAAAGTTGCGCTTTTTTTGACTAACAATTACTTCCCATATGAAAGCTGTTTTCGCCAAGTGTTCTCCCAAAACTAAGGCTATTGCTTGTTCTTGATCTTTTGCCAAAACAATTAAGCCATTTTCTTTTTGGGCATCCCCACAAACTTGCTTTAAATAAAAAAACCAATTAATTTCTAGAGGAGAACGATAATAATCTGGCAAACTTTGATAATGAAAATTGGCTTGTTCAACCAATAATTCTTTAACTAGCTGCTTGTTGTCAATCTTTGTAACAAAACTTAAATCAGCTATTGTCCAAGGCAAATCAGTCGTTTCTTCTAAATTAATCTTTAACTCACTTAGTGCTGGCTTAAAATACTTATTGACTAAAAAATCACTGAATTCTTCTGCTTTAGCTGGCAAAACAATTTCAATTTTTGCTAAAGACTTCTTTTTAGCAAATATTATTGCTTGATCTAGTTCTTGTTTAAGTTTAGTCAAGCTATTTAGCCGCCAATCTAACTCCAACCAACGATTATCTCGTAGACAATAATCATCCACTTTTTTAATGTGATAAGAAGTAATTTTTGACACAAGCTAGTTGTTAATCAACCTATCCAATAAAGTATAAAAAGTTAAACCATAAAGCTCCAAAATACTAGCAATTGCACAAGAGTTACTTGGTCCCAAAGCAGGATTCACATTTACGTCAATTAAGTAATGACGACCCGCTTCATCTAAACGAAAATCAAACTTAGCATAATCTTCAATTCTAAGAATATTAAAAGCAATTTTAATGTCTTCTTTTACTGCCTCAGGCAAATCATATTTTTCGTAGCTAATTGTTTTTTCGGTACTGAGCCAATTATCATTAAAAGTAACAATTTTTTTAAATGGGTCATTGTCAGTGCGATGAAAAATTTTTTCAGCTGCATAAATCTTAGTATTTCCCCCTTCAACTACTACCACCGTAATCTCACGACCAGCAATAAACTCTTCAAGCAAAATTGGTTGCTTATAATTTTTATATAGAAAATCAATTTGAACCTTAGCCATTTTGGCATCAAAACAAACCGAGGTTTCAGAAACTTCTAAAGAGCCATGATTTTCATTAAGTTTAATAAAAAGTGGAAAGTCTAATTCTTCATCAATCTCATCGTTTGAATGCTTGATCAATTGATATTTGGGAGTAGTTATTCCATATTGTTCAAGTAAAGATTTGGTTAAATATTTGTTGGCGTTAATTGAACTAGATAACATACCACTGCCTGTGTAGGAAATTTTCAACAACTCAAGTGTAGCGGGTATGCTGGCTGCCAAATATTCTTTGCCATAAACAGAGTCAACTAAATTAATTACTTTATCTGGTTTAAAGTTAGCTAAAGTTTCACTTAATTTAGCATCGCCTGGAAAAAGCTCTACCTGATAACCCTTGTCTCGTAAAATTTCACCGATTAATTTTGCTCGACCCTTTACTTCTGCTTCAGTAATGTAGAGCTCTTCAGTTGGAAAATATTGACGCTGAGCATCAGAGTATAAAATAGCAATTTTCTTGATTAGAGAAATGTTTTTAGTTTTATGCATAAGCATTAACTTTCGATTATATATCAATGTTATAATTAGTTAATATGAACAAATTAGTAAAAAAATCTAGTGATAAAATAATTATTAAACAGCCTGCTCTTGGTTTTCTTGAATTCATCAGAGAACAAGGAGTTGTGGGCCTTGCAGTTGGTTTTATTTTAGGAGGTTCAATTAGAACAGTGGTCGATTCAATTGTTGATGATTTGATTAACCCTCTTCTAGGACTTATTTTAGGTACCGTAGATTTTTCTCAGGCTGTTTGGCAAATTGGCTCGGCTCAAGTTGCTTGGGGAAATTTTATTGCTACCCTAATCAATTTTACAATTGTTGCTATGGTTGTTTATTTTGGAGTCAAAGGACTAGGTTTAGAAAAATTAGACAAAAAGAAATAGGGTTTAGTTAGAACATTCAAGCAACAGTGGTCTCTTTTGTTTAAGTTCTTTGAATAATAGATAAGCATAGGCAAAAATTAAATCTCCCATAAGAGTTCGTCCATAAAAAGGTAGGGCTAGTAGGTAGCATTGAAATAGCGATTGTAAATCTTTTGGATACCAGTTCAACCAAACCCCAAAATTAGATATCAAAAAAAATAAGAAAGAAGCTAGAGGAATAAAAAATAGCTGCTTTTTAATCTGTCCACGACTCAAATATCCCAAAATTGGATAAACAGTGAAGGCTAAATATATCCAAGACTGGCCACGATAAAAACCACCAAAAAAATAATCAAAAAGAATAATTGAAACAAAATAAAAAATAGGTTGGCTAGAGAAAAAGCCAAAACTACCTAAAGGACTAAAATTAGCTGGTAGAATTTTAGCCACTCTAACCACTAGAATACTTAGTGTAGCTAACAAATTATTTTTTAATTGCTTCATATCTAAACTCAATTGTATCACCTTCATTTAGCACAATGTCTCGTATACCTAGCAAAGCGCTTTCATCATTAACATAAATTGCCCAAAAACTATCTTCATTCCCTTTTAAACCATTTATTTCCTCAATAAAAATGCCAAAATCATGCTCTTGGTAGCCCACCTCGTGACTGGCAATTAATAAGTCCCAAGCATTGGTTTTGTCTTCAAAAGCAGTTAGACTAAGCTGCTTCAACTCTTCATTTAGCTCTTTGCTATTTTCTAAATTAAACTCAACAATATCCCCATTTTCTTCAGAGCTAAACTGATCCCCACCTTCAGTTTTAAGCAAATCTTTGAGTGTGGGTAGGTTTTGATCAGGAAATAGGAAAGCAACTATAAAAAATAAGGTAACAAGTCCCATCAATAAACCCATTAAAATTGATAAAATCTTTGAAAACTTTTTTTGAGGCATGGGGCAAAATTGTAACACAGAGAGCTTATAAAATTAATGGATAATTTAAAAACTTAAAAAACCCTTGACAATTTCATTATCAATTGTTAAATTATATTTAGCAGTCTCAATGACAGATTGCTAAATATAAATTATTAATAATAAGAAAGGAGAGAATCATGAATCTTATTCGATGGCGTCCTCACCAATCTTTATTAGATAGCTGGCCAGAATTTTGGGAAGATGATTTTTTGACTGACAGCAATCAACGCCAAAATTTAAATATCTACCAAAAGGATAATGAGGTGGTGGTTGAAGCCAATGTAGCTGGAGTCAGTGCTGATCAAATTGATCTAACCTTTGAAAAAGGAGTTCTTTGGATCAAAGCTGAGGCTGAAACTGAAAAAGATCAAAAAGATAAAAAACACTATTCCAAAACCAGCTGGAGCTATTCATATAAAGTAGCAGTCCCAGGACAAATTGATCAGCAGAATGAACCAAAGGCAGAGTTAAGCAAAGGCATTCTTAAAATTAAATTTAAGAAACAAAAAATTGCCGAACCTAAAAAACTCAAAATTGCTGAAAAAAATGAATAATTAAAAATAATCATTCATCAAGAAGAACCAAAACTTATGAAAAAAAATATAGCTTTTATCATATTGATTCTACTAGCCTTTGCTAGTGGTGCTTATTTAAGCGACAACAAGCGTCTGGAAAAAATTTTACCAAGTTTTCTCCGAGATGGCAATGAGCTTGTAAGTCAAAAGTTAGACCCTCAAGTTACAAGTTTTTCTGACGAACAACTCAGTGTTAGCGAAGTCGTTAAAGCTGTTGGCCCCTCAGTAGTTACAATTAGCGCTGAAAAAAATGTACTTCGTCCAAGTGGTTTTAATTTTAATCCCTTTGGCTTTGGTTCTTTATTTGATCAATTTTACCACCAACCCAGTGCTGATGATTTTGAGACTATAGAGCAAGATATTGGCACTGGCTTTGTGGTCCTGGCAGAAGAAAACAAGCGGCTCTTTATTATTACGAATCGACATGTAGTAAATGATTTTAACCTCAATTATTTAGTCTATGATTTCGAAGATCAAGTTCATTCAGTGACTGATATTTATCGAGATCCAACTAATGATTTAGCTATTTTAGCCGTTGAAGAATTAAACCTGCCTGCTTTAAAATTAGGAGATTCAGATCAACTACAAATTGGAGAATCAGTTATTGCTATTGGCACCGCTCTTGGACAATTTCGCAACACAGTCACTAAAGGTATCGTTTCTGGCGTAGGAAGAGGAATAATAGCTAGTAACATTTTTGGTGGTCAACAAGAAAATTTAGACAATATTATTCAAACAGATGCTGCTATTAATCCAGGTAATTCAGGCGGGCCATTGATTAACGCCCGCGGTGAGGTCATTGGTGTAAATGTTGCTACCTCTGCCGGTGCTGATAACATTGGCTTTGCACTACCAATTAATATCGTCAGAAATTCTTTAGAGAATTTTGAGGCGACTGGTGAATTTGATCGAGCTACTTTAGGCGTTTCTTATACATTAATTTCAGAAAAAGCTGCTCTAGCTAATGAAGTTCCTCAGGGAGCTTATATCCAAGAAATAATAAAGGGCTCCAATGCCGATCAGGCTGGTCTCAAAAAAGGAGACATTATTATTAAAGTTGATGACAAAAAGCTGAGCGAAACAGAAACCTTAGCAAAACTAATCAACCAGGTCCGTGTTGGTAGCGAGCTTGAACTAGAAATTTGGCGAGAAGGTAAAAAACAAACAGTTCTAGTAAAATTTAATAAAAACAATTCTTAAAAAGTTAAAGCTTGTTTATTGGCCCTATAATTTACTTTTAATTCTTGACCCAAACCGTTTTCTCCCCTATCTTTATTGTATATGACAAAAAATAACATTTTGGTAACTGGAGCCTTTGGCTTAGTTGGCTCAGAACTAGTTCCTGCTTTACAAAAAAAATTTGGTCAAGACCGGGTCATTGCTCTGGCTAGAAAAACCATGGACGATGATTTTACTGGCATTTTAGAAAAAGGTGATGTAACAGACCTAAAGCGTTTGGAAGAATTAATTGAACAATACCAAATTGACACAATTTATCATTTGGCTGGTATTCTCTCAGTTGGGGGCGAAAAGAACCCTCAATTGGCTTGGGAAGTAAATATGGGTGGCTTAAAAAACGTTTTAGATCTAGCAGTTAAGTACAAATTAAAAATTTTCTGGCCATCCTCAATTGCTGCCTTTGGACCGACCACGCCCACTCAAAACACCCCTCAGCATACTGTGCTTGAACCAACCACCATGTATGGTGTTAATAAAGTTGCTGGGGAATTACTCGGCCAATACTATCACCTTAAATATGGGGTTGATTTTCGCAGTCTTCGTTATCCGGGCTTAAACGGTTATAAAGCTGATCCAGGTGATGGCACTACTGAATATGCCATTCATATTTTTTATGCAGCTATTAAAGATGGTCATTATGTTTGTCCACTAAAACCAGACACTCGCTTACCAATGATGTATATGGACGATGCTATCAACGGCACCATTCAATTAATGGAGGCACCAGCTGAAAACTTGACTGTGCGCACCAGCTATAATTTCACAGCAATTAGCTTTACTCCGGCAGAATTGGTGGCGGCTATTCAAAAAATTCAGCCAGATTTCACAGTCGATTATCAACCTAACCACACTCAAGCCATTGCTGATAGTTGGCCAAAAACTATCGATGATGGTGTTGCACGTAAAGATTGGGATTGGCAAGAACAATTTGATTTAAATAAGATGACTAAGGCCTTATATGAGGGTGTAAAAGCTAAAATTAAAACTAATAATTAATATTGGTTAACTACAGGTCTACTTAGACTCATCTTTATTTCTGCGCGCAACAGGGCTATTTCTTCATCTTCATATAACTTATAAATATCCGACTAATGAACTGGATATTTTTCTAAAAAATTACTGAAACAATTGGCAATTTTTGCATGATTATTATCATAATGACAAATTTTATATATAACTTTAGGATTTTCAATTATTGGCTGGTAATTTGGTCCATAGTGTATTAACTTGACTAACTGCTGTTGAAAAACATCTTCTAAATGAAACCAAACGCCAGAATTACCCCAAGAATCATTCATAAAATGAAAAACTTGACTGTCCCAAATTAATAGAATCTGAGGTTGTTGAGTGGTTTTAGTAGCAGGATATAGCTTGATATAATCTCTAGCAATTATTCTAGCAAGCAAGTTCTTTTTCTCATAAACTGGCATTGAGTGAAAATTTCCAAAATTATATTTGATTCCAGACCAAAACAATAAGAAAATAATACCAGCAGTTATTGGCCAGGCACAATATTTTATTTGCTCAAACAATAGGGTTAAAGACAATGATAATAATAATAAAATAATTGGTAATAAAAACAAAAAATACGTTTCTTCGACAGAGCCTTGATATAAAAATATTAAAAAAATAGAGCTCAAAATAAGTAAAAAATAATTTATAGTCGTTTTTAAAGGTGTGTCAGATAAATGGTTTTTCTTCAAAATTAAGAATAATAATAATCCCAAAAGCAGTGGGGTCATGAGCTTAACATATAACTCCCCCCAAACTAACCTAAACAAAAGTAAGCATGCGTTCCAAAAATAGAAAATGCTTGCAGAAAGGCTTCTTTCACTCAGAGAGCTGTTAATTTTTAAAAAAGTAAATTGATCAAAGACCTTTACTGTGTGGGTAGAAACAAGCCAAGTTATAAATAAAAAAAGCGCTAATAATACGGGCAAAACAGAGTATAAACTAAAAAATTTTTTTTGAGCAAAATTTAGTCGCCAATAAGCAATTAAAATCAGTAAAAATAAACTCGGGAAAACTAAAATTATATTATAATGAAAATGAAAGGCTAAAAAAGCGCTACTAATCATTCCTAAAAGATTTAGCAATCTCTTCTTCTCACTTGATAGATAATTAACTAAAAAATAAATGAATGAAGTAGAAAAAATTACTGATAAATGAACCTGAGTCAGATTTTTTGAAACATTAATCATATATGGGTTAATTGCAAAAACTAAAGCTGCTAATAAAGCACTACTTTTATGATGGATTTTCTCAACCATTAGATATGCTAATAAAACAGGTAAAGTAAGTAAACCAGCCCATAAATACATCACCCCTTTAGCGCTTTTTGTTACAAACCAAAAAAAAGCTAGAAAATAATAATAAACTGGTGAATTTTTCAGCCAGCCAAATCCACCCAAAGCAAATGGTCCACGACTAATTGTCTCACCATATTCGACAATATGCCTAATAACCAGCATATCTCTGGCATCGTCGCCACTCATCCACCAGGTCTGCTTATCTAATTGATAAAATCTCAAAAAAATTGCCAGAATTAAAATTAAAAATAAGAGCAGAGTTTGCCAAGAAAAATAAGAAGCAACTCGCTTCATCAAATTAGATTTATTTTTAAAAATACTTATCTGCATTCAGATTTAAACAAGTTTACTAAAGCTAATCTATAATTCTAGGTTAAAAACAAAAATTAAAATAGTTTAAAAATCTAAACGAAATTCTTGACCCCAATCTTGAAAACCTAGGTCGAGATAAAGCTTATGGACTCTAGCTCGCTGATAACGACTGGTTGCAATTAATTTATAACAATTCATTTTTTTTGCCTCACTAATCGCTTTTTTAATTAATTCTGTGCCCAAACCTTGCCCACGCTTTGCTGAGTCTACAAAAACATCTTCCAATAAGGCAAAGGGTCGTTTGTGTAAGTCATTTTGCATGATGTATAAAAAAGCACGAGCTAACTCCTGTTTTTTTCGATCTCTTATAATCAATTTTAAACCAAAACTGCTTGTTGGTATTTTTTTAATTGACAAAGAATTGTTTGTTTCAAGGGTATCTTGTAATAAAAAATTGTTAACTAATTTCTCTTTTTCTTGACGGGTAAATTGTTTAATTTGATACTCTCTCTTTGCTGCAAGTGACTTATCATGGTGTTTCTCAAAATAAACCAGATCGACAGGTCCCCTCAATTTTGTATATTTAGCTCCATAACCCAAATTGTGTTTATCTAGCCTTTTATTAATATCATTACTAATGCCCGTATAATAAGAGCCATCACTACATTCGACTATATAAACCCACCAGGGTTCATGGTCTTTTTCAACAATTGTTGGAGAAGTACTATTCACTAATTTCTTTTCTTAGCGTAACGCTCTCGACTATTGCGAATTACTTTCGCTCGATTTTGGTTACTACTCTTAGCTAAAGGCAAGGTATAGGCTGGGAAAGGTCTACTTAAAACATTATCAATAGAAATTTTATTAACTATTTGATATTTATCTAAATTAACTAAATCGTCTTGAGTATAAAGTCCTCCATATTCAGCCTGAAAATAACTAGCATCACCAGCTCCCATTACAAAACTAATGATGTTGCCACAGTTGCCAAAAATAGCATTGCGCACCTCTTCGGGAATTTGATCTATATATTGATTGGCTAAAGTTAAATTAAGATGATATTTACGAGCTTCGGAAAGAATCTTAATAAAGGCATCGGTGGCAAAATTTTGAAACTCGTCAACGTAGAGATAAAAGTCGGGTCGTTTATCTTCACTAACATTAACTCTACCCATAGCTGCTAACTGAATCTTGGTAATCATCATCGCACCCAAAAGGGTAGCATTATCTTCACCCAAGCGACCTTGAGATAAATTTATTAGTAAAATTTTTCCTTGACTCATTAATTCTTCAATACTAAAAGAAGACTGGGTAGTGTTGACCACATTACGCACCAGTGGTGAAGAAACAAATTGACCAACCTTATTGAGAATTGAGGCGATTTGCTCTTGGCGCTGCCGATCATGCATTTTGTTGTATTCATTCACCCAAAAGTTTTTTAAAATAGGATCTTCAAGCCTATCAACTACTTTTTCACGGAATTTTTCATTGGTTAATAAATCTAAAATATCTGACAATTTTGCTTCTGGGCTTTTAAGCAGAGTTAGTAAGCAATTGCGCAAAATATATTCAAGTCTTGGCCCCCAGGAATAACCATAAAGTTTTTTAAAAACAGAGATAATGCCTGAAGCAATTAGTTCGCGATGAACCACATTTTCTCCTTCGAAGAGATTAATTTGCACAGTTCGCTCAGTATCTGCTGGATCAAAATAAACTACATCATTGATGCGGTGTTTGGGAATAAAATCGAGCAAAGTTTCTACCAAGTCACCATGTGGATCAATAACACACATTCCTTCATTGTGTTTAAGATCATTGATTGCCATATTGGCCAATAAAGTGGATTTGCCAGTGCCCGTTTTACCAATCACATAAACATGACGACGACGATCTTTACTCAACAAACCGTATTTAGTCAGACGATTCTTATAAACTGCTTCACCAATAATATTAATATCCTTTTTACTTTCAACTGAGCTGTCACGGGTGATAATCGGCAAGTTTTCTGGAGCTTCACCAAGTAATTTTTTACCCCAAGAAATGTTAGCAATATTGCTCAATTTTTGACTGGGAAAATGATAAAGAGTAGCTAATTCATCTAAACTTAAATTTAAACTCGGCGAAGCGCTGAAGCTTCGCTCTTGCATTTTTTTGAGAAAAACCTTTTTAAAAAAATATCTCTTTTTTAAAGTTAAAGCATTGCTTTCACTCTGAGACATGGCTTGATAGGCTGCGGCGATATTATCTAAAATTAATTTACTTTTGTTTTGACTGTCCGTGGCAACTGCTATTTTAAAAGCAGTTTTAAGCAATCTTTGCTCCATCTTTTGACTAATTAGCTTCTTCTGTGGATGATTTTCTAGTTCTTCAATAGGTGCTTGGTAATCTTTTGACCAGATATTGGCGTGATTATCTAAAAGCATCTGAATCAAAATAGTGTCTTGCCCCTCATTTTTTGACAAAGTTGACATCAGAGTTGCCAATGGATCAATGTCCTTAAAATCTCTGTAGGTTTTTAGAGGTAAATAGTTTTTATTTTTTAATTTTAGACTAGCTACAGACACTTGATAATTTTTTGCAAAAAACCAAATTACCGGATCAAAAGCAAGTTCTTCAATTACTGCTTCTGGATAACTAGCATGAATAGCTCCTTTAAAATATTCTAAAAGGCGCAGTGGCACACAAACTAAAAAATGAATATTTTGCTCTCTAACCAAGATTTCAAAACTAAGTCTTTCGTTTTTACCCAGCAGCTTATCAATTAGCTTATTTTTTAACTTAGGTAAAGTAGAAAAAAGCTGGACAGCCGACTCCTCAGTCTCCTGACTGTCTTTGCTGGTTTTCACCTTAAGCAGGATATGGTTTTTTAGCACTTCTCTAGTATAGCAAATTACTTATGAGTTTTTTTATCTAAATAGGTAATAGGCTTCTTTCTGTCACAATAAAATATTGTAATAAAGCCAAGTATAATTATTAGGAAACCTAAATACTCCAAGAGTTGCGGCCAATAAAAAATATAAATTACAGAATTGCTGTCTTGATCATTTAATGCCCAAGCATTAGCCCAATTATTAAGTTTTCGATGCTCAAGTTTTTGCCCAGCACTATAAGCCAACCAACCATTGTCATAAGCTTGAGATAGTTTTAAATAATTAGCATCACAATCGCCACTCAAACTGACCCGATATAGCCAGAGACCAAATTTTTTAACTTCGAAATTGCAATTAACTAAGATATCTTTTGATAAACCTCTATCTGTGTTTTCTAAAGTAATGTTTTTCAAAAAATTATATGGCCAAAAGAACACTTCTGCCGACTCTAAGAGGTTTTCATTAACTTCCCTACCATAAGAATCAGTAGAAAAATATAAGGTGTAACCTTGGTTAAACTCTTCTGTTGGAGCTAAAATCTGATAGTTTACACCTTCACTTAAATAAGTTTCCAGTGGACTACGTCCTAAACTATCTACTTGGACAGCAAAAACCAAAGGCAAACTGCTAATATTTTGCGCCTTTAATTTAAACAAATGGCCAACAGAGTGGTCTAAGTTTTCCAAATAAAAGTGATCGCAAACACTGGTGCCAACTGAGCGATAATAATTGCCCTCTGTACGTTTTTCCTTAAACACACTGCCTACCTCTAATGGACGACAGTTTTTCGCTTCAGTCAAATTTAATTGGCTTTCAAGAATGTTTGATTCCAATATAATCTTGGGAATTTTGACCATCAAAGATGCTTTTTCAGCTGTTTCAGTGATCCTAATATCTAAGCTATAAAGACTTAAATCAAAAAATTGATAATCATAGTAGTCAGTTTTAACTACACTACTGAGAGCAATTGTGTTGGGTAGATTAGTATTTAATAAAATATCAATCTCACCAGCTTGATCTAATTGACTAACTAGCTGATTATTAATGTTAATAAAACAATCTTGATTTGCTAAACATAGACTGGCATCAAGTGTAAATTCCTTGCTTAAATTAAAACGAGTATTTTCACCAAAGTTAATAATTTCGGGTAAAAGGGCACTGAGGGTTAATAAAACTCGTCTGTTTTCTACTCGCCAACTTAGTTTAAAGGGCAGTTGGCTTTCAGTTTTCAATAAGTCTTTAAACCCTAATGTAAAAGAATCATTTGGCAAATTTTTTGGACTAGTCAGATAAAAAAAGCTGTCATCTTCGCTTAAGAAAAATTCCAAATCTTTTTGTAAATGATTGGTAAAGAGTGAAGGAAAAGGATATATCAAATCAGCTTGATTGGTGTCAGTTACACTTAAATAGTCGTGAAAATCCGTGAAAGATTGATCTTCCCAAGAAAAACGATAACTATTGGCTATAATTGGTAAATCTTTATACAAACTAACAAAATTCTTTTCACGACTTTTTTCTGAATCGCTAAAAACATAAAGACTAATAAAATCAAATTCTTCGACTAGTTCAATCTGTTCCGAACTAAGTAAAAGATCTTTCATCGCTTGATAATTAAAAGGCTTTTTAGTGTTACGATTGATGACCGACTCATCAAGCAGCAAATAATCTACATCATATTGAGCCAAAATATTTTCCAACGCCATAACATCTTTTTTATCCAAAGCCGCTTGTAATTGCCAGTAATAGCGCTCACTAGGCTCGCTCCAAACATCAAAAGCTCGGTCTAAAATGGGCTGTTTAATACCATACCAAATAAACCCAGAACCTCGGTAGCCCCAATCATTCCACTGCCAAGCATAAAAAGAGTGTTGAGGTAAATTTGCAATCCTGCTACTTTGTGGAGCCTCATCTTTGAAATAATCAAATAACTGAAAATAGGCATCGGGAATTGCTACCCTAAGGCGAGAATAAAAGAAATCACCAGTAAAACTGGGTAGGGAATAGAAAATGAGAGAAAGAAAAAAGACTCCGGCTAGTAGGCGCTGCCAAATCTTCTTTTTAAAAATGCCGAAAAGAAAAGCTAAGCCAAAAGTTAAGAGCAAGCTATAAAACAAACTGTAGGGGACAATCCATTTGGTAAAAGAGGAGCGAAAAACTTGGCCAAAAAGAGGCAAGTTTTCACGTAAAAAGTCATAAATAAATCCAAAAGGTGGATTAGAACCCAATAGAATGAAGCAAGAAAACAAAAACAACGCCAGAATCAAAAAACGCGCCTGTTTCATCTCAGTAGGCAACTTTTTTAAAATAAAAATAGAAGCAATTCCCAGTGATAATAGGGCAAAATAAATAAAAGAAAGAGAAGTAATCAGGGGATTTTGAAAATGAGTTTTCCAACTTTCAAGTAAAAAAACCGCATTACCCCATTGGTCAAAATCAGTAAAATCGAACCAATATCCTTTTAGTTGAATAAGATCACGAAAGTTACCAAATTTATTGTTGCGTAAAAATACAGGCTCCGTAGTCATCAGATTACCTTTAGCCCTGATCGTTGTATCAACATTTTTCAAAGTAAATAATGATAGTGGTAAAAGCCAAAAAGCATTTGTCAAAAAAACTATAATTAAAATTTTTAGAGAATTAAGGATTTTCTCTTTTCTAGAAACAATATTCTTTTTGAAAATATAAAGTAACAAAATGAAGGCTAATAAAATTAAATAAACTAAAAAGACGGTTTGCACATATGCAAAGCCTGTGCCTAATAAAGAAAAGAAGAAAAACAACAGCAATGTTTTTTTCTTGGGTTTATTTAAATATCTAAATAAAAAATAAATTAACCAAGGTAAAAATGCAAAAAATGAAGAAAAGGGTTCAAATGTAAGATAAAAATTCTGTACTGTGCCAACATTTAAAAGATAAAAACAAGCTCCTAAAAAGGAGGCTTGTTTATTTTTCGTCAAGTAAGCAAGCAAAGAATAAAAACCTAAAACACCAGTTGTTAGGGCAAGAAAATTCCAAAAATATCGCAGTAGGTTTTGATTTAAAACTAGAGAAAAGGGAATGAGTATCATTTGGCGAATCAAGTCTGCCCCATGCCCCATTCCTCCAAGTAAGCCAAGCCCCTGATATTCTTGCCAAGAAACATTAAGAGCTCTCTTAAAATTAAGAATTGGATCTAGATCTGTTTGTAAATTGTCCCAACCAATTAAAAAAGTGCCAGGATTGAAATTAAATAATAAAAGAATAAAAACAAGTATCACTAATAAAAATGGAAAAACAAACTTTTTTTTAAACATCATCAGTATTAAATTATATTTTGAAAAGTCGAGTAAGGGAAGGAACACTTAAATTTAGCAGCTTATTGTTTCGCCACAAATTGTATAAAGGAAAAATTAATTTTTTAGGTAAGACAAAAACAATCACTAACTGTACAAAATTTAAAAATAAATCACTAAAACTAGCCTGATGAGCATATTTTAAGCGTGTTAAAAATGTTAAATAAAATGTTTTTTTTGGATTCGCAAGAGAAGTGTTTTTATCATGCAAACGATAAAAGTGTAGAAAATCGGGCAAGTTAGCAGCACTGCCATATTTAAAAAGCTTAAAAAGTAAGCCCACTTCTTCAGCAGTATTCTTACTAATATCATAAGCAACAAAATCTTTTGGTAACAAAGCTCTATTAATCATCATGGATGGTTGTTGAATAGGAATTGAGCGGAAAATCATCTTGGCGATGTCATTGTTTTTTATCGGAAACTTTTTTTCACCAATTTTTTGACCATCTTGATCAATTAAAAAACATTGTGAACCAACAATGACAACACCTGGGTTGTCTTTTAAGAATTTAACTTGCTTACTAATTCTCTCAGGGTGCATTAAGTCGTCGGCGTCCATCCTAGCTACATAGTCACCTTTTATCATTGATAAGGCCAAATTAGCAGCTCCAGCGACCCCTCGATGTCTACCATTTCTATAAAGCTTAATTCTTTTATCTTTTTTGGCAAAATCTAATAAAATGCTATAAGACTGATCACTTGACCAATCATCAATAGCAAATAACTCCCAATTTTTATATGTTTGAGATTGAATGCTTTCCAATGTCTCGCTGAGATATTTCTCAGCATTGTAAACAGGCATTAGAATCGAAACTAGTGTTTGTTCTTTGACAGTTTTCATATTTTAAAGGTAAGAAACCTTAAATTCACAAACTAATATGCGATTATGAACTTAAGGTTTCCCGCGAGCTTTTTACGACTCGCGGGAATTGGAGGATCGAGGACGGCTATTCGCCGCCCTCCCAAACTGGGGGGACTTTGTCAGCGGGACATCCATAATGTTCCGCTTGTTCGGCAACCCTCTGGTCGACTAGGACTTGCGTCCAGCCGGCTGGGTCGGCAGACGGTAAGGTATACACTTCATATCTTCCGTCTACGATGCTGAAATTCTCATACCACCCAACGGGCAGCACGACAATCTCACAACCCTCGCTTGAAATGGAATTTCCATTCCAATTCAAATCCCAGCCAAAAACAAGACCCAACTGACCGGGATTAATCCCGATATCAAAGAACCCCGGGGTAGATTCCCCAGCTGGATGTTCTCCAGCGTCGAATAACACCGGATTCACCAGCGTGTTCGACACAACAGGCGCTACAACTGGTTCTAGCTCTGGTTCCTCAACTTCAGGAACCTCGGGCATAACCACTTCGACGACGACTGGTTCTTGTTTTGGAAACTCAATTGATTCCTGATCTTCCTTCGCCGCTTGCGCGGCGATTTCCGACACCTGCTCTTCGGACAAACCTGAGTCACAGGCGGCGAGCAAGCTCGCCATTACAAGTAAAATTGTTAAAACGACAAATTTACGCATGAGCTTTTATCTCCTTTTTTATGCGTTGAAATTTTCCACATGGGCGTCAGTGGTCACCGACTCGTCCCTTGCCTTTCGGCACGAAAGACCAGCTTCTCTAACAACCATATTGCAATGATTGTCACAAAAGCTGGACCTAAATGCCTAAAGCATTTTCCTCCAATTGTTAAGGTGCGTCTCTTTAGTAAGCTAGTCAAAACTCCAGAAGCAATTTCCGGGTTTTGAAGGCTACTTAAAGAGCTCCTTCTTCTACTCTTTCGAGCAGAGAAGAGGCTTTGATGGAAAAATGTGTTTCAAGAAACAAGCATTATTACATCGAGGCCTGTTCTCTACTAAAAAGTTATCATAACTAGATATAAGTATATCAATAAAAGTCATTTTTGTCAATATTATGGGATGTTAGCTTGGTGTTCTATAAGTCTTCTACAAGTAAGTTAAAAAACCAAATACAGCTACTATCAGTTATTAAAAACCCCTCTTTTTTTGAGAGGGGTCTTTCAATTCAATTAGTTATAATGTTTATTTTCTACCTATCTTTTTTGACTTAGTCAGGGCAAAAGCACCTAAACCAGCTAGGGCCATGGCTTCTAGAGCCAAGATCGTACCTAGGTCAAAACCAGTGTCCGGAGTGACTTCAGTAACAATTTTGGCCTCATCGGTCTTGACACAGAAACTAGCATAATCGCTATCACTTAAATTATCTTCATCAGAATAAGCGCGAGCTACGTTAGTAATACAAGTAGTGCCAACTGGCAATTCATTTTTTGCTTTAAAGCGAGCTGTAAAGTAAACTGTGAGCTCTTCTTTGGCGCCTAAACCACCAAACTTAAATTTAATCACATTATCTTTGACTTCAACTTCATAATCGCCTTTATCACTGCTTACATAAACCATGTAATCAATTAAGCGAGCGAAATCGTCATCTAAGCGCACACTATCAACTTTAATATCTGAAATGTTTTTAATTCGTAAACTAAATTTAACTTCCTCTTCGGGAGCAAAGGCATATGAACTAGCGGCAATATTATCCCAATACTGTTCAGCCTTTGGATTAAAAACTTTTTTATCTAAGCTAAGGTTGCCAGTTTCACAAACTTCGCCACCACCGTATACGGTATAGCATTCTTTAGCGCTAGCTATATTGACGAAAAGCAATAAAAAGCCAGTGACTATTAAAAGGTAAAAAATTATTTTTTTCATATTAGTCTTTAACTATTATATATGTAATTGGATCGCTTATTATATATTTATAATACTATATTGTCAATATTATGGGATATTAGTCAGCAATCACTGGCACGGCACTCACAAAGAGTCGCTGCCAAGCGGTACCCGGAGGCCAACAGGTTTGTAGTAACAAAATGTTTTCATCTTTTAAATTATTAACAAAATCTACTTCACTACTCTGAATAACATCCTGAGCACTTACCCGATAGACAAACTGATCTTCGCCTAAATGTAAAATGATTTGTTCCCCTAACTGCAAGTCTTTGATTTGATAAAAAACAGCGTTGTAGGCCTCGACATTCCAAAGACCATTGGTGGAGTGGCCAAAAATATAAATTAATTTGTCTTGTCCAGGAAAAGCTGAATTGCGGGCATGAGCCACACCAGTTTCCAGTGCCGCCTTATACTCCTCAGGTTTATTAGGGTTAACATTGGCATGAACCTCTTCATAAATCTCTAAACTAGGAATTTCAATATAAAAGGGTAAACTGGCGTAGTCGGGAGCCACCGTCACTTGAGCAACAGCACTCTGACCAGCTTCTTGATTCTCCTCAGCTGTTTCTCTGGCAAAGATTGGCCAAGAATTATCTAGCTGCATTTTAGTCCAATCAAAAAAAGCAAAACTATTTTTTTCAGCCTCTTGAGGTATATTTTTAATAAATTCAGGAATACTGGTAATGATTGCTTTTGAGCTATTTAGTGCATTTGGTAAGTTTTTCAATTTAGCTAAAGCAAGAAACGGATTACTCAAAAGCACAAATACCAAGCTAAATACAAAAGAAGCAATGGCCAACTTTCTCAGGCTTTTAGCTTTTTCTAAAATAAATTTGACTGGGGCTTTTTGATAAACACGCACCCTCGTCTTTCTATTTAACATTATGGGATATTATAGCTTGAGATGATTAAAAAAGCAATATAATAATTAATGTTTCAGATTTTTTATTTTTTCTATAAGTTTAAAATAACTATTGTCCCCCTTAGTCTTTCTCCACAACCAATACTCAAATCCCCAAAAGATAATTTTATCCGCTCCCAACAATGAAACTTGCTTAAAATTGTTTAGCAGTTGCTGTGGGCCAATACTTTTCGGATCGGGGCTAAAATAGGCCTCTGCATTTTTTTCCCAAGGTTCAGCTTGCAGTTCAGTAATCCAAAAATTTAGATTGGGAAACTTGGCAAGATGCTTTTTTAATTCTTTTTGACTTTGTAGTGGTCTAAGGTAAATTGATTTTCCAAAAATTTCGCTAGTAAATTGCTTATAGTAGAAGTCTAAACCAATGTTATTGCTGATTGTAGCTAATTTTTTGAGCAAACCTCTTTTAATAATTTCATTTCCCCAAAGAGTAATAATAATTGCTCGCTGATCAATCTTTTTTATTAAGTCTGCTTCTTTTTGCAAAAAACCTAAAGAAATAGCGTCCTGACTGGGCCCGCTTGGATCTAGAGGCTCGTTCTCTAATTGCCAATATTTAATACTAGAATAGGTTTTTAATTCTTTAATACTGATCTCTATAAACTGCAGCAGTGATTCTTGTGTTTTTTTATCGCTAAGATTTTTGTTTTTAATATGTTCCGGCCAATAATATTCTGGCCACCTTTGGGCTTTTACCCCAACAGTTAAAATAATATCTTGTTGGTTTTTTTGGTAAAAATCCAAAAATTTTTTGATGATAGAGAAATCATAAATATTTTTATTTTTCTCAATTTCATCCCAATAAAGACTCAGCCTAATATAAGTAAAACGATGTTTGATGCTTTCTTCCAAAGCATGGTCTACATTGATATTTAATTCCTCTAACTGCCGGTGGCTAAGACTAATGCCAAGTTTCATCTATTGTGATTAATTATAATCGGTGTACTGTTTTCTTTAAGGCTTTTTTGTAGTGGCGCTTAATTTTGTGCACTCCAACTGTATGAGGCAAAGGTAACGCCCATCATGGCAAAATACATATTCCCGCTAATGACGGTTTGACTACCGTTTCTACTTGCTCTTCCCTCAAACTTACAATTAATCACCGCTCCGTCTTCCTTCATGGTTACAGAAAAACTAACCTTACTGCCTGCGAGGTATGCATCACCACTATAGCCATTCACGCTTGCTGTACCCGTACCAGATTCATTTAGCTGTAGTGTTACCGATACGCTATCAGGGGCCTCTACGTCTGCTTCAACGTGTTGTAGTGTGGCGCTACCACTATAAGTGCCGGCCACTGACTTCAATGTGAGGGAGTTCGTACTTGCCTCTTGCTCTTGGTCAACTTCCGCCCCCCGTTCTTGGTCAACTTTCGGGGATTCAATTTCTTCACCTCCCACATCTTCTTCTCCAATCTCCTTTTCCTCAGCTTTTTCTTCCATGTTTTCTACTGAGGCTTTGACTGCCTGTTCTATAATTTCTTTAGCAGTTTGAGTACTGTCTGGAGCGTTATGGTCTTCTTTCCACTGAGCTAGCTCTTCTTGACTGAGACTAGCTATTGTTGCATTAGTTGCTCCTTTTTGATCAATTTTAATGCTAATGCCTAAAATCTTTTCATCTTGAACTACCGATCTAATTTGATCAGCTCCAAGACTCACAACACCTAATTTATCGATTGCTTTTGACACATTTCCCGGGATATTGGCAATAGCTAAAATACCAGCGGCTGGTTCAGTGACGCTGCGCATTTTACTAACCATGCTAGATACTTTGTTTTTATCGCCCAGGGCAATTCTGGCCTCATCATCAGTTACCTCTAAAACTAAATCAGCTCCAGAAACAACAACTGCTGTTTGTGCTAAAGTTCCAGAAGCAGCTAGGGCACTAGTTCCACCTGTAGCTACCACTGTGCCGACAAAAACAGTGACTTTAGCACCATTTTTGATGCGAGTATACCTTTGTTCACAGGTAGCTGCCACATCACCTTCTCCTCTAAAAGCTTCGCTAGACATTTGATCTGCAGTTTGGTTAAGAATCAATTGAGCCATTTTAGCGTCTACACCATAATGTTTAGCTAAAGTAGCAATTCGTTGGTTTGGGACAGCACTACTAATTACTTGTTCAACTTCTCTTAAATCATAAGCCATGACTTGAGTTGTTGGCTTTAAGGAAATTTCTTCTTGACTTAGTTGACTGGTTTCTTCTTCTAAAGCTAAAGCAGCTTCTTCCAGTACCCCCCACTCTTTAATAATGCTAGACATCTCGTTGCTCCAAGCATCATAGTCACTATATTCTTTGACATTTAGTAAAACATGTTCTGTTTGATAACGAAGAGAAGCGTATTGACTAGAAATACTTAAAGTTTGTTCTAATATAGCCTGGTCTGGCGCTTGTTTTGACTCCTGTCTATTTAAAAAATAAAACACTCCGGCAGATAAAATAATTAAAGCAGTGATTAAAATAATTATTATTTTTTTCATGAATTTATATCAATCCTTATTTATAATAACTGATTGATATCATATCATTTTTTTACTACAGCTACTATCTGGTAGTGCTTCTTCTTATTTGAGTATGAGATAATATTTTTATGTCAGCTTTTGCCAATCGTATTTATGAGCTCTTATTAAAAGTTCCAGAGGGTAAAGTGACTACCTACAAGGTGCTAGCAGAAATCCTAGAAACAAAAGCTTATCGAGCCGTAGGCCAGGTATTAAAAAACAATCCCCGTGCTCCTAGAATTCCTTGTCACAGAGTAGTCAACTCCAATGGCAAACTTGGTGGTTTTATGGGCAAAAAGGATGGACCAGCAATTAAAAAGAAGATAAATCTCCTCAAGAAAGAAGGTATCACTGTTAAGGATGGAAGGGTAATGAGATTTGAAGAAGTGGTTTGGAGGGGTGAAGACAAAGAGTAAAAAAATAAGCCTGACAGATCTTTAATTGTGTATGATGGGCTCTATTGTATCTAATGTAATAGTATATTAATTTAAAGTTAATCTGGCTTTTCTCAATGTCATGGCGTTAACAACAACTACTACGCTTGAAAGACTCATTAATAATGCTCCTACAGCTGGACTCAGACGAAATCCAAAAGGAATAAATAGTCCAGCGGCTGCTGGAATAGCGATGATGTTGTAACCCAACGCCCACCAAAGATTTTGCAACATTTTTGAGTAAACTTTCTTGGATAAGATTATTAATCTAACAAGATGCTGCGGATTACTCTGAGTAAGGATAATATCTCCTGCCTCTACAGCTACGTCAGTGCCCGCTCCAATCGCTACACCCACGTCTGCTTGTGTTAGGGCTGGAGCGTCATTCACGCCGTCTCCCGCCATAATAACTACGTTGCCCTGAGCCTGAAGTTTTTTAATATGTTTATATTTGTCTTCTAGCAATACTTCAGCGAACACTAGGTCTATATCAAGTTCGTTGGCTACCGAAGTTGCCACTGACTCAATATCACCAGTTAACATTGCAACCTTCATTCCCAGCTTATGTAGCTCTTTCACTGTTTGTCTTGACTCATTTTTTATTTGATCACTTAAGGCAATAACACCAAGCATCTCAGACTCATTTGAAATAAAAACAAGTGTTTTGCCCTCTACTGAAAGCTCATCTAATATTTCTTGAGTTTGTTTTGTCCAAACATCTTTTTCAACCATAAGATGTTGATTGCCTAAAAAATATTTTTTATTTTCAAAATACCCCTCTATACCCCTGCCAGCCAGGTTTTTAATCTTAGAAGCTTCTGAAAATAAAATATTTTTATCTCTTAAATAAGCCACTATTGCCATTCCAATCACATGTGAGGAATGTGTTTCTATTGCGCCTGCAATTTTTAATAAATCTTTTTCTTTACCTGAAATAACTCTTATATCGGTAACCCCAAACTCTCCTTTAGTTAGAGTGCCTGTTTTATCAAAAACTACATAATCAGTTTTTTTAACAACCTCAATTTTTCCCATATCTTTAATAAAAATGCCATTCTTAACCGCTAATTTTGTTGCAATGGTCGAAACGGTTGGAATGGCTAAACCCAAGGCATGTGGACAAGCAATAACTAGTACAGTAATTGCTAAAGTTAGCGCAAAAACAAATGTTTGTCCAAGAATAACTAACCAAATAAATAATGATAAAAATGACACAAACAAAGCAAAAAAAGTAAGCCACTGTGAAGCTTTATCTGCTAATCTTTGGGCAGATGGTTTTGTCTGTTTTGCTTGAGCAATTAAGCTTTGAATTTGGCCAATGGTAGATGAAGCACCAACTCTCAGCAATTTTATTTCTACAGAACCATCAATGCTAATTGCCCCAGCAACAACCCTCGAACCAATATTTTTTTTAACTGGTTTTGATTCTCCAGTAATATGTGATTCGTTAAAGCTTCCGCTCCCTTTTATAATTTGACCATCGGCGGGGGGACTTTTCTCCCGGTTTAACCACAACAACATCGCTTTCTTTTAGTGAATTAATTTCTACATCTTCTATGCCAATTTTGGTCTTAAGATGAGCATTTTTGGGAAGTAATTTTGCTACTTCCTGCAAAGCATCTCCTGCGGCTGTAGAAGATTTTGCCTCTAAAAAATGACCGAAAAGCAGTATCCAAATTAAGGTTGAGATCTCTAGGTAAAATTCAAGCTCTAATCCGGGAATAAAAGTAGATGCTATAGAAAATATATATCCAGAACCAACACCTAGTGAAACCAAGGTCATCATCCCATACTGTTTGGTTCTAATTTCGTGACGAGCGTGCTCAAAAAAAATTAATCCAAAATAAAAAATTATTGATGCTATTGCAAATTCTAGCAAAGACCTTAATGCAAAATCAGGCATATTTAAAAATTTCACTGCTGGTTCTGAGAAAAGAGCCAGGGGTATTAGCAGAACAGTAACAATATAAAAACGTTTTAAAAAGTCACTTGCTGCCTGGGGGCTGGCCATCATGCTTGCGTGATCATGCTTTACTGCACCAGAATGATCATGATTTTCCATCTCACTTTTTCTTACCAAATCCATACCACCACATTTAGGACACTTTCCTGGACTGTCTTGCTTTATCTCGGGGTGCATTGAGCAAGTATAATAGTCTTCATCTTTTAAAAGACTTTTTGTTGTGTGGGTATCATGGCGCATATGATCCATTTATTTATTATGATAAAAGAGTAAGAAATCACTGTCAATATTTTACTATTTTAGCTCTTCACCGATAAGTTTTTTCCAATATGATTTGCTTTGACTAGGCATCGTTAAAAGATTTGTGCGGAGG
>CAYOIJ010000003.1:0-86709 GCA_964404025.1 uncultured Pseudomonadales bacterium
TTTTGGGAAATTTTGGATTCTGGAAAAGAAGTAATTATAGAATCTGATTCTGAAGAAAAGAAAAAAAACTTTTTTGATAAAAAATTATTAAATTCAAAAATAAAATCAATTAAAGTTTTTAAGGAACCAAAAGAAATTTTTATTGAATTTGAAAATAAAAAAATTATTCATTGCATTGAAGAAGAAAATCGTTGGATTGAAGTTTTAAGTAGAAATGGTGAATTATTCACAATTAAAGAATAAATTAAAACTACAAACTTATATTTTGACTTGAGAAGGCGGCTGGACTTGAACCAGTTTCGGTATCTTATTCAGACGTACCCCATTAAGATCGATCTTTACACCTTCTCGTCCTATATTATAACAAAAATTAAAAATTTAAAAAAAATATTTTGAAAGTAAAAGAGTTAGACTAATCAATTTCATGAAAAAAAGCTATTTGACAGTTATCTATTTGTTTCGCCAATGTTGTCTCCTTTTTCTTATTATTAGAGATGGAAATAAGACCAAAACGATTAGGTAAAACATTTATGACACTTTGATCATTGAATATAATTGATACAGTTTTGGCTGTTTTACTAAATCTAAATTCAGTAATTTCTTTAATTTTATTTTTTAGTTTTTGCTCGACAAAAACTTCAATTCTCTTATACAACTGCAGGGCTGTTTCATTATTATCTTTAAACTCAGTCATAAACAAATAATCATTGCTATTATAATTCCAAATACCATCAATAGTTAAACTTAACTCTTCATTATTTTTATCTTTAATAACAAAGAACAACTCTGTTCCAGCTGCCTTAAAAACATCAATTATTGGCAAATCAATTAATTGATTAAAAGCTTGGTTATATTCTTCCGCCGTAATCTTTTTTTGCATACCTTAATTTTATACTAGTTTGTTAAGAAAGATAATTTCTAAATAAAACAGTTCTTTATACTGTCCTATTTGTCCCATTCTGGGTATAATTAGCTCAAGAAAGGTGCATTTAGCTATGGGACATACTGGTTCCAGACCCACCTTCTCCACAAGTATCTAAAAGTTCCTATAGACCCGTCTAATACCGCTGAATGGATTGATGAGGAAAATGTCCCACACAAGCCAAAGCGCGTGCTTACGCATCGGATAATTCTATTCCTTTAGTTCTAGCTTGATCGATGAGACGTCGAATAAGTTCTGGTCTCTCAAATCTCTTATAACCTTTAATGGCGTCCTCGTAAGCTGATTTAGCTTTTTCTCTATCATTATTCTGAAGATATAATTCAGCCAGGGTAATGATGTTTCTGATTGGAAAGTAATCAAAATTGTCTTTGCCTTCCTCCAAAGCTTTGATAGCCTTTTGAGTTTGACCTTCATCAAGATACAGCTGGGCCAATTTTTCTGTGGAACGATAAAACAAATCTTCATCAGAAAGTCTTAATTCTTCATAAATATCAATCAATTCTGTACGAATTTGCTTTGCTTTTTCATGGTTACCTGTTTTATCGTAAAGTTTACAAATCCAATAATAATCTGTTTTCCAATAATCAGCATTTTTTTCTCGTATGCCTTCTAGCGTTACAATAGCTTCATTTGTCTTGCCAATTTTTTCATAGTAATCAATAAGCTTAAATGCGTTCGGATTAGAATAGTCTTTCTTCCAAAAATTCTTATCGGACTCTTGTCCTTGCAACATAGTAATAATTGCCTCATCTATTTGTCCATTTTGCTCATATAAGGAGGCTAGTTGAATATAGCCACCATAATGACTTTCTGGATTTAAAAAATTTAAATCCTTTGTTCGAGCTTCGAGACTTAGCGCAATAGCTTCTGAAATTTTTCCAACTTCTGCATACAATTTTACGAGTTGAGAATAACCTCCATTATAAGAAACTTCCCAAAATTGTTGACTCATGACCCTTGCCTCCTCGTATATTGCGATAGCCTTATCAGTTTGCTTGAGTCTCATATATAAACTCACTAAACTTCCATATATTTGGTCATACTTGCCATTCCAAAATGAGTCTGGATTTGTTAGTTTTGATTCTTCATACAAAGCGATTGCTTCATCGTTACTCTGCTGTTCTTCATAGAGCTTGGCTAAAGTGGCAACATTTTTATTTTCTTGAAAAAATGCTTGCGAAAAATTTACTCTTACCTCTTCCAGCATGCTAATAGCCGACTCTAGATTATAATTTTCTTTTTGCAAATAAAGATCTGTAGCATATGAATAAAGTTTTTTATTATAAAATCTATCTTTTCGTGTTTTTATTTCCTTAACAAACGCTATAGCGCTATCACGAACAGAAGGTTCAATTCTACTTTGTTCAATATAAAATTCCATTAACTTCTGAAAAGGAGGTGTATAATCACTTGTGTCCCAAAAAATTGATTCTTGAGCTGTCCTAAATTCTTCATAGACTTCAATTTTTTTATTCGTCTGACCATCATACAATTTAACCATTTCTATGATATTGAGTTTATCCGAATAAAAAGCCGAAGGATTTTCCCTTTTCGCAGATTCCATTAAAACTTTTACCCTTGTTTTAAGTTTAGCTACTTCTTCTCCAGTTTCTTTATTCGCTTTACTTAGAATGTATTGTGATAATTTATGTACTTCCCTACAATAAATAGGGGTATTTTTAACCTTTGTTTCTTCAAATAATTGAATAGCCATCTCTAGGTTATCCTGGTAAGCATACATTAATGCGTGTTCAGTACTCATTCCTTCCCAATAAAGATTGGGCCACGACTCCTTAATCTTCTCAAGAAAAACAATACCTTTCTCTTCTGAAAGCAAGCCTGCTAAGCCTGTATATGCCCTAGCATTATAAGGGCTCATTTCAATCTGTTTTTTGAATAAATATATTCCAACTTCTTCATAGTCTCTTGTTATGAAATGAGCAGTATTATTGGTGAAAGAAGAATTGATGTGCAAAAACCCATCTTTGTCTGGAGAAGTGACTAAATGTGGATAAGGAACATTAGCTTTCCATATTTCCTTTTGACCAGTGTAAGGATTAATTCTAATTAGCAGGTTTGGATTGTTTCTCGCCTCTTGTAGTTGTTCATTACTTGCTGCAATTTTTCCTGTCTTTTCGGTTACATATGTCAATACCCTAGAATCTGTCGAAATAAATTGAGCATTTGCTATTGCCAAGTGAGTATATCTCAGTGATGATTCAAGTTCAGAATCGCTTATTCCAGGATTGTTTTTCCGTATGTGGGTAATTAACTCTTCATCTGTTTTTCCTTCAAGCCCATATTTATTGCTAAAATTAGCATCTACTACTAGTTTTACTCCACTAGGAAGGTCACATTCGTAGCATACATGTCCAGATGTATTATTATCAAGAATTTCCTTAACTGAATTAGCTCGAGCGTTAATGCCTAAGTACTTTGAAATGGCCAAAAGAACATTTACTTTGCCAGCACAAATTGCCTCTTCTCTTTCCAATACGTCTGCAAGATTAGTAGAGCTTTGGTGGGGGAAAAGTCGCTCAACTTTATTGGCAATAGGGATCAACAATGATTGCATCTGTCTATCTAAATTAGCTAATTGTTGTTTTTTTTCTTCTTCACTTAAAGTTGACAAATTTATTTCGCTAGCCTGAGCATTTAAACTAGCGATTTTTTCTTTGGCTCCTACTAAATCAATTACCTCATCTTGATCCTCTCCCTCAATAAATGATTTTTTGATGATTGGTCGACACTTCTCTTTGAAATTATCATTAAGCTCTTGAACCTTCTGTTTTTTTTCATCATCTGTTTGAGACGATCCGTTAATCTGTTTAGTTTCACTTCTTAGTTTGAGGAACTCCTCGGCAAGACCATTATCTTCAATGATTTGCATATAAGCTGAATCGGTTTCGCGTCCCTCCAAACATGAGGTAAGTTTTCTAAATTTAGCGTTAAAACCAAGCGGACACTGTATCCTATTTAAGACTCTTACGGCATTAAGGGTAAAAGCGGTTTCTAAATATTCATCGATTACGTTATCCGCAAGTTTTTTTCCTTGATCTGGCTCCAAATATGAAGAAATAAATTCTATAGCTCTAGGTTTCTTAATCAACTTATCAAGCCTTGAAGAATAACTCTCAATTTCCGATGATTTACTTTTTCCATCTGATCCCTTAATTATTCGCTGAGACGGATTATTCAATTTTGTAATATTATTTTGAACAAGACTTCGATAGTGAGCTTCCTCGGTTTCACTGCTACATAAAACTCGAGCAATTTGATCTATTGTGTGTTCCCAAGTTTGAACTTTAATCTCAATATCCTTAAGTGTGTCGTTTGGTTGTTGGCTTAATAGATCAATAAAAACTCGTGCCTTCGCCGTTATTTCAGCCAACTTATCAATTAGTTTGGGATTTTGCCCTAGAAGTTGTCCTACAAACTCATTCTGATTAAGAATATTTCTTGATTCAGGGTTAAAGCTTGATTTATCTTCTATAACACCCTCTGTTGCTTGTTCAAATAGTGAGTGACGAAGTTGTGAACTTAACTCAGTGATTCCCAATAAGTTTGTTACTTTAGCCTGCATTTCGGTGGACAACTTTAAAGCATCGTCTTCGGCTATTTTAAGCCCACCTTGTTCTTGGAGAACATAAGTCATACCTAAACCAGACTTTTTCAATCTATCTGTTGCAAAACTTTCTATTTGTTTAGCAAATTTCTCTGATCCTTTTTCCATAAATTTCTCTATTAAAAATTACCTTGTAAACCCATGCTCTATATAGCAAAGAGTGCTTTTACTTGACTTCAAACTATGATTTAATTGTACTTGATTGGCTAAGAAATATTAACTGGAGAAATAATTAAAACTATAACAATGTACAGGTCACAAATTCGGTGCTCCGCCATTTGCACTATAATTACAATATGTCAAACTCTTTAATTTCTACCATCGACTCTTTCCTGCGCCAAGCTAATCAAAATACCTATGCTAATGAGGGTATCAAGCAGGTTACTTCCCTCCGTCCAGGCTCAAAAGACTATCATTTTCAAAAAGGCAATTTAGAGTTTCACGATACTTTTTTTGGCACAAGCAAATTTATTGGTGAGGAAATAATTTATCAGGACAAAAAAGCAATTTGGGGCATGAATTACTATGGTTTTGCTATCAGTGACAAGATTAGTGAAAAACTATTTGATTCAATTTTAAGACCAGCTCTGATGTCAGGATCTGGCGACAATATCCCGGTTAGAGGTCCAAAAGAATTTATCAATGGAGAGTGGAAATATACTTTCAAAGCTACTGGTGATTTAGCAAATTTTACTGGTACTGAGGAAATATCCAACAATGGTGAAGTTGTTTGTCGACTCTATTCTCATGGGGGATTCATTATATAAATTAGGGTTTTTGTTTTATAATCTGCCCTAATCATGAAATCTGAATTTTTAGAAAAAATGAGGCGGGCTAATCAAGGAAGAGATTTAGAATCTTATACTGGTAGAATGGATGCTGCCACCATCTATAAGACAGAAACTCTGTTCAATTATTTTGGTAATATTAAAAATAAAATGTTTATTGTTGACGCTGGCTCTGGCACTGGTAAAGTTGCTGAAAGTATTTTAGATAAAATTCAAAAATCTGGCAAAAAAATTGACATGGTTGCCGTAGACATCACACATAAATATCGCGATATTTCCCCTTATGATCGAGAGATTTCTTGGCTAATAGCTGATGCTGCTCAACAAAATTTTGCAGAAAATTCAGTTGACATAAAATATTTTTCTACTAGTGGACATGAAATAGCCTCTTTTGGAGGTGGACCACAACGAATGGTTACAGCTTTAAAAAACACTTTGGTAGAACTCAAACCCGGTGGTCAAATCATCATTCGTGATTTTGTTAAACCTAGTAGTAAAAAAGTTTTAATGAAAATTAGGGTAGATGATGGCCAAAACTTTGACTCAATCAAACTAGAAGAAAAAATTGATTATAAAAAACTATCTACTATGGCTCTTTTTCAATGTTTTCATCGTGAGTTTGCTGGCGGCAATGCTTTTGATTTTGCATTTAAAAAACAAAATGATGAAACTCAGTTAATCGAACTAGATCTCGAATGGGCTTATGAGTTTTATATGCGTAAAGAATATAGGGATAATTGGCAAAACGAAATCAATGAAAAATATTCTTATTGGACTTTGGAAGAAGCCCATAAAGTGCTTGAACAAATCGGTTTTACTAATGTCAAGGTAGAGACTAATCCTAATCAATATATTTTAGATAATTGGCTAAAAGAACAAGTAAAGCTTTATAATAGAGACGAACACGGAGAATTAAAAAAATTAAATTTCCCCACAACTCATATGGTGGCTATGGGTTTTAAAGCTCAATAACTTAATATGTCAAAAACCAAAAATCATAATAGACGCATGCGCCCTGCAGTCAAAGCGCTAATAGTTCACAAACAAAAAATTTTGCTGGTTCACGAGAGAATTATTGAAAATGGCATTTCAGTTGATATTATTGATTTCCCTGGAGGTGGAGTTAAATTTGGCGAAAACTTAGATCAAGCTTTAATTAGAGAAGTTAAAGAAGAAGTTGGTTTAGATATTAAAGTTCACCAAGTGCTTGGTGCTTGGAGTTTTATTTTTAATCCAGATAAAATAACTGAAAAAAAAGAAAACCAAATACATGTTGTTTGTGTCGGCTATCGATGCTCTGTACTAGGCAAAGTAAAAATCGATACTAATCATAATCCAGCTAAAGAAGAAAATATTTTTGCTACAGAGTGGTGTACTAAAAAAGAAATTTTAGCAAAAAATAACAGATTTACTAAAGATAAAAACATCATAGAAACAATTAAAGCTTTAGATATTTAATAAATTAAGTATTCACAATTGTTTTATTAACTATAATAACTATAAAAAAACTCTATACTACATATGATGACTATTTACCTAATTAGACACGGACAAAAACAATCTCACGTAGGAGATCCCCAATTAACTGATATTGGCATTATACAAGCACAAGAAACTGGTAAGTTTTTAAATCAATTTCCAATTGATAAAATAGTTTCCAGTCCATTGAAAAGAACTGTCGAAACAGCACAGCATATAGCTTCACAAATTGGTTTGAAATATAGTCTGCATGATTCTTTGGTAGAAAGAATGCACAGAAGTGATTTCTCTATTACTCATCAAGAATTTGCACAAGAATGGAATAGAGCAACTAATAATCGCAAATACATTCCCAAGTATGGCGATTCATCTTTTACTACAGGCCAAAGAGTTGAAAACTGCATTAAAGAAGTTGCTAATAAAAACGAACACATAGTGCTCGTTACTCATGGAGGAGCAATCTTGGATTATTTACGAAACATGTTTGGCGATGCAAGATTGTCATCTATTAAAGCTATCTACCAAGAAGGCGAAGATTACCAAATGATGAATTGTGCAATTAATATAGTTATTTTAAATGACAAACCTGTTTTAAAAATGTTAAATTTTACTGAACATTTAACTACAAAATCTGAGTAGTGCTTTTCTAAATAATAAATTTCCTTTTTTATAAATTTAATCAAAAATAATATTAATTAAGGAATTTGATATATCAAGCCCTGCATTGCTCCTTCGATATTGCTCGTTGGAATATAGCCCGAATCAATAATTTGATTAATATAAGCACCTACATCTTGATTGAACATGTTGTTAGTAGCGTCAATTACACCTAAGCTGCCATCCATGTTTTGAATTAAAGTAACAGCATGACCTGAAGTTTGTTGACCATGAGAAAGATTAAAATTAGCAAAGTCTGCAGACAATCCAACTTCATTGGCCAAAGCAGTGGAAAATTGAGAAATATGTCGACATTGTACTCCACACTCTAATTCAACCATGTCCTCAAAAGACCGAACAGCATCACCAGCAAGACCATAGCCTTCTTGATATTTATCATCAAAAATTCCATGGGTAACTTGAGCAACAGCCTCTTCCGGAGAAAGACCTTGTTCTATTAATTGATTTGCTTGAGAAGCTGCGGAATTAATTGCTGGAGAAGAAACATTTCCTTGAATTTGAGGTCCCAAAATATTTTGATCCATGACATCCATATAATTCATATCATCCACAGAAATGCCATTCAAAGAACCAAAGCTAGGCTCAAAGTCAAACATATCATCTATTTGTTGGGTTAAAAAATTATTGACTGTTCTATAACTATTACTAATAAAACTGTCAGTAGCAGAAGCTAGTTGCATCAATCCAGCTGGATTAACCATAATTCCACTTACAAAAGCACTGCAAGCGTCAGAATTGGGATCATTAACACAAGCATAAGTTCCTCCAGCTACCGATGACCAACCGGCAGCAAGTCCTGTAGCAGTTAAACCTGTTTGTACCCAAGCAGGAGCTGTTGCTAGAGTGGCTGTGACATAAGAATAAAGACCAAGTGGAGTAAGAGCTGGAAGAGTAGTTGCAGCTGCTCCCACCGCCACTCCTCCTGCAACAACAGTTGTTGCAGCCACAGCACCTGTGGCACCAAGTAAAAGAGCGTTTTCATTTTGTTGAACTATGCTTTGATCTTGCTCAACCATTGAAGGAACACACAAATATTCAGCAAGAAACACTGGCTGACCTATATTGTTGATGTAAGTTCTAGCACATTCACCAGTAATGCATTCGCTGCTGTTACTACAAGGCTCTCCTTTAGCTTTCAATTCTGTATCAACAACATTGGCAATACCAGCGGCGGCTTCTTTACAACAAATTGAAGTGCTTTTTAAACAAGAACCAGAGGCTTCTACTTTACCTATAGCACTGCAAGAAGAGTTGGTATAACAAGTACCTTCACAACTTGCAGTTGGAGCTGCAGTCGGAGTTGGAGTGTTACTCACACAAGTTAAAGTTTGAGAGCTACAAGTAGTGTTAGTAGAACATGATCTTTTAGTCCAAGCAGTCCCATCACTACTGCAAGTTTCAATAGCACTGCGATCACTAGTACAGCGTTTACTGTTAGGAGTACAGCCACTAGTCTGACAACTGTTACCACTACAACCAAAATCACAGCGTTTATTCTTTTGGTAATAACCAGAACTATCACAGAGATATTCAAAATAGAGAGTGCCTTCCTTTTCACATTTAGTAGCACCTGGAGTACAAGTACCAGCTTTACCACAAAAATAACCGTAAGGAGAAGTTACTTTAACTAAACCAATACAACAGGGAGTGGTAGAACTCCAATTACCACCTTCTTTGATACAACTAACTGCAGGAGTTGGAGTTGGAGCTGCAGTCGGAGTTGGAACCGGAGTTGGAGTTGGAGTGTTACTAACACAAGTTAAAGTTTGAGAGCTACAAGTAGTGTTACTAGAACAAGATTGCTTAGTCCAACCAGTCCCATCACTACTGCAAGTTTCAATAGCACTGCCATCACTAGCACAACGTTTACTATTAGGAGTACAACCATCAGCTTGACAACTGTTACCACTACAACCAAAATCACAACGTTTATTCTTTTGGTAATAACCAGAACTATCACAGAGATATTCAAAATAGAGAGTGCCTTCCTTTTCACATTTAGTAGCACCTGGAGTACAAGTACCAGCTTTACCACAAAAATAACCGTAAGGAGAAGTTACTTTAACTAAACCAATACAACAGGGAGTGGTAGAACTCCAATTACCACCTTCTTTGATACAGGTGTCGTATGGCTCACTAGCACTTCTTCTAATGTCTTGGCTATTTTGAACTAAAAAATAGCCACCTATAGTAGTAGCAAAGATAAAGAGAGTGAGGATGGAAGACAACCAAAGTTGACGAGGTTTTTTTATTTTTTTATTAAGTGATTTAGATTGTCTAATCTGCATTTGATTGAGTTAAAACATAAAAGAATAGGCAATAAATCACCTATTTTGTTTATACTAAAATAGTTTACTATAATTAAATTATTATAGCCAACCACAACTAAGAAAAAACATTGACAAATCCTTTGAAATGTTTCACTATGGATAGTATATGAATCCTGCCGAAAACTCCTTTCCCAATGAGCCAGTGGCTCAGCAAGTAGAAACTCAAAAAGTTAAAACTAACTATTTGAATTATTTTAAAAAAATAAATTTAGCAACAATTCTAATATCTTTAGTCATTTTCATTCCTGTTCTTTTTATCTGGCAATGGATTTCCTCCCCAATGGTTGTAACCGTCAGAGGCTTGGGACAGGTTTCTGTTCCAGCCACCAGTGCCACCATCACGCTGACAATAAACGCCAACGCCCCCAACTCTCCAGATTCGATTAACGCTGTAAAAAATAAGGCTGAAAGTATTAGGATTTTATTAACTGGTAGTGGAATTGCTGAAAGCGACATTGCCGAATCACAAGTAGTCTCTTATCCAGCTGGCTTAGCTGCGGCAGGACTAGAAGGTTTTCAATCCTCTATTCAAATGACAGCCAAAACTAACAACGTAGCATCCGTATCAGAACTCGTTGGTAATCTATATAGCGCTGGAGCTTCCTTGGTCAATCAACCAGTGCTCAATGTCGAAAATCAAAAAAAGTTAGAAGAACAAGCTACCAAAGAGGCACTTAGAGACGCAAAGGATCAAGTATCAAACATAGGTAGAAAAAACTTTAAGTTTATTCGAAAGATGATTGCTCTGAGTGAACAATCTAGTGAAACTAGCTCTACAATTTCTAGTAGGCCAGATTTTTTAGACCAAGATTTTAATGAAGAAGCAGCTCTTAACGGCACCTTCAAAATTGCTAAATTGGTGACCGTGTCTTACAAATTGTGGTAAAAAATAGAGCGATTCTCTGTTACTACCCCGTCCATTTTTTGATCAAAGCTAGTTACTGGTAATTGGTCAACTAATTGACTTTCAAAAACTAAAGCTAAATTTAATTTTGGTTGATGATCAATAATAAAGCGATCATAAAATCCTGCTCCCCAACCCAGACGATCTCCCTTTTTACTTACTGCCAAGGCAGGCACTAGGTTTAAATCAATCTTCTCGTCCAAAAAATTTTTTATTTTTGGTTGCAAGGTATTAAAGTCACCCACGAATAATTGTGAAAAATCTTCAATGACTGCTGCTCTCATTAAACCCTTTTTAATAATAAAAGGCACTGCTACTGTTTTGCCCATTCTTAATAAGTTCTTAATTAATTGGTGCGTAGTTACTTCGGTATCCCTGGACACATAACACATAATGATTTTTGCTTGTTGCAAAACAGGTAAAGCTAGAACTTTTTTTTCGATTGTTTGAGACTTAGCTTTTATTTCTTCATCGCTCAGTTGAACACGTTTAAATTTCATTTCATTTCTAAGTGCTTCTTTTTTCTTTATGATTGCCAATGATTTTTTATCTGAAAAATGTTGATTCATAGACTTTTTTTAGCCTGCTTGAATTAATAGAGGCTTGACCATATAATAACACTGTTGTCGCAGAGACACCATTTTTAAAATTATTTAATCAAAAAGGATTCATCACTATGAAGACCTACATTCCCCAATTAAAAAAAACTGACCCAGAAATGGCTGATTTAATTAAAAAGGAGTGTAAGAGGCAGGAGGAAACATTGATGATGATTCCTTCAGAAAATATTGCTTCAGAAGCAGTTCAACAAGCAGTTGGTACTTGCTTGGGAAATAAATACGCTGAGGGCTATCCCAATAAAAGATATTATCAGGGTCAAAAATATGTTGACCTAATCGAAAACTTAACCAAAGAAAGAGCAGTTGAAGCCTTTGGTGTAGTTCATGCTAATGTTCAACCTCTCTCTGGTTCTCCAGCTAACTTAGCTGTTTATTTGGGACTACTAAAACCTGGAGACACCATTTTGGGTTTAGATCTGTCACACGGTGGACACCTAACTCATGGCTCTAAGGTTTCAACTTCTGGCATCTACTACAATTCAGTAGCTTACACTCTGAATAAAGAAGGCAAAATGGATTATGAGGCAATTGAAAAATTAGCCATTAAACATAAGCCTCAAATTATTGTAGCTGGTATTACTGCTTATCCATTAAAAGTTAACTGGGCTAAATTTGCCAAAGTTGCCGATAAAGTTGGTGCCTATTTGATGGCTGACGTTGCTCATTTGGCTGGATTGATTGTTTCTGGAGCTTATCCTTCACCCGCGCCACACGTGCATGTGATTACCACCACCACTCATAAAACTCTTCGTGGGCCAAGAGGCGCCATGATTATGGTTACTAAGAAAGGCATAAAGAAAAATCCTGATTTACCAAAGATTATTGATAGTGCGGTTTTCCCTAGACTACAAGGTGGTCCTCATATCAATACTATTGCTGGTATTGGCGTTGCCCTAAAAGAGGCCATGTCTCCCCGTTTCAAAAAATATGGAGAACAGGTAATTAAAAATAGCCAAGTTTTAGCCAAAGAATTAAAAAGCAAGGGATTTCATTTGGTGGCTGGAGGAAGCAATACTCATCTTATCTTAATTGATTTAAAAAATAAGGGAGTAATTGGTAATTTAGCGGCAGAAGCATTAGAAGCAGCCAACATCGTACTCAATCGCAACAGTGTGCCTTTCGACACCAATCCACCTTTTTATCCATCTGGCATCAGAATGGGTACACCAGGCTTAACTAGCAGAGGAATGAAAGAAGCACAAATGAGCAAAATTGCCAACTGGATTAGTGAAATAATTGAAGACATTGCTAGAATTCAAAAAGAAGAAAATATTACTTTTGCCCAAGTAAAAAAGAGCTCAGTCCGTAAAAAACTCATTGCCTCTTCCAAAAAAATTAAAGCAGTTCAAAAACAAGTAATTCAACTTTGTAAAAAATTTCCTGTCCTGGGCGAATATTAAATTAATTAATAATTAAAAACCTCTAATAAATAGAAAGGGTTTTAATGAAATCGGATATTGAAATTGCTCAAGCAGCTAAACTTAAGCCAATTAAAGAAATTGCAAAATCAATTGCCATTGATGAAAAATATTTAGAATATTATGGCAGTACAAAAGCCAAAATTAGCTTAGATATTTTAAAAAAAATTGGTCAAAAAAAAGATGGCAAATTAGTCTTAGTTACTGCCATGACTCCCACTCCTGCTGGTGAAGGCAAAACTACAACCACTGTAGGTTTGGGGCAAGCATTATGGAGTTTGGGTAAAAAATCAATGATTTGCTTGCGCGAACCTTCTCTTGGTCCAATTTTTGGTATTAAGGGTGGAGCAGCTGGTGGAGGTCATGCTCAAGTTTTACCCATGGAAGACATTAATCTTCATTTTACTGGTGATCTACATGCTGTCGGTGCAGCTAATAACTTATTAGCTGCTTTAATTGACAACCATATTCATCACGGCAATAGTCTCGAAATTGATCCACGCAAAATTACTTGGAGGCGCTGTGTCGACATGAGCGATCGTAGTCTGAGATCAATTGTGATAGCTTTGGGTTCAGCTAATGGCTTAGTTAGAGAAGACGGTTATGATATCACTGTTGCTTCAGAAGTAATGGCTGTTCTTTGTTTAGCAAAAGACATTAAAGATTTAAAAAAGCGTCTAGAAAAGATGGTTGTTGCCACTAATACTAAAGGTGAACCAATAACTGCCAAAGATTTAAAAGCTGCCGGAGCAATGACAGTTTTACTCAAGGATGCAATTAAACCCAACCTTGTACAAACTTTAGAGGGATCACCAGCTTTTATTCATGGCGGCCCATTTGCTAATATTGCTCATGGCTGCAACTCTTTAATTGCTACTAAAACAGCTCTAAAATTAGCGGATATCGTAGTCACTGAGGCTGGCTTCGGTGCTGACTTAGGTGTTGAAAAATTCCTAGACATTAAATGTCGGATTGGTAAACTCAAACCAAATGCCGTAGTTTTAGTTAGCACTATTCGAGCACTAAAACATCATGGTCAAGGCGAATTGAAACCTGGCCTAGCTAACCTCGGCAAACACATTGAAAACATCAAAAAATTTGGTTTACCACTAGTAGTAGCTGTTAATAAGTTTAGTACTGATACCCCACAGGAAATTAAACTAATTAAACAATATTGTGAAGAACGCGGTACCAAGGCCATTATGTCTGATGTCTGGGCTAAGGGTGCAAAGGGTGGTCAAGATTTAGCCAAAGAAGTTTTACAGCTAGTTCAACATAAAAATAACTTTAGTTATATCTATAATCCCAAAAAAGGCCTTAAAAACTCAGTGGAAGAAATAGTGAAAAAAGTTTATGGAGGAGATGGAGTAATTTGGAGTGCTGCTGCTCGCAGAGCAATAAGAAGATTTGAAAAATGGAATATCACTGATTTGCCAATTTGTATGGCCAAGACTCAGTCTTCAATTTCAGATAATCCTAAATTGCTAGGTAGACCAGAAAACTTTAAAATCAAAGTGAGGCAAATTCGTCTCAGCGCTGGTGCTGGTTTCTTTGTAGTAATTGCTGGCAGCATTATGACTATGCCAGGCTTACCTAAACAACCTGCCTCAGACAATATCGATATTAATGATCAAGACCTTATCGTGGGTTTGTTTTAGTTAGTTGGCTGCTACAAATAAACTAAAAAATTATTAGTTATTTTAAAACTTCTCAATTAAAATAAGAGAAGTCTGGAGTAAACTTATGGCTCAGTTAATTGATAGTCGTGCCCTATCAAAAAAAATCCAAAATAAAATTAAAAAAGAAGTAGCTGCCTTAAATTTTAAACCAGGCTTAGCAGTGCTTTTAGTTGGCAGCGATCCAGCTTCCCAGGTTTATGTAAACAGCAAAGAAAAAGCTTGTAAAAAAGTTGGTTTCTATAGTGAAAAAATTATTTTAGATAAAAATATAACACAGGATAAATTGTTAGTTGAAATTAAAAAGCTAAACAATAATCCAAAAATCCACGCTATTTTAGTTCAATTGCCACTACCCAAGCATTTAGACGAAAAAATCATAATTGATAATATTGACCCGCACAAAGATGTTGATGTTTTTCATCCCTATAATGTTGGTGAACTCTGCTTACAAAAACGCTTACCCAAACTCAACGACTTACTAGCTCCCTGCACTCCCAAAGGGATCATGAGAATGTTAGAAGAATATAAAATTGATTTAGAAGGTAAAAAAGCGGTGATCATTGGTCGCAGTAACCTTGTTGGTAAACCTATTGCGCTTATGCTCTTGGCTAGCAACGCCACAGTAGAGATTTGTCATTCCAAAACAAAGAATTTGACTGAAACTAGTGCCCAAGCCGATATTGTTATTGCTGCCTTAGGCCAAGCTAATTTTCTTAAGAAAAACATGGTTAAAAAAGGAGCCATAGTGATTGATGTTGGCATCAATCGTACTGATCAAGGCTTAACTGGTGATGTTGATTTTACTGAAGTTGAAAAAATTGCCAAATATATCACTCCAGTTCCTGGAGGAGTAGGGCCAATGACTATTGCTTGTCTGTTAGAAAACACCCTTTTGCTGGCCAAAAAATACCGCAAGAAATAATAACCTGTACAAGCAAATGATTAAGGACTAAACTCGTTAAGTTAAGAGATTAAGAGAGATTCTCCCTGCCCCATTTTAAAGTTTTAGCCAACCACAATAATTCTTCTAGGGATTTTTCAATTCTTTTTAAATATTTGTCATCTATTATTAAATTTCCCTGTTGATCAAAAAGATCTTGAGCATTTGGAAAATTTAAATCTTGCCTGGAAATTATTAGCCCTAATGTTCGTAACACCGGTAGTATGGACTCAATCGCCCTCACACCTCCCCAGGGTCCACTAGAAACTCCAGCCAAAGCTACAGGCTTATGAAAATAAGCACTATACTCGCTGTCTAAAACTCGTTTAAGAATGGCTGGATAGGAGTGATTATATTCAGGAACTACTATTAAAAGCGCATCCGCTTCTTCAATAATTTTTTTAAAATTATTGTTACTAAGGCTTGGTTCAAGATCATTTTTGGAAAAATCAAATTCAAGCGGATCGATCATCCTAGGTCTAAAACCAACAAAACTCTCAGCCACCTTATAAATGAGCTCAGCAATCTTTATAGATTCCCTCTCTCTTCGCTTAGTCCCAACAATAATGGCAATATTTAGCTCCTGCATACCTCTTATTATAGTACAATAGTTAAAATCTAAAATATAAGCAACAAATAATTATATAAACTAAGTTTTGCTTCTGTAGTTTAGTGGATAAAACATTGGTTTCCGGAACCAAAAACGAGGGTTCGATTCCCTCCAGAAGCACCAAAAGGCACAAACTCTAGTTTTCTGGTGATTTAATGATATAATATACTCAGTCTTAGATTGAAAACGTGCCGAGGTCCAATATTATTTCCTCCATAGTTCAAAACACAAGATGACCCTTAATTATAAGGGTAATTATTATTATTGTTGCAAAAATTTTTGCAACAGAAAAAAGGAAAACATGTCTGATTATAGACAAGAAGAACCAAACAAAAAGAAACTTTTTGTTGGCAATCTACCTTTTAGTACTACTCAAGAGGAACTGCAAGAAGTTTTCTCAAAATTTGGCGAAATCGCCAATGTAAACTTGATCACTGATCGTATGTCAGGTCGACCAAAAGGCTTTGCCTTTATCGAAATGAACAGCGAAGAAGAAGCTCAAGCTGCCATTGATGGCATGAGTGGTCAAAAGATTGGTGACCGAGAAGTCATCGTTAATTTGGCTAGACCCCGCCAACCCCGTGATAACCAACGTGGTGGTTTCGGTGGTCAACGCAACTACGGAGGTAACCGTTCAGGTGGCCGTAGCAACCGTTATTAAATCAAGTAATTGCTTTAAAAACCAAGAAAAACCAGCTCAGATGAGCTGGTTTTTTAATATTCAACTTCTATTGTCAAATATTTGTTTAATTTATAGTTAATAATATTTGAGTGAACCCATTGCTGGCGCCACTTATCATTAATGAAGTTTTTCCTAATCCCAGTGCAGGAAGTGAGTGGGTAGAAATACTGCAACTTGGAGAAAGCCCCATTAACTCTACAGATTACAGTAACTTTACTATCAGTGATGAGGGGCGTGTTATTTATCAATTTAGTGGAGATGAAAATTGGCTAGGAAAACTTTTACTAATTGAATTATCAGGACTTAATAATGGTGGTGATAGTGTTGTTTTGAAAAATGCAGAGGGCTTAATCATTGACGAAATGACTTATAGTAGCAGCCAGAAAGACATGAGTTGGTTACGAACTGATACTGAAAACCCATCATTTATTCTTGGTAAACCCAGTCCCCTGGCCTTAAATATAACTCCCAGTCCAAGCACTAAGCCTACTCTTACCCCAACTAGTGTTCCTTCCATTACTCCTATTAGTAATCCTAGTCCAATAATTAGTACCGATCAAAATCAAGAAAATGAGCAAAAACTAAAATTAGAGCAAATAAGTAAGCCGCCAGATAAACAACAAGAAACACTTAACAATCAAGATATTTCAGAAAAATACTTTGCTAATTATCAAAACTTTAAAAACTTAAACATTAAGTGTCAAAACAGTCAACATTTTTCTAATTCCCGTCTAGTTTTTTTGGGGCAAAGAATTCTTAAAACAGCCACTGTCAATGCTATAATAGGAAGTTCTTTATTTATTGTCGCTGCAATTCTATTAAGCTATGAGCAAAAGCCAAATCACTAGACAAAAATCTTGGATTTTTTATATAAAAGTCTACCTACCTAGTGTGCTGTGGGCAATGTTAATTTTCATTTTATCTGATCAAACAACATTGCCAGGATTTAAAGTCTCAGTATTAGATTTTATCTTCAAAAAAATAGCTCATATGCTTGTTTATGCTGTGCTCTATTATTTAATTTTCCGTGCTTACCTTGTTAGTAATCCAGCGCAATCACTAAACAAAAAACATTATTTGTGGCCTTTATTTTTGGCTCTATTTTATGCTATGACTGATGAATTACATCAATCCACAGTTAAGGGTCGCTATGCAAGCACTCGTGACTTCGCTTACGATTTCCTAGGAATGGTGTCTGTATTGCTACATCAACAAAAAATGCTTTAATTGCCACTTGACTTAATAACTCAAACTAGTACACTAATTGATACGTAAAAAGGCAAATTATAAATTAAAAAAGAAAGAGTAAACAATGACCAAGTCTGAACTGATTAATATCGTAGCCAAAAAAGCCCATTTAACCAAAAAGGCTGCAAATGAAGCTGTCGAAGCAATTTTTGACGAAATTATTCGTACTTTAAAAAAAGGCGACAAAGTTGTCATTTCTGGTTTTGGTACTTTCTATGTTGGCAAGGTAGATGATAAGCACGTTGAACCTTTTGGTGACAAAACTAAACGCCAGCTTGTTAAAGGTCATCGCGTAGTCAATTTCCGCGTCGGCAAACCTCTTAAAAGAGAAATTTGGTAAATTAGTTTAATATTAACAAAAACCCACTTAATAAGTGGGTTTTTTTATTGTAAAAAAAATATAATTAACAAAAATAAACAAATTTAACGTTTTGGAGATTGACGCTTACGACGAGCTTTTCCACCCATACCAACTTTGCGAGTTTCTTTCATGCGATCGTCTCTCGTCATTAAGCCAACCGGCTTTAAAAAGGTACGAAATTCAGGATTATATTTGACTAGTGCACCTGATATACCATGAACTACCGCGTCTAACTGAGCCCTCTTACCTGAGCCACTAACTTTAACAGAAAAAGAAATTTTACCTTTTGTACCAGTTAAATTAAAAGGCTGCATGTAAATGGCTGCAGCATTTCTGATACCAGAAAAATAGTCAGCTACTAATTGGTCATTAACTAGCAAATCACCACTGCCTTCATAAATTCTTACTCTAGCACTAGCAGTTTTGCGACGACCCACGGCTTCAACATACTTGCCACTAGGTATCTTGAAATTTGCAGTAGTTTTGGCTTGAGCTTTTTTAGCCTTAATCTTAGGCTGTTTTTTAACCACTTTTTTAATTTTGTTGGTTTTTTTATTCATGCGAATTGCCATACTATTTTGCCTTTATTTGACTCTGATATGAGTGCTTATTGCCCACAACAATTTTTAATCTTGCTAAACGCTGATCACGTAGACGATTTTTGGGAAGCATGTTTTTCACAGCTAATTCAATCACTTTAGTAGGATTTTTTTCTATCATTTCAGCAAATGTTCGCTGTCTAATACCTCCTGGAAAACCAGTGTGCCAATAATAAGTCTTCGTATTAGCCTTGTTTCTAGTAACTTCTACTTTCTCCGCATTAATTACCACTACATAGTCACCACCATCATTGTGAGGGGTGTATGTCACTTTGTGTTTACCAATCAATTTTTCAGCAATTTCTGTGGCTAAACGACCTAAAACTTGGCCCTCAGCATCGTATTCAAACCATTGGCGCTTAATTTCTTCTTTTTTTTGAATAAAAGTTTTATTGTTTGACATGATTAATTCTCATCCTCTTTTTTCTTAGCAACACTTTTGCTTGTCTTCTTTTGGGCTGCTTTTTTTGTGCTAGCCTTTTTCTTAACTGATGTTTTTTTGCTAGTTTTTGCTTTTTCTTTTTCAACTTTTTTTGTATCGTTTTTCAAACCTTGCCATTTCTTTTCATCAACCAATAAACTTAAGCGAAAAACTGGCATATTATCTCCGCGACGATTACTTAACTTTTCTAAACTACAAAAACCACTTTTTTTATCTCCTAGTGCTGGCACCACTTGATCAAAAAGAGTGTTAACCACATCTTTCTTACCAAAAAATTTATGAACTTCTCGACGACTTACTATATCTCCTTTTTGAGCACGACTAATAAGTTTATCTGCTAAACGACGTAACTCTTTCGCTCGACCCTCACTGGTTTCTATTTGTCCATGTTCGATCAAGCCACGCAAAGAATTACGAAAGAGTGCTTTTCGACTCTGGGTATCACGATTAAAATGTTTAGCTTTTATACGATGTTTCATGTTTAGTTCCTAAGCTGGTAAAACTACTCCTTTTTTGGACAATGCCTCTTCAATTAAGTCAATGCTTTTACCACCTAAGTTTTTCACCTTGGATATTTCAGCTTTATTAGCGGCTAAAAGATCTTTAACAGTCTCAAAACCACCTTTACGCAAAGCGTTAGCAATTCTGGTAGGTAGGTCTAGTTCTTCAACTGTTAGACGCATTACTTCTAATTCTTCAGGACTAATTTCTGGTAATTCTTCTTCCACTTCCGGTAAAACTGGATCAACAATTTGCTTAAATTGAGCTATTAAAATTTCGCTAGCCTGTTTAACAGCTTGCAGTGGAGTAACACTACCATCAGTCTGAATATCAAAAACAATACGATCATAATCAGTACGACTACCAACTCGAGTAGCCTCAACATGATAAGCTACCTTAATCACCGGTGAAAATAGAGCATCAACTGCAATTTGACCAACATTTTCTATTTCAATTTCCTTGGCTAATTTATAGCCCAAGCCAGACTCAACCACCATTTCAATTTCCAAACTTTTACCCTTAGCAAGAGTTGCCAAGTAAAGATCTTTGTTGATTACTTCAAAACCTGCCTCACATTCAATTTCTTTAGCAGTGATTTCTTTAGGACCTTTAGCATTAAGTCTTAAAATACCTGACTCATCACTATCTGATTTAATACGAATGTTTTTTAGATTTAAAATTAAATCAACTATATCTTCTTTTAAACCTTCATAGGTACTAAACTGATGATTCACTCCCTCAATACTTAACTTTGTAATAGCCAAACCTGGTAGTGAAGTTAGTAAAACACGACGAAGTGCATTACCCAGGGTGTGGCCATAGCCATTGTCTAATGGCTCAACAACGATAGTTGAACGTGAACCATTAGTCTCCACCTCACTAACAGTAAAAACTGGATTTATAATGTTGTAATTCTCTAAGGCTTTTGCCATTTCTTTTTCTCCTTTGTTTCACCTCCCTCGATATGAGGAATCTGTTTCTAGATTTATAATTATTACCTATTGTAATATTCAACTATTAATTGTTCGTCAATTTTCTCGACGATATCTTCCCTAATTGGTAGTTTGACAATTTTAATTGAAGTTCCCTTCACTTCCAACCAGTTAGGAATCATTCTTTCTTCTTCCATGGCTGCAACTACCTGAGGGATTTTGGCAGTACGACTTTTCTTCATACTAATTACATCTCCCACATCAAGCACATAAGAAGGAATGTTCATTTTTTTCTCATTAACTAAAAAGTGGTCATGATTAACTAATTGTCTAGCGGAAGCTCTAGTCAAAGCAAAACCAGCACGATAAACCACATTATCTAAACGTCGTTCTAGTAAGCTTAGTAAGGCTGTGCCAGTTGCTGCAGGGTTTTTACTAGCTTCTTCAAAAATTTTGCGCAGCTGCCTTTCCATAATGCCGTAGATATATTTTAGCTTTTGTTTTTCTTTTAACTGTAAAGCATAATCTGATACTCTTCGATGAGCTTTCGCTCCATGTTGACCAGGTCTAATGGCTAAGCGTCTAGCTGTTTTTAAAGCATTAGTTTTTAAACCCAAGTCTTCACCAATTTGTCTTTGTAGTTTTTGTTTTGGACCACTGTATCTTGCCATATTAATTTCTTAGAAGTTTAATTTCTAGCCTTTCTTGGTCTGGTGCCATTGTGTGGCACTGGGGTTAAATCAGCAATCATGCTTACTCTAATCCCTTGAGCCCTTAGAACACGTAAAGCGACATCTCTTCCCGGTCCAGGTCCTTTTAAATAAACCTCCATTTGATTCATTCCATAATTATTTTTAGCTTTATTAACAGCATTTTCTACAGTAATGGTAGCAGCATAAGGAGTTGACTTACGAGAACCACTAAATCCTGAGCCACCAGTGCTTTCCCAGCACAAAACATTACCTTTTTCATCTGTAATACTAACTAAGGTATTATTAAAGGTAGCACTAACGTATAGTCTGCCTTTAGTCACCGTTCTGGTGCTTTTTCTATAATTAGTTTTTTTCTTTTTATTAGTTGGTTTTTTGCTAACTTCTGCCATAACAATCCTTGTTACTTAACTTTCTTAGCCTCTTCTGATTTAGTCGCAGCCTCTTTAGATATTGCACCAATGGTCCGTCTAGCTCCACGCTTGGTTCTAGCATTTGACCTGGTTCTTTGACCACGAGTAGGCAAGCCGGCAACGTGTCGCATACCACGATAGGCCTGTATTCTTTTTAAACGAGCAATATTATCATTGACTTCACGACGCAAATCACCCTCAATCATGTAACTATCGAGAGCTGCTTGAATACGATTAATTTCTTCACCAGTTAAATCTTTGGCTCTTTTGTCTGGATTAATTCTGCATTTTTTAACAATTTCCTCAGCTAAATGAGAACCAACACCATAAACATACTGTAGAGAAAAATTAATCTTTTTATTATCTGGTATATCATGTCCCGCAATACGTGGCATAGTTTATCCTTGCCTCTGCTTGTGTTTAGGATTGATGCAAATTACATATAATTTGCCGCGTCGCTTAACAAGCTTGCAATTTTTACACATTTTCTTTAATGATGCTTTTACTTTCATAATGACAGACGTGCAATATACCTTACTAGACCGAATTTTTAAAGAGTTAAATTGGCCTATTAAAGAATATTCTTTACTCCTACTGATTTGTTTTAGACTGCCTATTAGTTGAGCGATAGGTAATCTTACATTTTGTTAAATCGTATTTACTAACATAGCCCTTAACTTGATCTCCAGGCATAACTCGAATTCGATAAAGACGCATTTTGCCTGCTAAGGTGCCTAATAATAAACGGCCCTTCATCTGTTCTGCTGTTGAATCAATCACCCTCACCTTAAACATCGTATTTGGCAAGCAAGATTCAACTTCGCCAATAATCTCAAAACGATCGCTTTGGCTTTGAGCGCTAGACAATGTAAAGTCAACTTGGCGCTTAGCCTTGGCAGCTCGCTTATGTTCTTGTACTTTTCCCATAAACGAGCATTATACCAGATTTAGCAAAAAAAATCACTTATAAATCTGACTATTTTGCTGTTTTTTTACTTTTTTGTTTATCTTTACCACTAATGTGCTCTACCTTGGTAACAATACCATTAAAAACCGCTTGAACACTCTGTTCACCATCAACTACCGCCAAATGCTTTCGTTCAGAGTAATAGTCCAGCACTTTTGAAGTTTTTTCATGAAAAAGGTTTATTCTTTTTCTAATGGCCTTCAGCGTTTCATCCTCTCGGTCAGCTTCTCGACCGGAAATTCTCCATAAGGCTTCTTTATCTGATACATCAATCAAAATTACAATTTCTTCACCTTTAGTAAATTTGTTAAAGGCTTTAGCTTGAGGGACAGTTCTCGGAAAACCGTCCAGAATAAAACCCTTTTCATATTCAGGTTTTTTTAAATATTCAATGACTATCTCCAGGGCTTTATCGTCAGGAATTAGAAAGCCAGCATTAATTGTTTCTTTAACCCAACGACCCAAAGCTGTTTTGCTCTTTGTCATTTGTCTAAAAATATGTCCAGAAGACAAATAGGGAACATTATATTTTTCTGATAGTAAATTACCTTGCGTGGATTTACCCGCTCCCTGAATACCAATTAAAACTAATTTCATAATGCCTTTCCGGCTATAAATTATTAACTTAATTTTGTATAACGATCGTAATTTTCACTTAATAATTGAGACTCAACTTGTTTGGCTGTTTCTAAAATTACAGAAACCACAATCAATACGCTTGTTCCTCCCACAGCTAAAGCTTGAATATTGGTAAGCATCTGGGCGATCGTGGGTAAAACAGCAATTGAAGCTAAGAAAAGTGCTCCAGCAAAAGTAACTCTTGTAACAACAAATTCTAAATATTTACGAGTCGGACCTCCAGGCCTAATTCCAGGAATAAAGGCTCCGCTCTTTTTTAATTCGTCACTAATGTCCTCAGCGTTAAAGAAAATAATGGCACTAAAATAACTAAAGACAAAGACTAAAACAAAATAAGTAATCAAATACCAAATGCTAGTAGGAGAAAAAATAAGGTTTAAGCTCTCTCCCAAGTTAACAAGAAACTCTCGGCCACTAAGAGTTAAAACACGGCCCAAAAAAGGTGGCAACATCATTAGGGAAACCGCGAAAATAATGGGCATTACTCCGGCTACATTAACCTTGATTGGTAGATGACTACTTTGTCCTCCAACCTGTCTACCTCCTTGAATACGCTTAGCATATTGAATATTAACTTTACGCACCGCCTCATTGAAAAATACAACTAAGGCAATTACTGCTAAAGTTAAAGCTAAAATAACCAATACAACTGTTAATTGTCCACCATCTCCAATTAAGAATGATTGACCTATGCTAGCAGGAATCTGACTGACGATGCCTACTAATAGAATCATTGAAATACCATTGCCAATTCCATATTCAGAAATTAACTCACCCAACCACATGATTAACATCGAGCCTCCGATTAAAGTTAAGATCACTATCGCCATAAACGCAGGTTGAGTATTAACTAACAAACCCTGAGAATTAAGTAAAGCCAAGGTGGCCACGGCCTGAACAGCCGCCACTGGAACAGAAATAATGCGCATGTATTGATTAAGTTTGGCTTGACCAGCCTCTCCTTCTTTTTGCATTTCTTTAATCTTAGGAATCACCATTCCTAAAAGTTGCATAACAATAGAGGCTGTAATATAAGGATTGATGCCTACCGCCACAATTGAAAATCTAGCTAAGGTTCCACCAGCAAATAAATTTAGAAAACTTAAAAATTGATTCGAAGCAAAAATTAATCGTAGGCGCTCAACATCTACGACTGGAACAGGAATGTGGGCAAGTAATCGACTGACAGCAAAAATGCTTAGAGTAAAAATGAGCTTTTTTTTAAGCGCTTGATTGGAAAAAATGGCCCGAATCTTTTTAATTATTTGTTCTAGCACAAAATTTTATTTTATATATATTTATTCTACTTTTCCACCTAGTGATTCAATTTCTTTTTTGGCTGCCTGACTAACAGCCATTCCTTTAACATTAATTTTTCTATTTAATTTGCCTTTTTTGATAATCTTAGCCTGCTTAAAGCGCGGATCAATTAATTTATTCAACTTTAAACTATCTAAGCTAATTTCCTCTAAATCCATGGTGTTTAAATCATTAAAAGTTAGCTCTGCTGTTAAGTTAAGGGTTTTAAAACGCCCCTTACCTCGCCACATTGGTAGGCGTTTAGTTAAAGGCAGAGAACCACCTTCAAACCATAAAGGAATCTTTGAACCCCTTCTAGATTTTTGGCCTTTTTGACCTCGACCAACTGTATGGCCCCCCTTGCCTGAACCATAACCACGACCCAAGCGCTTAGCAGATTTGGAGTTAGTTTTTTTAAGTTGAGTGAGTAATGACATATTTAGCTTTTTGCTTTTGCTTTTACTTTGGTTTTTGGTTTGGGAGTTGAAGTTTTTTTCTTAATCGAAGTTTTCTTCTTAGATTCAACCTTGTCTTTCTTTTGGAGCTTTTTTTTAGCTTGAGCTTTGCCTTGTTCTTGAGCTTGAGCCTGTTTCTGAACTTGAGCTTTTTCTTTAGCTTCTGCTTGAATGGCAGCTATTTTTTGACGCTCCTCTGCTTCTATCTCAGCAATGGAACGCAACTTAATACCTTTAATTTTAACTAAATTAGCAATGTGCTTTAGAGCTTTAAAGGTAGCATGAACACTAGAGGCCTGATTATCACTACCCATAATTTTAGCAACCACATCTCTAACTCCCGCAACTTCTACCACTGCTCTAACTGGGCCTCCAGCTATTACTCCAGTACCTTTACTGGCTGGCTTAAGCATTACTCTTCCAGCTCCTCGTTTAACAGTTACTGCAAAAGGAATTGTAGTCCCATCGAGCGGAACTATAATCATTTTTTGTTTAGCTTTTTTAACCCCTTTTTGTATAGCTGATAAAACATCAGTTGCTTTACCCAAACCCACTCCAACCTTGCCTTTTCGATCACCAACTACTACTAAAGCTGAAAAACCAATTTTGTTTCCTCCTTTGGTTTTTTTGGAGACTCGAGAAATTTGAATAACTTTCTCGTCAAATTCTTTGGGTTGATTGTGTTTTTGAAAATTATTTCTTGCCATATGTTTTATAGATTAATACCACCTTCTCTTAGAGTATCAGCCACCGCTTTTATTCGACCATGATATTTGTAATAAGAACGATCCAAAACTAAAGCTTTGATTTTTTTCTCCTTAAGTTTTTCTAATAATTCTTGAGCGCTTGCTATCGATTTTTCACTTTTAGTACCCTTATGCGTTCTTTTTTTACCAAAATCTGCACTAGCCACCAAAGTTTCACCTTTAGAATCATCAATGACCTGTAAATATAAATGTTTATTAGAACGGAAAACAGTTAAACGAGGTCGCTTGCTAGTACCAAAAATTTTAGCTCTCACTCGCTTTTGTCTTTTAATACGCTGGTTAAGTGTTTTTTTAATATTTAACATTAAGCCACGGTCTTTCCTGGTTTGGTTCTTACTACTTCATCGCTATATCTAATTCCCTTGCCTAAATAAGGCTCTGGTGGTCTTAGGCTACGAATATTTGCGCTTATTTGACCAACTAGCTGTTTATCTATACCCTCAACATGAATAGTGTCGTTACCCTCTATTTTAAAAGTAATTCCTGGCACCGCATCAACAGTTACTGGATGAGAAAAACCCAGGGTCATGCTCAATCCTGCTCCCGCACTACTTACTCGGTAACCAGTGCCCACTAATTTTAAAGTTTTTTTATAAGCTTCGGTCACTCCTAAGATGTTGTTGGCAAGTAAACTTCTCATTAAACCATGGTTGGCTCGACTTTGCTTCAAATTGTTTTTGCGCTCAACAATAATTTCCTTATCTTCAATTTTTACTTTAATTCCACTAACTAAAGGTGTGCTTAATTCACCCTTGGGACCACGAATGGCTACACTATCACTGGCCACAGTGACAGTCACTTGCTCTGGAATAATAATATTTTTTTTACCAATTTTTGACATATTCTTTACCAAATTTGACAAAGTATTTCGCCACCTACTTTAGCTTTGCGAGCTGCTTTATCGTCCATAATTCCTAAGTTGCTTGATAAAATCGTTAAACCATAACCATTTAGGGTTTTGGGGATTTCATCAGCCTTGACATAAGTTCTTCTTCCTGGCTTAGAGACACGCTTTACATTGGTGATCGCACTCAACTTACCAACATATCTTAAGACAATTTTAATCTCTTTTTGAGGCTTTTTTTCTATAATTTCATAATCTGTAATATAGTTATTCTCTTTGAGCAATTTAACAATTGCTTCTTTTACTTTTGAATGAGGCATCACAAGATCTTTGCGTTCTGCCATACACGCATTTTTTATTCTGATGATCATGTCTGCAATAGGATCTGTCATATTTTTGTTTTATTTTCCTTACTTACTGCTTTTAACTACTCCTGGCAATTCACCTTTGCTAGCTAACTCTCTGAAAGTTAAACGACTCAAACCAAAGAAGCGCATATAACCTCTAGGACGACCGGTAATTTTACAACGGTTTACGCCTCTAGTCGAGACTCGATTTTTTTTACGCTTACCCGCTTTCAGATAAGTGACTCTTTTTTTTAGAAGCTTTTTAGATTTAGCAATCTTTGATTTTTTAGCCATAAATTATTTGTTCCTTGCCAATTCTTCTTTTTCAAAAGGCATGCCTAGTAACTCTAACAATCGCAATGAGCGTTCATCATTGCTATTGCTGACTACTATATTAACTTGTAAACCGCGAATTTTTTCAATTTGATCAAAATCGATTTCTGGAAATGCAATTTGTTCCTCAATACCTAAGCTATAATTTCCTCGACCATCAAAAGCTGTTTTTGACACTCCACGAAAGTCTTTTACTCTAGGCAAAACTAAAGAAATCAATTTGTCTAAAAACTCCCACATTTGCTCACCCCTCAAAGTCACCATTAAACCCAAAGGATCACCCTGGCGTAATTTAAAATTAGAAATAGCTAAACGAGCCTTAGTAATCATTGGCCTTTGACCAGCAATAATTTCAAGTTGTTTAATCAAAATAGGCATAACTTTTTCTCGTGCTTTTGGATCTGCCGGATCAGTTACTCCCATATTTAAAACAATCTTCTCAATTTTAGGCACAGCAAATAAATTTGGCTGCTTAAACTCTTTTTTAAGAGTTGGCGCCACCTTTTCATGGTATTGTTTTCTTAAACGATTCATAATTTAACCCTTGTCCTGAGTCTTTCTGATTCTGCCAATTTTAGCAATTTTACTGATAGCTTTTTTGCTTGCCTTTTTTTCAGTCTCGATTGCCTTTTGGGACATTTTTTGGCTACTAAGACTTAGATCAGCGTCCGTCTTAGCACTTGTTTTCTTGTCTTTCTTTTTACTTTTTTTGTCTTCTTTAACTGCTTTTTCCAATTTTTCTACTTTAGCTAATTGACCAGTTTTTTTGAAAAAACGTTCTTTCTGACCATCTGCTGTTTTACGATAAGCTAAACGATCTGCTTGGTCTTTATCATTTAAAACAGCAATATTAGCTACTGGTAGGGGTCTCTCACGTCTTATCTTTTCGCCAGGTTTGTCCATAAAGGGTTTAACGTGTTTAAAATAAAGATTGATATCTTTAACTAAAACCTTATTTTCTCTCGGCAGCAAGCCCACAATCACACTCTTTTTACCCTTATCTTTGCCAGCAGTTATTAGTACTTTGTCGCCAACTTTAAATTTCATAATACCTCCGGCGCTAAGCTAGCTATTTTACTAAAACCGTTTTCTTTAACCTCACGAGCTATTGGTCCAAACACACGAGTTCCCACTGGCTCTTTACTATCACGAGCTTGAATAACAACTGCAGCATTATCATCAAATCTTAAATACTCTCCTGTAGAGCGTCTTTTCTCTTTAGTTGTTCTAACGATAACTGCTCTCACTTTTTCACCCTTTTTTAAATTCCCAACGGTATCGGCACTAATCACTGAAGCAACTACTATATCACCCACAGCACCAAACCTTCTTTTAGAGCCACCATACACTTGGATAACCCTAATTTTTTTGGCCCCACTATTATCTGCAACGTTTAAAACACTTCTTAGTTGTATCATTGTTGTTTCTCAATTTTTTTTATTACTTTAAAGCTTTTGGTTTTACTAATGGGTCTGCACTCATGAATTTCCACCATATCGCCAATAGCTAATTTAATTTTCTTAGGATCATAGTCGCTAGCAAATTTTTTACTACGCTTAACTCTTTTTTCATAAAGAGGATGAATCCACATTCTACTCACTTCAACAGTAGCGGTTTTCTGGTTTTTCAGTGATACAACTTTACCGTTTAATTTTTTCATATTGACTGTCTTAATTCTTTTTCACGTAATATTGTTTTAATACGAGCGATGTCTTTTCTCAAGTTCTTTAATTTGGCAGGACTATCGAGTTTACCAGCTTTAGCCAATAAACGCATGCCCGCTAAATCCTTAGTCAAAACACTCAGTTCTTTATTTAATTCTAATTGGTCCTTGCCGTGCAAGGCTTTAATGTCATTAGCTTTCATTTTATTTCTTTACAAATATGGTCTTAACTGATAATTTGTGACTGGCCTTATTTAAAGCAGAACGAGCTATCGCTTCACTAACTCCTCCAACCTCAAACAAAATAAATCCTGGTCTAACTGGAGCCACATATTGATCAATAGCTCCCTTTCCTGAACCCATTTTCACACCAACTGGCTTTTTTGTTAAAGATTTATGTGGGAAAACCTTAATCCAATATTTACCTTCTCTTTTAGTCACATAAGTAATTTTCTTACGAGCTGCTTCAATCTGTCTTGCAGATAACTCTCCACGCTCAGTTGCTTTTAAACCAAAATCACCAAAAGCAAGCTCAGTACCCCGACTGGCTACACCTCGATTTTTGCCTCTAAATGTTTTGCGGTATTTAACTTTTTTTGGTTGCAACATTTTCTAATTTCCTAAATTTAGACAATTTCTCCCTTATAAATCCAGACTTTAATGCCAACATAACCAGATCTGGTTTTAGCTGGCTGCTCATAATAATCAATGTTAGCTCTTAAAGTTTGAGTTGGAATACTTCCCTGAAAATACTTTTCATTACGACCAATTTCTGCACCAGCAATTCTTCCAGATAATTGTATTTTGATTCCCTTAGCTCCTGCGCCCATCACTCTTTCCATGGCTTGTTTAACCGCACGTCGATGAGGATAACGAGCAATCAATTGACTAATGATTCTTTCTGTCACTAGCTTAGCGCTTAAATCTGGTTTTTTTACTTCTTCAATTTTTAATTCAATGCGTGATTGTTCTTTTTTACTTTTTGAAACGTTAACAATTTGATCAACACCAGCTTTAATTCTTTCTAAATTTTGTCCTCCCTTACCAATAACCACACCTGGTCTGGCCACCTCAATAATTAAAGTTAACTTACTAATTGAGCGTTTAATATTAATTTCCACTAATCCAGCGTTAGATAATTTTTTTTCTAAATACTTGCGCAAACGATAATCTTCCAAAACATTCTTTGCATAATTGCTTTTGTCAGCAAACCAACGAGATTTCCAGCTGAAAATTCCGCCCATACGCAATAGTGTTGGATTAACTTTTTGTCCCATATTTATTCTTTACTTTTTTTGCTTACTTTTTTAGTTGTAGCTTTAGTTTTACTGCTAACTTTCTTACTTATTTTAGATTTACTAGTTTTTTTACTAGCTGTTTTTGTTACTTTATTTGTTTTCTTGGTTTTTGTTGGCTTCTTTTCTTCTTTATCTTTTTTACTTGATTTGTCCATTTTTTTGACCACTTCTTTTTTGCTTGAGTCTTTTTTTTCCAGCTCAACTTTAATATGACAGGATCTTTTTAAGATAGTGTGAGCTCGACCACGACTAACTGCCCTCCAACGCTTATAGGTTGGTGCGACATCGACTACAATATTTTTAATTTTTAATTCATCAAGTGACAACTGATGATTATTCATTGCGTTAGCAATTGCTTGACGCAGAGTTTTTAAAATTACTAAACTAGCTCTACGCTCCATTACTGCTAATTGCTTCAGCGCATCTTCGATAGACATTTTTTTAACAACATCAGCTACATAGCGAACTTTGCGTGCAGTTTGTCTGGTGTTTTTTTGTGTTGCAGTAATAATCATTTTTTCCTAATATGAATTTTAAGTTTTAGCCAAAATTCTTTTAACCATTTTCCCATGACCTCTAAAAGTGCGAGTGGGAGCAAACTCACCTAACTTATGACCCACCATCATCTCAGAAATAAAAACTTCTACAAAATTTTTACCTTGATGAATTAAAAAAGAATGTCCAACAAATTCTGGAGCAACAGTACAAGCTCTGCTCCAAGTCTTAATTGGAGTTTTATCACCAGTTTCTTTTTGCTTCATCACTTTTTTGAGAAGCTTTTGATCAACAAATGGTCCTTTTTTATTTGATCTAGACATTAATTAGTTTTCCTTTAACTTTTACTACGACGATCACGTACAATCCACTTATTAGTTTTTCGAGGACTGCGTGTTTTTTTACCTGGAGCTGCAATTTTACCCCAAGGTGTTTTCTGGTATTTTAAGCCAACACCACTGCGACCTTCACCACCACCGTGGGGATGACTGCCTGGGTGCTGAGCAGTACCACGCACTGCTGGGCGAATACCCATTAGGCGTTTGGTACCAGCCTTACCAAGTTTGCGATTTTTCCAATCAGCATTAGCAAGACTGCCTATTGTAGCGAAACAATCAAGATTTATCAATCTAAATTCTTTAGAAGGTAGTTGAACAGTTGCATAGTTTTTTTCTTTGGATTGAATAATTGCTCCTAAACCAGCTCCACGAACTAATTGGGCTCCTTTGCCTGGCCTAAGTTCTATATTATGAATTTCAACACCAAGAGGAATATTCTTTAAAGGCATGGCATTACCAACTGCGGTGCTGAGTTTTTCACCAGCCATTACCTCATCTCCAATTTTTAAATTTTCTGGAGCCAAGATATAGCGTTTTTCACCATCCTTATAAACCAAAAGAGCAATATTAGCGCTGCGCATTGGATCGTATTCAATTCTCTTAACCACTGCTGGAACATTCAATTTATTACGCTTAAAATCAATGATGCGTTGACGCTTTTTAACTCCTCCTCCTCGATGACGCATGGAAATATGTCCCTTAGCATCTCTGCCAGAACGTTTTTTATGACCTTTGCGCAACAAAGATTTTTCAGGAGCACCTTTGTGCAACTTTTTACGATCTATGTCAACTCGGTGTCTAGTACCAGGAGTACCAGTTTTGTTTTTCTTCAACATTATTGATCTCCTCCAATATCAAAAAGAGCAATGGTTTGGCCCTTGGCCAGCTTAATGTAAGCCTTTTTTGTTTTTGGACTAACTGTACTAATTCTTTTTCGACCGGTTTTTTTCTTTACTCGATGTCTAACTACTGTGTTAACTTCCAAAACTTTAACATCAAAAACATCTTCCACTGCTTGTTTAATTTGTCCCTTGTGGGCGTTCATCAACACTTCAAAAGTATAGACATTAAGCTTATTGGCTAAGCTTAGTGATCTTTCAGTAATGACTGGTTTTTTGATTAAATAAGCGTTCATGTTTATTTCTTAATACTTTTCTTCTTAACTTTAACAAATCTATCTTCTAGAGTTTTTAAAGCAGTTAAATCGATAAGAATCTTGTCTGCTGAAACTACTTGTAAGACATTAAGCCTCTCAGCTGTAGTTACCAATACATTGGGCAAATTAGCTAAAGCTCTTATAACAGCTTCATTAACCTTGTTTAAGACTACCAAAACCTTGTCCATATCCTGACCAACTTTTACTATTAATTTTTGAGCTTCTTTGGTTTTGCCTTTAAGACCAACTATATCTTTACTAACAAACAAGTTCTTTTTCTGTAAAGTTAAAGCGTGTTTGAGAGCAATTAATTTAGATTTTTTATTTAATTTAAGAGACCAGTTTTCAATAGCACGAGGTCCATGGGACACGCCACCTCCAACAAAAATATTGGGAGTTCTTGCTCCATGACGCGCATTACCCGTACCTTTTTGTTTGTACCATTTTTTCTTAGTTCTCTTAACCTCACTCCGAGTTTTAGTGTAGCTAGTACCCTGCCTTAAATTGGCCTGATAAACTCTAACCGCTTGAGCTAATAGTGCATCAGCAGCTTGATCAGAAAACAAAATATCGTTTACTCTGATTTTTTCGTTTTTGCTAGTAGAGTCAATAATTGGCAATTGCATTAAGCTAATTTTTCTTCTTTAACTTCTTTATTTGTTTCTATAACTTTTTTCTCAGCTTTTTCCTCGACTTTTTTTTCACTTACTTTGTTTTCAACTTGTTTTTCAAGCTCTTCTTTTTTATCCTCTTTTTTTACTTCTTGCTCATCTGTTTTTTTAAACAAAGACATGTTTAGTTCTAAATCTTTCTTTTCACCAGTTTTTTGAATTCTAACTATAGAATTTTTATGACCAGGAACTGGACCTGTCACCCAAACCTCTTTGTTTTCTAAATCAATATGAGCCACTACTAATCCCAAAACAGTCTTTGTCTCGACTCCGTAGTGACCAGGCATTTTTTTACCTTTCCAAACTCTACCAGGATCAGTACCTGAGCCAATAGATCCAGGAGCACGCTGACGGTCAGATTGACCATGTGTTCGTGGCCCACCATGAAAACCGTATCGTTTAACTACACCGGCAAAACCACGCCCCTTACTAACCCCCTGAACAGCCACCACATCTCCAACCTCTAGAACCTGATTTGCCTGAATTTTTTCACCTTTTTTAATATCTTCATCGGCCTCAATAGCTCTAATTTGCCTAAAACCAGAAGAAAAACCACTCTGTGAGATTTGTTCTCGGAGTGGTTTAGCTACATTTTTTAATTTCTTTGCGCCGTAAGCAATCTCAGCCTTTAAAACTTGATTTTGATCTTTTTTAACACTTAAAACACAGTTGTCATCAACCATTAGTTTAGTAATAGGAAGACGTTTTCCCAGCTTTGACCAAGCTTGAGACATGCCGATTTTTGTAGCAAATATTGTATTTAGCATTCTTCCTTTTATTCCGTCTGGTCAATTTAGTTTTAGTCCTTAAATAAATTAATAACTTACATTTTAATTTGGATGTCTACACCTGCTGGCAACTCCAAATGCATTAAAGAGTCAATAGTTTTATTAGTTGGATCAATAATATCAATTAGGCGCTTATGAGTACGAATCTCGTAATGTTCCTGAGCATCCTTATCTGTGTGTGGAGAAATCAAAACAGTAAAAGATTTAGTATGAGTGGGTAAAGGAACTGGTCCTATAACCTTAGCTCCTGTAGAAAGAGCTGTTTGTAATATTTTGCGACTAGCCTCATCAATCACTCGATGATCATATGATTTTAGTCTCACTCGAATCTTGTATGTGTTTTGGTTCTTTGCCATACTAATTTTTTAACACTTTATTAACTTGTTATAGGTTTTTGCTAATTAAAGCAATTTAGACCTGACTCCTACTTGAGACAAATATTTCTCTGTAGAAATCACAAAGCGCGATTATAACTAATTTTCTTCAAGTTGTATAGATGATAAATAAAAAAATTAATCTTCCAGCGCTTTTACCTATCTCTTTTAGCGAGACTTGTATTTTACCAGAGAGAAAAATAAAGAGCAAGAGAAACTAAAAACCCTCATCAACGGACGAGGGTTAGTTTAGCAATAATTAAGCTTTACTTATTCAATAATTTTAGTAACTGCACCAGCTCCAACAGTTAAACCACCTTCTCGAATTGCAAAACGAAAACCATCGTGAATAGCAACTGGAGTAATTAGTTCAACAGTCATCTTGGCATTATCACCAGGCATAACCATTTCAACACCTTCTGGTAATTTAATCTCACCAGTTACGTCTGTGGTGCGAATGTAGAATTGGGGTTTATAACCAGAGAAAAATGGTTTATGACGACCACCTTCTTCTTTCTTCAAGATATAAACTTCAGCTTCAAATTTCTTATGAGCTGCGGCGCTGCCTGGAGCAGCCAATAATTGACCACGCTCAACACCATCTTTTTCAGTGCCACGCAATAAAATACCAACGTTATCTCCAGCCTGCCCTTGATCAAGCATTTTTCTAAACATTTCTACACCAGTAACTGTAGTTGATTTTTTGTCACGGATACCAACTATATCTACTGTTTCGCCAACTTTAACTACACCAGTCTCAATACGACCTGTGACTACTGTTCCGCGACCTTTGATAGAAAAGACGTCTTCAATATACATGGAAAAAGGCTTGTCAATATCACGCACTGGTTCAGGAATGTAGTCATCGACTGCATCGAGTAGTTTCATAATTTGATCTTGAGCATCTTTGTCACCTTCTAGGGCTTTAAGGGCGCTGACTCGCAAAACTGGAGCGTTGTCACCATCATAACCATATTTAGTTAAAAGCTCTCGAACTTCCATTTCCACTAAATCAAGTAATTCCGCATCATCAACCATGTCACACTTGTTCAAAGCAACAATTAGTTTAGGTACGTTTACCTGATTAGCCAATAAGATATGCTCTCGAGTCTGAGGCATTGGACCATCAGTAGCTGATACTACTAAGATAGCTCCATCCATTTGAGCAGCACCAGTAATCATGTTTTTAATATAGTCAGCATGACCTGGGGCATCGATGTGAGCGTAGTGGCGCTTTTCTGTTTCATACTCTATATGAGAAATATTAATTGTAATACCTCTCGCAATCTCTTCAGCACTACTTTCAACATCGTCATATTTCATAGCTTTATTGGTTTCTGTTGGAACCTTTTCTGCTAAAACATGAGTCATTGCTGCTGTTAAAGTAGTTTTACCATGATCAACGTGGCCAATTGTACCAATATTGACGTGGGGTTTATTTCTGACAAATTTTTGTGCATCTGCCATAACTTTTATCTCCTTTTTATAATACTTACTAATAATTTTTAACCATCTTATTATACACTAAATCTGAAAAATTAGGCTTTTTTGCCTTTTCTTTCTTCAATGATTCCCTCGGTGATATTACGAGGCACTTCATCATAGTGGCTGGGCAATAAAACACTTGTGGCCCGACCCTGAGTCATGCCACGTAAGGTCGTTACATAACCCTGCATCTCTGCTAGTGGGGCGATAGCTGTAATAATACTAATATTACCACGTTGATTGGTTCCTTGAATTTGTGCTCTACGACTACCTAAGTCACCAATGACATCTCCCATATATTCTTCTGGAGTGCTAACTTCAACCTTCATAATTGGCTCAATCAACACCATGTCTGCCTTGCTTACTGCGTCACGCATAGCAAACGAGCCAGCCATTTTAAAAGCTAACTCACTAGAATCAACCTCATGATAAGAACCATCATATAGAGTTACTTGAACGTCAACCATAGGATAATTGGCCAAAAAACCACGATCTAGGGCTTCTTTCACACCCTTATTGGTTGGCTCAATATACTCTCTAGGTACTGTTCCACCTTTAATTTCATTGACGAACTCATAGCCAGTGCCACGATCCTTAGGTTCAATGCGCAATAAAACGTGACCGTATTGTCCACGACCACCAGATTGTTTAATGTATTTACCCTCACCCTCAGCTTCTCTTTTAATTGTTTCACGATAAGCTACTTGAGGCTTACCAACATCAGCATCAACATGAAATTCGCGTTTGAGGCGATCAACGATAATTTCTAAGTGTAGTTCGCCCATACCACCAATAATGGTTTGGCCAGTTTCTTGATCTGACTTAATGCTAAAAGTTGGATCTTCTTCACTCAGTTTTGCAAGAGCCATACCCATCTTTTCTTGATCAACTTTAGTACGTGGTTCGATAGCTAAATAAATGACTGGTTCGGCAAAAGTAATGCCCTCCAAAACTATTGGATGTTTTTCATCACACAAAGTATCACCAGTCTTGGTTTCTTTTAAACCAATCATTGCTACAATTTCTCCAGCTGCGGCTTCACTAATTTCTTCTCTTTGATTAGCATGCATCAACAACAAACGTCCCAAGCGTTCTTTAGTGTCTTTACTAGAGTTATAAATATAACTGCCAGATTGCATAGTTCCTGAATAAATACGAAAATAAGTTAATTTTCCAACGTGAGGATCAGTTTGAATTTTAAAAGCTAGGCCACAAAATTTTTCTTCAGGAGTTAGTTTGCGTTCAATTACTTCTTCAGTACCTGGTTCAAGGCCAGTAATATGTTCTATATCTAAAGGAGATGGTAAATATTCAACAACCGCATCCAGCAGTGGCTGGAGTCCGGTGTTTTTAAGCGAAGAACCAGCATAAACTGGAACAAGTTTGTAATCAATAACTGCTTGTCGTAGGGCTATCTTTAATTCATTAAGTTCAATTTCTTCCGAATTAAGGAATTTTTCCATCAATTTATCATCAGTCTCGGCAATTGACTCTACTAACTCAGCTCGCATTTTTTCCACTTCTGATTGATATTGTTCAGGAATCTCTTTAACTTCAGGTTCAGTAGCTGCCTCATGATCTTCCCAGAAATAAGCTTGACGAGTCAATAAATTTATTATCCCATCAAAATTATCTTCACTGCCCATTGGTAAGACCATAACTGCTGGTTTCACACCAAATTTAGTACGGATATCTTCTACTGTTGCCTTAAAATCTGCCCCCAATTTATCCATTTTATTAACAAAACAAATTCTGGGAACATTATATTTATCAGCTTGACGCCAAACTGTTTCTGACTGAGATTGCACACCTTCACTAGCATCTAGGACCGTAATCCCACCATCAAGCACTCTCAGTGAACGCTCTACTTCGGCAGTAAAATCAACGTGTCCTGGAGTATCAATAATGTTGAAACGATAGGATTCTTTAGCTAAATGAGTATCAAAATAAGGCTTCCAAAAACAAGTGGTAGCTGCTGACATAATAGTAATACCACGCTCTTGTTCTTGCTCCATCCAGTCCATAGTGGCAGCACCCTCGTGAACTTCTCCGATCTTATAGTTACGACCAGTGTAAAAGAGAATTCTCTCTGTGGTGGTGGTTTTGCCAGCGTCAATATGAGCAATGATTCCAATATTTCTAATTCTATCTAGAGCTACTTTACGCTGACCTGAAATATCTGACATAAATACTTTTGCGCGCTTTAGGCGCTTTTTTCTAATAATATAATAAACAATAATTCTATAATTTTTTTACTTAAATAACTAGCGATATTTTACCAACGGAAATGGGAAAAAGCCTTGTTAGCTTCGGCCATTCGGTGAGAGGTATTTCGTTTTTCAATTGCTCCGCCTTGTTCAGTCAAAGCATCTAAGATTTCAGCTGCTAATTTTTCTGCGAAAGTGTGGAATTGTTTATTTGGCCTCTTGTTAGCCTCATTAATTAACCAACGAATACTCAAAGAACGAGCCCTTAAATCTCTGACAGGCATTGGTACTTGATAAGAAGCCCCTCCTACACGACGAGTTCTTACTTCCATTTTTGGCTTAATTTTTTCTAAAGCTTCTTCTAAAACTTCTACAGGCTTGCGTTTACTTTGCTTAGACACAATTTCCAGCGCTGCATAAACTTGTTTTTGAGCTACTGATTTTTTACCATCCCTCATACTACGGTTAATTAAACCCTGTACTAAGGTGGATCCGTGCTTAACATCTTTTTCTACAGGACGAATGGTGGCTTTCTTAGTTCTCATAAATCTTAACTCCTCTTCACCCCATATTTACTACGGCTTGATTTTCTTTCATCAACGCCAGCACAATCATACTTGCCACGGACAATATGGTATTTAACTCCAGGTAAATCTTTAACTCTACCACCGCGCACTAACACCACGCTGTGTTCTGCTAAATTATGTCCCTCTCCTGGAATATAAGCTGTCACTTCAACCTTATTTGACAAACGCACTCTTGCTACCTTACGCAGTGCAGAGTTAGGCTTCTTTGGCGTCATGGTTTTAACCACAGTACACACACCCCGTTTTTGAGGGTTAATTGTTTTAGTCGGACGATTAGTATTTGAATTAAAACTACGACGCAGCGCAGTTGCTTTAACGCGTTTAGTTCTTTTCTTTCTTCCGCCTTTTCTGATTAGTTGATTAATAGTTGGCATAAATATTTTTATTTTCTATAACTTGAAGGGCAATTTTAACATAAGAGTCAGAGTTTATCCAGATTCTCTCTAATCTAAACGCGCCCTTTCTTCACTAGTAGGAATTAAGCGGCCAATAATTACATTCTCCTTCAAACCCTTGAGGTAATCAATTGATCCCTCAGCGGCAGCATCAGTCAAAACATGCTTAGTGTGTTGGAAAGAAGCTGCTGACAACCAAGAATCAGTAAATAGTGAGGAACGAGTGATACCCAAAAGAAGCACTCTAGCAGTAGCGGGGTCACCACCGGCTGCCATTACATCCTCATTGGCATCAACAAAACGACTACGCTCCACTACTTCACCAACTAAGAAATCAGTATCTCCTGGTATATCGATCTGTAACTTGTCGCCCATTTTTCTGGCTATAACTTCAAAGTGTTTATCATTAATAGTGATACCTTGTGATTCGTAAACTGCCTGGACTTGATCAACTATATATTGCTGAGTAGCTAATAATCCAGAAAGCTGTAGTAATTCCTGAATATTAATTCCACCAGAAGTTAGGGGTTGTCCCGTAGAAACTAATTCTTTATCTGCTACTTTGAGAGTAATAGAACTAGATAAGGTATAACTTTCTTCCTCACCATTATCACCTTTAATAGTAATTTCCTGGTCATTATCTTTTTGTTTAATCCTCACCTTTCCAGGAAAATGGGCAATAATTGCCTGAAGTTTAGGGTTGCGCGCTTCTAATAACTCCTCAACACGTGGTAAACCCTGAGTCACATCTAAACCAACAATACCACCAGAGTGTTTAACTCGCATGGTTAACTGCGTACCAGGCTCTCCAATTGATTGGGCCGCTAATACTCCGACAGGAACACCAATTTTAACTTGACTACGATTAGAGAAATCCCAACCATAACACTTGGCACACAAGCCGTGCTTGGCACGACAGGTAAGAGCAGATCTCACCCAAACTGACTCAACACTGCTTTGATTTATCTTTTCAGCTAAATCAGGAGTGATTAATTCACCAGTTTTTACTAAAATCTTCTTTCCTTCTTTAATATCTTTGCTCACATGTCTGCCAATAATTCGAGCCATGAATACGTCTTTTCTTGGCAACCTGATGATTTCAATTCCATCTTCAGTGCCACAATCTTCAGAACGAATGATGGCATCGTGAGCTACATCAACAAGTCGACGAGTTAAATAACCAGCATCAGCAGTTTTGATTGCTGAATCAGTTAAACCTTTTCGGGAGCCACGAGCTGACGTCACATATTCAAAAATACTCAGACCTTGTCTAAAGTTAGATTTGGTAGGCATTTCCACAATATTGCCTAAAGGATCAACAACCAGGCCACGCATGGCTGCCAATTGTTTAACTTGATCTTTAGAAGCACGAGTACCACCAGAATCAATAATAGTTTTAACACTATTGTTATCATCATAAGTAGCCCAAGTTTTCTCCGCTAATTCTTCTGTAGTTTTAATCCAAACATCTAATGATTGACGACGACGTTCCTCTTCAGCAATCAATCCTTGGGTGTAATAATCTTGAATTTTTTCTACTGACTTGTTGGCCTTGTCGATAATCTGATCTTTTTCTTCAATCATGCCACAATCAGTTACACCTACTGACAAACCAGATTTAGTGGCTGCCTCAAAGCCCAAATCTTTAATATCATCAATCATAGTGGCTACAACAGACTCTGGCTCAGTCTCAATTGCTTTAGTTACAATTTGCTTAATTCTTTTAGAATCTATGGTTTCGTTAATAAAACGCAAGCTAACAGGTAAGACACTATTAAATAACAAACGACCTACACTAGTTTCAACTAAATGAGTTTCTCCTTTGATCTTGAATTTAACTTTAATTTTTTGACGAAGTGCTAAGCGTCCTGTTTGATAAAGATGATAAGCTTCATTTTTACTACTTAAAACAGCAGGAAAATCTTCTAAGTCCTCATCAAAACCAGTATAATAATAAGCGCCCATAGCCATATCTTTGTTTGGCAAAGTAACCGGCTCACCATTCGCTGGTTTGAGCAAATTATGCTCAGGCATCATTAGCTCAATAGCCTCTTTTTGAGCCTCTTTGGTAAGAGGCACATGAACAGCCATTTGGTCACCATCAAAGTCAGCATTATAACCAGCACAAACACAAGGATGGAGTGCAATCGCACTACCTTCAATTAGAACTGGAAAGAAAGCTTGAATACCAAGTTTGTGTAAAGTTGGAGCTCGATTGAGTAAAACTGGATGATTCTCAATTACTTTTTCCAAAACTGCATAAACATCTGCTTCTCGACGATCTACTAAGTGACGAGCGCTCTTTACATTAGGAGCAATACCACGAACAATTAATTCTCGCAAAACATAAGGCTTAAACATTTCTAAAGCCATATCTTTAGGCAAACCACACTGATTAAGTTTTAATTCTGGACCAACAATAATTACACTACGTCCAGAGTAATCAACTCGTTTACCCAATAGGTTTTGACGGAAACGACCAGTTTTACCACGCAACATTTCGGAAAGAGAGCGTAATGGTCGACGATTTGAACGACGACGAGTTTGTTTAGCTTGAGAGCTATCAATTAAGGAATCTACAGCTTCTTGCAACATGCGCTTTTCATTACGTAAAATAATTTCTGGAGCACCTAAATTTATCAAATGAGCTAAACGGTTATTACGATTGATCACTCTACGATACAAATCATTTAAATCTGAAGCAGCAAAACGACCACCAGATAATTGGACCATTGGTCTTAAGTCTGGAGGTAAAACAGGTAAAATGGACAAAAACATCCAACTTGGACTAATTTCAGACTTTTTTAAACCTTCAAAAACTCGTAAGCGTTTGATAATTTTAGTCTTCTTCGCCCCTTTGCTTTCAACAAGTTCGTCACGCAGAGAAACTATTTCTTTGTCAAGATCAACCTCTTTAATTAATTCTAAAATAGCTTCTGCTCCCATCCCGACTCTTAAATGTGAGTTGGCGTTGTATTCATCAAGTTTTAAATATTCATCTTCTGTCAAAACTACTTTTTTCTTGATTTTTTTAACCATTTGTTTAATGGTTTTATAAATCTCTTCAGTTTGTTCAATTTGCACTTCTAATTGTTGTTTTGCCGCTACAATTTTATTTTTAGTTTTTAAATCTAATTCAACTAGTTTTAGTTGAAGAGTTTCTTTGCTTTTAACCTTGTCTTTAAGAGCTTGAGTTTCAGTTTTAAAATCTTCCTTAATTTTTAATATTGCTTGCTCAGCATTATCTTTAAGCTCATCTATAGCAGCTACACCATCAACGTCTAATTGTTCTAGAACCGCTTTCTTTTCTTCACTATCAACTCCCAAAACAATATATTGGGAAAAATACATAATAGAATTTAAGTTGCGTGGAGAAAGATTTAACAAGAGAGAAAGTTTAGAAGGAGCTCCCTTAAAAAACCAAATGTGAGCAACGGGGGCTGCTAATTGAATATGTCCCATTCTCTCACGACGCACTCTTGATTCAGTTACTTCCACCCCACACTTGTCACAAATAATACCCTTGTAACGAATGCGCTTATACTTGCCACAGTGACACTCATAATCTTTGACCGGACCAAAAATTTTCTCATCAAATAGACCATCTTTTTCTGGCTTTAATGATCGATAATTAATAGTCTCTGGTTTTTTAACTTCTCCATAAGACCAATCCTTAATTTCTTCAGGAGAAGCAATTTTGATTTGTAGAGCACTAAAATCAATGATATCTTTAGTTTTTTTGACTGGTTGGTTAAAAAATTTTGGCATAAGTTTTTTCGATTATTCTTACTAAAAAAATGTAATTCCTAATCCTCATCCTTTCCGTCTTCTTCAATTATTGCTTCATCTTCAGTGCTTTCTTCAAGATCATCTTCAGCATCATCTTCTTGTTCAATATTGTCTTCATTAGGTTCATCTTCATCACTATTTGCCTCAGCATCTTCTTTGGCATCAGCTTCTTCAGACTCTAAATCTTCCAAGATTAACAATTCTTCTTGATCTTTTTCAGCGGCTGGTTCTTCACTGCTAAGCACCACTTCTTCAAGAGGATTAATATTCAGTGCTAAGGAATTTAACTCTTTGCACAAAACTTTAAATGATTCTGGAACTGTAGGTGCTGGAATTTCTTCGCCTTTAACAATAGCCTCAAAGGCTTTAGCTCTACCACGCACATCATCTGATTTAATAGTCAACATTTCTTGTAACACATGGGCAGCTCGGTGTGCTTGTAGTGCCCAAACCTCCATTTCACCCATTCTCTGACCACCCATTTGAGCTTTACCTCCCAGTGGTTGTTGAGTCACTAAAGAGTAAGGACCAGTTGAACGAGCGTGAATTTTATCCTCAACCATATGGCTAAGTTTTAAAATATAGTTAATTCCAACTACTGATTTTTCATGATAAGCCTCACCAGTTAATCCGTTATAAAGTTGAGCCTTACCAGAAACAGGTAGGCCTGCTTTTTCTAGTTCTTGCCAAATTTTATCTTCATCAAATGCTTCAAAAGCTGGTGTGGCAACACTATAACCCAATTTATCTGCCGCCCAACCTAAATGAGCCTCCAATAATTGACCAAGATTCATACGGGCTAAAACTGATAATGGTGAAACAATAATATCCACTGGAGTGCCATCTTCTAAATGGGGCATATCCGCTTGTGGTACTATTTTGGAAATTACACCCTTATTGCCATGACGACCGGCTAATTTATCTCCTACAACAATTTTTCTTAACTGAGCAACTTTGACTATTACTTCTTTGATGGTGCCAGGATCTAATTCATCCCCCAAATCACGATCTAAAATTTGCACATCAATTACAGTTCCTTCTTCTCCGTGAGGCATACGTAAAGAAGTGTCTCGAATTTCTTTTGATTTTTCACCAAAAATAGCTCTCAATAAACGTTCCTCTGGAGAAAGCTCCGTTTCACCTTTGGGAGCTACTTTACCTACTAAAATATCTCCTGATTTAACATGGCTACCGACCTGAATGATGCCATCAATATTTAAATTGGCCAAAAAAGTTTCACTAACATTTGGAATATCATTAGTTAACTCTTCAGGACCTAAACGAGTATCCATAACCTTGGCTTTATGTTCGCTAATTTGGATAGAACTAAGGGTATCTTCTTTGACTAAGCGGTCAGAAATAATAATAGCATCTTCATAACCTAAGCCATTATATGAGGTGTAAGCTATTAATAAATTGGTACCTAGGGCTAATTCCCCTTTTTCAGTAGCTGGTCCATCAATCAATACATCACCCTTTTTCAACTTATCTCCAACTTTAACTTCAGGAGTTTGATTGTAACAAGTGCTTTGGGCAGTGCGAACAAATTTGTTTAGAGTATAAACAAGAGTTCCTTGCTGATAACTAACATGTTCATCTTTATTTGTTTCAACCCAGTTCTTTGCTTTATCATAATATTTTGGATCAATCTTTAAGACTATTTCACTAGCGTCAACACTTTGAACTTCTCCAGGAAATTCTGCTAACACTGTCCAACCCATAGCAGACGCTATTTCTTTTTCCATACCTGTACCGATAATAGGCGCCTGAGTTTTAAGCAAAGGAACAGCCTGGCATTGCATATGAGAACCCATTAAAGCTCGGTTGGCTTCATCATGAGCAATAAAAGGAATAAGTGAAGCGCTGCTACCCACCACTTGACGGGGCACCACATCAATATATTCAACTTTTTTCACTGAACCCTCAATAAATTCATTAGCATGACGCATTGGGATCCAATCTTGAACAATATATCCCTTATCATCAATCTTTACTCCAGCGTGAGTAATGTAATAATCTTCTTCTTCATCGGCACTTAAATAAACAATTTCATCAGTAATTTTCATTTTTCCTCGAAAGTCAGTTACCTTAAAGTAAGGGGCTTCCAAAAATCCATATTTATTAACTCTGGTATAAAGCGCTAAATAAGTAACCAAACCAATGTTTGGTCCTTCAGGAGAACGAATTGGACAGATTCTAGAATATTGAGAAGCATTAATATCACGCATAGAAAATGATGCGCGATCACGAGTCACTCCACCTGTTCCCATTACCGATAAACGACGTAAATTATCAATTTCCGATAAAGGATTTGTTTGGTCTAAAATAGTTGACAAACGATTACGACGGAAAAATTCAGCAATTGAAGCAATTAGGGGTCGAGCGTTAACTAAAGCCGAAGGAGTTAAAACCTCATCAGTTTTAGTCAAAGACATTTTTTCACGAATTGAGCGCTCTAAACGAATTAAGCCAATACGAAAAGCACTAATCAAGACTAATTCTCCAACCTGACGAACTCGACGATTAGATAAATGATCTATGTCATCAACCTTACCTTCTCCATTTTGTAATTTAATTAAATATTTAATACTAGCCAAAACATCATCTTTAGCTAAAACAGTTAATTTATCGTCCATTTTAATACCTAAGCGACGATTCATCTTGTAACGACCCACTTCACCTAAATCATAACGGCGTGGATCAAAAAACATATTTTTTAAAAATTCACGAGCAGTTTCAAGTACTGCTGGCTCTCCTGGCCTCATTTTTTCGTAAACCTCAATCAAAGCTTCTGCTTGATTAGTTGTTGAATCTTTCCTGAGAGTGTTGTTGATTAAATCTAATTTATCTTGTTCTAATGTTTCTCCCAAGGCTTGAGCAATATCTTCATTACTTTCCCAACCCAAGGCTCGAAGAAGTACAGTGGCAGGCATCTTACGTCGACGATCAATTTTAATTGTCAAAACATGACGACGGCTAACGTTAATTTCCAACCAAGAACCTCGCATGGGTCGTAATTCTGCTTTATAAAGAAGTTCTTTAGAACTTTGGTCTTCTTCTCCAGAGAAAAATACTCCTGGAGAGCGGACCAATTGTGTTACAATTCCCCGTTCGATACCATTGATAATAAAGGTGCCAGTACTAGTCATGGCTGGAATATCACCCAAAAATACTTCCTGAGTTCTCTCTTCACCAGTCTTTTTATTCAAAAGAGTTGCCTCAACATAGAGAGGTTGATCATAAGAAACATTTTTATTTTTAGCTTCAGTGGGAGTATATTTAGCTTGACCAAAACGATATTGACCAAATTTTAAAGACCAGTTTTTACCGGTAAAATCTTCAATGCCATTGTCAGAATTAATTTCTTTTAGTGATTCTTTAATACCATTATTTAAAAAATCTTGATAACTATTGATTTGTAGGGCAATTAAATCTAATTTAGGTAAAATCTCATGATTTTGTCCCCAGTTCTGACGATTCATTGTTTGTGGCATGAAAGTCCTTGCTAAATTCTTTTATTTATTTAATTTTTTATTTAATAACTAAAATGTGTTTTAATTTGTCATTCAGATGTTTTAAGATAAGAGCAATAGTAAAAAACACAGCCAAAGTTTCTGATTACTTGCTGTGGTGAACTCAATTAATTTTTTGTTGTGTTCTTAGAACAAAGTTCACGAATTAATTCTGCTACTTGCTATTGGTTCGGGCTAAAAGTCTCTTTTTAGACAATCGCACATTCTAACAGTAAACCAGGATCAACGCAAGTATTGATTTACATTAGCATTGTGACCCTCAAGAGTCTCTGCTATATGAATTTTACCAGATAAATCATGGATATAATAAAAGGCGCTTGTTGATTGGGGCGTAAGTACAGCTTCAATCGCTGTCAAACCAGGATTACAAATTGGTGAGGGAGGTAAACCAATCTTTTGGTAGGTATTAAAAGGCGAATCTAAATTTTTATCTGCTGCAGTGGGAGTGGGCCACCAGTTTTGTTCAGCACTACTATAAGCTTTTATATATTGAAGCGTTGCATCAACCTGTAGGGGCATTCCAATATCTAATCGATTGAATAAAATACCAGCAATTAGTGGCATCTCAGCATCATTAGCACTTTCTCTTTGCACCAAAGAAGCGAGGGTCAAAATTTGCTTTAAGCTTAATTCGCTATTATTGATATCATCATCTAAAACTAGAAGTACTTTATTTTCAAAAGTGTTGTGTAAAAGATTAAGCAAAGCCTCAGCACTAATACTTTTTGATACTAAATAGGTGTCTGGAAACAATTGTCCCTCTAAGCCACTGCTTAGCTTAAGAAAATTTTCCTCATCAAAAGCATTTAGGTCTTGTTTAGATAAGCTTGTCGCTATTTCTTCACGCCGCCAACCTTCTGGAATAGTAATCCATAAATCATCAGTTCCTTTAGTTAAAGATTGAGCCAACTCCCAAGTTGATGAGCTTGGTGAAAGCTTGAATGAGCCTGCTTGAATTTTATTTTGTAAGCCTCTTTGGTAAACCACTCCACGGAAAACTAAGCCAGAACGAACTAAACCTGCCTGGCGAAGCCGTTGAGCAATTTGCTGAGTTGCCTGTCCCTTGGGAACGACAAAGGTGATAGTTGTTCGATCACTGCTGTCCACTGGTCTTAATAAAGATAATACAGTTACAGAGACGGAAATAGAAATAAGCAAAACAGCAAGTAAAATAACTCTAACAAATTTGAAATTTTTTTTAGAACTTGGGAGTGGCATAATAATGAAGAATCCTAGTCTAGCATAAATCTAAATAGTTTTCGAGAATAAGTGCAGCAGCATAATGATCAATGGCTTGGCGTCTATTTTTTTTTGGCAGGTCTTTAAGCTTTTCTTCAACCTCATAAGATGAAAGCGTTTCGTCTGCCATAACAATCTCAACATCCAATAAAGATTTTAGATAATTAAAAAACTTTATCGTTTGCTCTGCCATCTTAGATTCAGAAAGCCCAATAACAATTTTCTCTACTTTTTCTTTTTGGATAACTGCCTGTATTTCTTCGAGAGCTCGAGGACCAATAGGCAATTCATGACCGAGCAAATCATTTTTTATTACTTTGAGAGGTTCAACTAAACCCACAAAAGAAATAGCTAAGCCAATCCTTGCTAAACCATAATCAATTGCTAAAATTGTTGGCATTTCTACTAGATTATACTAGTCTTTTATTAATTGTGCTGTTACTACCCCGCGACGTAAAGTAGTCCCCTCAGGAGTACAAGTCACTAACTTCAACTGACGCACATCGTAGCGTTGAGCTAAAATAAAGGTGTCATCTGGCTTAACCTCTGTCTTGCTTTGCACAATGTAAGTATATTTAACATTATCATGAGTTAAATATATTTTTTCTCCTCTTTCCAGCAACATAATTTTGCTAAAAATAGAAGTATAGCGACGAGGGTTATTTTCACTAGGATTGTAGAATTGACGCAAAACAGAATGGCCAAAAAGCACTGGTGAACCCAATTGTCCTGGTAGACCAGTACCAGGATAATGAATTAAGCTCTGGTTAAGATCTGTGCCTCCAACCCTTACTTTCGCATTAGTAATATTTAAACTAGGAATATCTAAAGTATATTCAATAAATTCACTTTTATTTAATTCTGGAACATCGAGCTCACTACTAAACCAATTACTTAAGTCAGTAAAATCAAGAGCCTGATCTAAAATGACTGGTCCATTTTCAGCACTCTTATTTGCCTGGCTTTCTTCAAGATCGACCTGAGCTTGAGCGGAAATAAGAGGCGTACTAAGTAATAATTGGGAGTGTGGAACCGGGGACAATAAGGCTAATTTTTCTTGTTTATTCCAGGGTAAATAATATTCTATCAGAGGCCAAAGCGCAGATAAGGCTAGAACTAAGCCAAAAGCTATTAATGCCAAAGGTAATAAAGTTGCCCCAAATCTAATTCTTCTTGGCAAACGTCGCCAAAAATTTAATTTAATTTGTTTGTCCAAAACCTGTTCTTCTTTACGACTAACAACGTCTTGTTTTAAAAAATAATTAACTTTTTTATTCAAATCTTGAATAGCCACCCCTTCCTTGAGAGCTTGACGGTAAAGCTTTAGAATTTGCTTTTTTTGCAGAGATGGTTGGGAATCTTTTTTGGCCATAGGAATTAATTAATAACAAAATTAAAACGAGCAGTGTTTTTTGGTAACTTTTGCACTAGCTTGGACAAAAATTCTGGTTGATATACTATTTCTGCTTTGCTTATTAATTCTTGGTCTTCTAGATTATTTTCTGCTTCTTCAATGCTCTTGCCAACTAATAAGTCTGTCAACGACTCTTCATCAATATTTGCTCTAGATTTAGCTGATAACTCTGTACTTAAAATTAAACGATTACTGTCATCTTCAGTCGGAACAGCTCGATCGCTTAGTAGTGATGGCTCTTCATCAACAAATTCATAATTTTCTGGCAGATCCATAAGCAAAACTGCTCGCGCCAACTGTTTCAAGTCACTAGATAAATATTTGACGGCCTCAACTTCTAAATTCATTTTTAAAGAAAGAGTTTCCACCTCGTCTCCCTCTTCGTGATCATATTCAAAAAAAGTAATACGACTCTTATCACTTGCTACAAAATAAACACCATCTCTAGACTCTTCAGCAAACTCATCTTTAGCAATTTCGTTTAAACTTGTTCTTAATTGACTCAGTAAATTTTCTAAATCCTCTTTGGAAACCACTCTCACCTCTCTACTAGAACCACCAGAAAAATTTTCAAGAGCAGTAGCTGAATAGGTATCTTCACTAAAATCTGCAACTTTTAATTTACTATCTTTTTCAATATTGGCGTCTGCTCCTATGTCTTTAGCAACCACCATCGCTTCTTTACTCCCATAATTCATTCCAGCACCACCCTCTTCTTCTTCAGCAGCAGCTACTATTACTTCTTCCTCAAATTCAAACAAAACACCCTCGTGCTCCAAAGTTGTACTAGCAGCAAAAGTTTTTTCACTAGAAGTCTTATTAAATAATTTAATCTTTCCCTTAGCTTTTTCTCCTACTAAACTAATACCAGTTGTACTTAAGCTGTCTTCACCGCTAATTTCTTTTTTTACTAATGACGCTTTGAGTAAATTTTTATTATAATCAGATTCTGCTAGTTGAGGATCAAGAATGATATCGAGATTTTTTTGCAGTATTTGTTCGTCCGCTTTAATTCTGACTGTTATATTCGATAAGAAAAAACTAAAAATAAGTAGAATAATCGTTAGAGCTAATAGACCGCTGCTAACTCCAATTATTAATGATTTACGATTTTTTCTTAAAAAACGAGCTAAAGGAGTCATTTTTTTTATTTTTTCTGGGTTTTTTGTTAATACGGGTTTAACAACTTGATGATTTACTTGATCGGGATTAAATTCTTTCAATTCTTCAGATTTAAAATCAGTGAATTGAGCTCTATTATTCTCTTCATCCGCCTTGACTTTATCAGAAGCGAAATCAATACCAAAACTACTAATTTTTTGCTCTTCACTCTTTACCTCAACTTCATTTGCTAAATTATTTTCCAGATCAGTACCTTTTTCAACACCATGAACTATGCTTAAATCCTGATCAAGTTTAGATCTGAAGTCAGTTGATAGCATATGACTGGCTGCTAAACTTAGAGACTTAATTAAAAAGTCTATTTCTAAAACTACAAATTGTGGTGCTTGTAAAAAACCACTGACTTTTGTCCAATCAAAGGCTTGCAGTTGTGACTGCTCCTTTTTTAAAGATTTTTGACTAAGATTTAATGAGGTCAGAAAAAGTTTGTTGGGAAAATATTTGCCCTGTTCTCCTAGCTCTTGGCTAACTCTTGCTAAACCCTCTTGTAAATCGTCAGTCAATTTTGCTGATCTACCAACTCGAAGATTAAGTAATAATTGACCATGTTTAATCAAAATTAAATCAAAATCTCGCTCACGCAAATAGATAGTGAGGGAAGAGTCACGAGGATCATTAATAATCCGAGATCTATGAATTCCCTCACTTACACTCATTTGTCCCAAAGCAGATAGGCTTAAACTTTCTGATAATTCTTGAACTATGACTTTTTTACTATCTAATAATTCACCATCTTTCAACCAAGACTCATCAAAAATAAAAACACAATCTGCTACTTCGTCTGCTAATAATCCCAAGTCTTGTAGTGACTGGTCGAGTTGAATTAACAAATCTTGACGATCAAAATAAGTTTTAATTGCAGAATACTCTTTAATTTCTTGCTTCTTATTAACTAAAGCGCTCTGCAACTCTTGATCACTTAAAATGATAGAAATAAATAATTCCTCATGATTAAGGTTCTCAGTTAGATCATGATGCTTCTTTTCTTTTTTTCTCTGAGTAAATTTTTTCAATAAATTGGGCATATTTTTTGAATAGTAAAAGACTGGGTTAAATTAAACCCTCACTTATATTAAAGCAGAGTTTCAGTTAATTTTGAAGAACTGAGTGCTTGTTATTATCTGAAACGAATATAGATCCGTCTAATTCCTTGAGCTATAGCCTGTTCTTTAAAAATTTCCAATTCTCCAAGACGAGCTATTTGCGAGGTGTGCTCGACGTGAGGTCCGCCACAAAGCTCCTTTGATATCCAATTTTGCTTATCACCAATAGTATAAACTTTTACTTTTTGTGGATAACGTTCAGCAAAAAAAGCAATTGCACCAGACGCTAGAGCCTCTTCTTTAGACATTGTTTCGCTAGACACCTGCAGATCATCTTCAAGCCACTGATTTAATAATTTTTCTATTGATTTGAGTTGCTCATCACTAAGTGATTGATGATAACTAAAGTCGAAACGAAGGCGATCACTACTAATGTTCGAGCCTTTTTGCTGTACTTCATTACCCAAAATTTTTCTTAGAGCAGCTTGCAGCAGGTGAGTAGCTGTATGAAAAGCAGTGGTTTTGGCATCTTGATCAGCCAAACCTCCTTTGAATTTTTTCTGAGTAGTCTGCCGAGATAATTGCGCATGTTGGCTGCGTTTTTCAACAATTTTATTTTCAATTTGATCTTCAAGTGCAATATTCCTTGAATTAGCCTCTTCAATGGATAATTCAAAAGGAAAGCCATAGCTCTCATACAGTCTAAAGGCTAGTTCAGCTGTTAATTGATCTTTATTTGCTATTAAACGATTAAACTCTTTTAAACCTCTGATCAAAGTTCTATTGAATTTTTGCTCTTCAGTTCTTAAAACATTGCTAATCAAATCTTTTTTCTTTAATAAGTCAGGATAAAAATCTTGATAAAGTGCCAATATGTCTGGCACGATTTCCGTCACAAAATTTTCTTTTAAATCTAGATGTCGAGCCTGCCTCAAAGATCGTCTAACTAAACGACGTAACAAATAGCCTTGTTCTTTATTGCTAGGCAAAACTCCATCACCAATTAACATCACGCTGGCACGAATATGATCAGCAATAATACGAAAAGCCGGCTTATACTGTGAATTTTGATATTCTTTAGCACTCAATTTAACTAGTTTATTAATAATGTTTGAAAAAGCACTGGTTTGAAAAATATCTACCTGGTTTTCTACTGCTGCTAATAATCGCTCTAAGCCTCCACCAAAATCAATATTTTTTTGCTCTAATTCTTTAAAACCGTCTTGATCACGCTGATATTGCATAAATACACTGTTACCGATTTCTAGGAAACGACCACAGTCACAATTAATGTGGCAAGGCTGACTGGCAAACTTAGAATGTTGGTGGATGTCAACATTAGACTCAGAATCAGTGAAATCATAGAAAACCTCACTGTCTGGCCCACCCAATTCACCAATAGGCATTTTGGATGGTGCACCAGACCTTGACCACCAATTTTTCTCTTCATCATAGAAAAATATTCGACCTCCTTGTAGTCCCAATTGAGGCCTATCAATAATTTTAGCTTCAACACCTCTCTCTTGGAATAATTTTTGCCAAATGTTTGCTGATTCATTGTCTTTGGGAATATTAAGTTCTTTCTTGCCTGCAAAAACTGATACATAAAGACGCTCTGGCTTTAGCTTGAGAACATCAACTAAAAATTCAAAACAAAAATTAATTTGCTCTTTTTTAAAGTAGTCACCAAACGACCAATTGCCCAACATTTCAAAAAAAGTTGTATGACGATTGTCACCCACTTCTTCAATATCTTCACTGCGAAAACATTTTTGTGAATTAACTATTTTTTTACCAAGAGGATGATTTTGGCCAAAAAAATAAGGAATCATTGCTTGCATACCAGCACTGGTAAATAAGGTCGTCGGATCATTTTCTGGCACTAAACTTGCTGAAGGTACAATAACGTGACCCTTAGCAATAAAAAAATCTAAGTATAAGCGACGTAAACTAGATAAGGTTAAAGAAGAATGAGACATTAAATTATTATAACAGCCAAAACTAAATACCTTTAAATTGATTCTTTTTTTCTTGTCTTCGTAAACGCTTGCGTGTTTTTTCTTTATTCTTTGATCTCTCTAGCTTTGATAAAACTAAAGATAAATTATTCTTAAATTCAAATAGAGAGTTCTTAAGTTGTGAGTAATATCTATCTTTTACTTCTTCTAAAGATAGGTTTGGATTATCAATCAAATTTTTTTTATATAAATCAAGACGAGCAGCTTCCCAATCTTTCGCTAACTTTTTCCAGGTTTTCTGGCCTTGTTCACTAGAAAAATAAGTAATGACACTACCTAAAGAAAACCCTATAGCTAAACCCGATAAAAAGCCATTAGCTTGCTGCTTATCTTCTGTCATTTTTTATTTTTTCTTTTTGCTTAATGGGCTTTGATCCTGTTTTTTTGAATCGTCCTCACGATGACGATTTAACCAAGCCATAAAACCTTCGGTTACTTTTAAACCAGCAGTAAAATTAGTAATAAAAGCACTTAAACTATGAAAAGGATTAAGGATGCCTTCAATTTTGTTTTGAGTTGTATCAACTACTTGATTGGCTTTATCAATAACTTGATTAAATTTTTGTAAAGAATGCTTGATCTGACTCAAAACCATAATTAGCTTGATAGCTAATATAACTAGTACCACAGTTAAACTAGCAACAGAAATAGTTAGAACTAAGGGTAAAATCTCTGACATAATTGGCTTTCTTGTTAATTAAGATCATTCTACGACAAGGAGGGCCAATTTGCCAGTTGTGCTAAAAATTTAATAATCAATCTGAATGGTTCGCTGAACGACACTTGTTTTACCTCGCTCATCAGTCGCTTTAATTGTAATAGTGGTCGGTCCTTCAATATCATAATAAAGCTCGGTGTTAAAAAAACCACCCGCCTGCAATGCTACAGGCTGTGCATTTACTAAAACACTGGCATTCATTATTGTTTGGCCTTCAACTACTACTCTGGCTGCGCTAATATCACCATCTTTTGGTTGGAACACTTCTAGACGCGGTGGCCTGCTTAAAGAATACCATTGCCAGGCCGCATAAGTTAAAAAAATTAAAAAAACACTGCTAATAAACAGGATGGTTAAACGCACCGGAGAAAATAAATTTGTTTTCTTAAAAGAATCGCGTAGAAATTCTCTGGGCAATAGGCGCCCCTTAGCACTTTCTTGGTAATCTCTGCGCAAGATCGCTAATAAAGGTCTTGGATTAACTCCAAGTAATTTAGCATAATTGCTAATGTAGGCTTTGGCATAACTAGCATTTGGTAAAATAGCAAAATCATTTTTTTCAATTGCCTGAAGATAACTCAGCTTGATAAAAGTGCTGTCCGCAATATCTTTCAACTCTAAACCAGCTGCTTTTCGATGTTTAATCAACAAATCACCTACAGTTTGCGTTTTAATCGTTTGACTCATTAGGCCAATTCTAGAAAGAATTCTCAATCAAAGCAAGTTCTAAACTCAATTTTTTAAAGTTTTTTTGAGTACAGCCGCAATTCGAGATCCATCAGCTTGAGCAGCTAATTTTTTAGTTATTTGACCCATTAAAGGACCAAAATCCTTTACGCTGCTTTCAGCAATGAACTCTTCAATAAATTTTTCCAAATCTTCATCACTCATTTGTTTGGGTAAATAACTTTCCAAAGCCTTAATTTTACTCTCAGTCTCACTAATTAAATCTTGACGATCAGCCTTTTTAAAATCTTCAAGCGCATCTAGTTGCTGATTGAGCATTTTTTTAATTATTTTCTGTACTGTTAAATCATCAGCCACTCCATGATCAATTTCAAAATTTTTAATTTCACTACGAATTAAGCGAATAATCCCTAGACGATCGGCATCTTTAGCCCTCATAGCTGTTTTCATCTCTTCCATCAATTGTTCTTGCAGTGTCATAAATTCCTTTTTTTAATTGGTGGACAATACTGGACTCGAACCAGTGACCTCACGAATGTGAATCGTGCGCTCTAACCAGCTGAGCTAATTGTCCTTTACTGGCAGCCTGTATTATAAAACAAAGCCTGACTTTTTAAAAAAGCAAAGTCAATTTTCTGTCAATTCGAAATTTTACAATGCTTTAGTGAAAAATTTTTCATTTTTTCATTGTTGGCAAGCTTATCTCTTACCAGATTTTTGCCAACATTGCCAAAAACTGGGCCCCATGCTTTGTGAAAGTTGTTATCAATTGATAGAGTTTTTTTGGCAAGAAGATTTTGGGCCGTTTTTTAGTAAAAATTTTGAAAAAGTTTATTTTAATCAAATAAGAGTAATGGCTCGTTTTAAAACTCCAATCAGCTCACTAATTAAATCATTAAAATATCAACACCACAGTCGGGCCAGTAAATTCTTAGCTCAAATGTTATTTTTTCATCTTAATATCAATTATGAGAAGTTTGATTTAATCACTTTTATCCCTATTCACAGCCAAAAAATTAAAAAACGAGGATATAATCAAAGCCAGCTTATTGCTGAAGAATTAGCTCTGTGGACTAAAAAGCCCTGTCTTGGTCTGTTAAAAAAAACCATCAACAACAAGGCTCAGGCACAAATTAGCGATAAACAAGAGCGCTTGCAACGACTCAAGAAAACTTTTAAAATTTCTCATTCTTATTCTCACCAACAATCCTTAAAAGATAAAAGAATTTTATTAATCGATGATGTTATTACTACTGGTGCCACCATAAATAGTGCGAGTAGCGTATTAAAAAAACACGGAGCAAACTTTGTTTCAGTCTTAACTTTGGCAGCTAATCTATAAATTAAAACAGATTGCTGAATATTGATTTTCTCGAGTATAAATGCTATAATAACTTGTTCATTAACAGGGGATGTATTGTATTGACGTCAGTCAACTTTAATCATAGCAGATCATCTTTGGTGAAAAGATGTTAAAAAACACTAAAAAATAACTGTCAAAAACAGTTTTAAAACAGCAGTTAATAAAGTCGCCAGTCTTTTTGACTTCGGCTTCGTAGCTGCTCCTGCTTTTGCTTAATTGTAAAAGTAGGCATCTAGTGTTGAACTCTTATCGACGGTTCACATTAGGTGAAAACCTAGTCGATTAACAGAAATAAAGAATCAGGTCGCTTTGTTTCTAAGAATTAGGCCTGGATGAAGCAAAAAAAGTTTGTCTATTCACTTCTTGCTTCAAATCAAAAATAAACTAAATCTGTAGACATCGTTAAAGTCAGATTAGCGGACGCGGGAGCAAAACCCGCCATCTCCACAAAAATAAATATTTATCTGAAAATTAGTTAGTTTTTGAATTTAAGGCTTAGACCTAAGCCAAGCGCTAATATCCCTAAAGCAAAAATTATAATTGTATTCTCTAGAGCACCTGATTCTGGCAGAGTTGTTTTCGCAGAGGGGGTACTCATGCTAGCCACTTCTGACACATTCACGACTAAATCTAGTGATTCGCCAGCAGAACTAACTACCAAATTATTGTTCCCGTAAGCAACATCGCTAAAATTAACCCCCCAACTACCCAAAGAATCAGCGGCAGTATTATTGTTCAAATCCCCAAGCGCTACTCGCACCTCAGCTGAAGGAGAAGCAGTTCCTCTGACGGTAAAGCTTGTTAGGGTAGTATCATAAGTTTTCACTGTAGATCCCAAACCCACAATTGAATCGTTACCTCCTATGGCATCAATCGTAAGAGCGCTGGCAAACACTGGTTTAATCAAAACAAGAGATAAAAACAAAAAAAATAATAGGGCAATTTTTGTGATTTTTTTCATACAGTCTTTAGCTTAACATCTTTTTAAATACAAAATCAATTGTTTTGAGTATTTTCAATTTTTATTATTAGAAACTTTTTGTACCTAAATACTCCTGTATTTTGGCTCTAAAAACCTCTCTGGCTTTACTGCCCTGAGCAGGACCCACAAAACCAGCTTCTTCTAATTGGTCTAAAATACGAGCTGCTCGAGCATAACCTACAGATAAATGACGTTGAATAGCACTAGAAGAAGCACTGTCACTAGTACTAAATAACTGCGCTGCTTCATCAAATCGTTCATCTCGATCAGCTTCTCCTTCTACACTAACGCTAACCGTGCCGCCAACTCTGCTAACCTGATATTTATTAGTAATTTCCTCCTCATAATTTGGTTTTTTACCTCTAGACTTAAGAAAATCAATCAATTGATCAATTTCTTTAGCATCAACATAAGTGCCTTGAATACGCATTGGTTTAGCTCGATCGGGAGATAAATAAAGCATGTCTCCTTTACCCAAAAGCTTTTCTGCTCCAGGGGTGTCTAAAATTACTCGACTATCGGTCACACTAGAAACATTAAAAGCAATTCTGGTGGGCATATTAGCTTTAATTAGACCAGTGATCACATCAACAGAAGGTCGCTGAGTAGCTAAAACCAGATGAATTCCCACTGCTCTAGCCATTTGAGCAATCCTGGTAACATTATCCTCCACCTCTTTGGGAGCAAAAAGCATAATGTCTGCCATTTCATCAATAACAATCACAATATTTGGCATAGTAGCCAAACCAGCTAATTCATTGTAATCTTGAATGCTTCTGACTCCCACATCTTCAAGCATTTTATAACGCTTGGACATTAGCTCCGAAGCCCACTTAAGAGCTGATACCACTTTGTCGGGATCAACTATAACTGGCGTTAATAAATGAGGAATGTCCTTGTATTTGGTTAGCTCTACGCGCTTAGGATCAACCAAAATTAGCTTTACTTCTTCTGGTGTAGCACGGAATAAAATAGAACACAAAAATGAGTTAACACAAACAGACTTGCCTGAACCAGTGGCCCCAGCAATGAGTAAATGAGGCATTTCAGCAATATCTGCCACAATTGGTTTACCCGCTACATCAACTCCTAAACTAACTGCTAGTTTTGAGGGATGTTTTTTCACCACCGGTGAAGATAACATTGTTTTTAGGGGCACAATTTCAGCACTATGATTAGGCACCTCCACCCCAACTAGATTACGACCAGGAATTGGCGCTTCAATTCTTACTTGTCCGGTAGGTGCTGCTAGAGCTAAGGCTAAATCAGTTGATAGAGCCGTAATTTTTGATAAACGAGTTCCCTTACTAATGTCTAAGGCATACTGAGTAACTGCTGGACCGGGGTTATATTCTGCAACCTTGGCATTAATACCAAAAGAATCTAGAGTATTTTCAATAACTTGAGCATTTGCCTTAACATCCCCACGATCGGCTTTTGCTCCTCTCTCCACAGACAATAAAGACAAGGGAGGATAATCCCAAACCATTGGTAGAGATGAAGCATTGAGGGCTTCTTCTCCTTCCAAACCACCTGAAGGATTTTTAGCAAGCTGACTTTCTGCTTTAGTCAAAACAGCAGTACTGCTAGTTTGATCAAGCTCTATTTCTTCATTAAAATCCGCTCCTTTTTTGAGGGTTTTCTTGCCAAAAGCTAATTTAGGAATTGAAAAGTGGCGAGATTTTTTTATTTCCCTATCAGTTACATCCTCATCAACTGACTTAAGACCTTTTTTGGCTAATTTTGCTTTGCGACGGCTAGCAAACACTTTACTTAAACCATTAACTAAATCGCTTAAAGAACTCTGGGAAAGAATCAAAAAACCAATCAGAGCTAAAGAAGAAAAGACTATGTAAGCGCCTATCACGCTAATTAATCTTGATAAATTATTGAAAATATTAATTCCAATTTCGCCAGAACGAGATACGCCCATCACCCCAATCATCATTAAAATCACTCCAAGTAAAATTGTTGGCTTAGACCAAGCATGCTTACTACGAATCATCACCAAGCCTGAAGCAATAAAAACAAATGGTAAAAATAACATGGATAAACCAAGTTTATTTGCTAAAAAATTGTTAAGAGCTATTAGCCACTGTCCTTGCCCACTAAAAGAAACCAAGACCAAACCACCAAACATAATTAGCAAAACTGCTATTATCGAATAGGTGGTATCAGCTCGCATTTTTAAACGAATTGCTTTACGCTTTTTGCGACGAGACTTTCTTTTTGCCATATTTTGATCAAAATAGTTAACTATATTTAAAAGCAAAACTCTTGAAACTGCAAGCAGCAAGGCTAAAAAAGCAATAATTTAGATACAACTAAAAATCCCAAATTACCGGCAAAATCATAGGTTCACGACGAATAATTTTGAATAGACGACGAGCTAAACGCTTTTCTAAATGGTGTTTTAATTCTTCGTCTTTAACATTTCTTCCCAACCCCTTAATGATGGTTACCGTTTCTTTTTCAATATATTTAATTACTTCATCAGCTTCTTTCATAAAAACAAAACCTCGTGAAATAACCTGCATTTTATTGAAATCAAACCGTCTTTTAAATCTTGGCAACAATAAAACAATAATTCCAGCTTTAGATAAATTTAAACGATCAGATAAAACCACTGGCCCAACATCACCTATGCCAAAACCATCAATAGTTTTTGCAGATAGGGATATTTCTCGAGCAACTGATGCACCTTTTTGATCAATTTGTAAAATTTCTCCACTCTTGGGTATTAAAATTTGCCAATCTTTATAACCTAAGGGTCTAGCCACCGTTTTTTTGAATAAAGTGCGATGACGATCAGCACCTCCAATCGGCATAGTTAATTTAGGCTTGAGTAGTTTCAACATTACTTCTTGCTCACCACGACTAGCATGGCCAGAGCGATGAATATCTGGACGAATATCCGGATAAACAACCTCTACATCATCAGCTGCTAATTGATCTATAGCTGCGTAATAGGGAATTTCATTGCCTGGAATCACATCTGCTGAAAAAATAACTTTATCTTGATTGGTGATTTGCACTATTTGATGATCACCATAAACAGCTCTAACTAGAGAAGAGCCCTCTTGTCCCTGACTGCCAGCAATAATTATACAAAGCTTGTCATCTGCTAATTGGTTAATTTTTTTCTTATCTAAAAGTAAGCCTTTGGGAATGTTCAAGCTTTTGGATTGAGTGGCACTTCTTACATTTTGCTCTACACTTCGACCTACAAAAACAACCTTTCGGCCTAATTTAATACAAGCATCAAGTGTTTGTTGAATACGATGCAAATGAGAACTCATTAAAGTGACTAAGATTTTTCCCTTAACATCTTTCATTTCCCTAAGCAAAGCAGGACCAACCGTTGATTCAGATGGAGTCCAATCGTCTCTTTCTACCCTTAGACAATCTAAAGAGGCCATTAACAAATCTCCATCTTGACCAATTTTTTCTATGAAATCCATATCACTAAGTCGTCCGTCAACGGGATGTTTATCTAATTTAAAATCACTACCATGATAAATTTTACCTACAGGAGTCTCTAGTAAAATATGTTTTGAGTCAGGCACTGAATGAGTAACAGCAATTAATTGAAATTTAAAAAATTGACTTAAATTTAATTGTTGTCGATCATTTAAAACTTGAATTTTTCTATCAAGTTTTTTATCTAATAAGCGATCATGAGCAAATTGAGCTGTCAGTGGTGAAGCATAAATAGGAAAATCCGGTAAATTTGGTAATAAATAAGGCAAAGCCCCAATGTGATCATCATGACCATGACTCAAAATCATACCAACTATTTTTGCTCCTGATTCTAGTTGATTTAACAAATAACTTATATCTGGAATGAGAGCATCGACTCCGGGCATATACATGTCAGGAAAACCAATGCCACAATCGATTAATAAAATTTCCTGTTGATACTGGTATAAATAAAGATTTTGGGTAACTCGACCCATACCTCCTAAAGCTAAAAAGTTAAGTTTTGACATATTTAAAATAATTCCTCTCTCAATTGCGCTTTTAATTTCAAAGTCTCTTGTTGTGAATCTATCCAGCTTATAATTTTTTTAATTTTCTTGAAATCCTCAATAAATAGTTTTTTTACTTTAACAGACCTTAGGGCTGCTGCTGGATGATACATTGGTAAAATAAACAAATCTTGATCCTGCCATCTTAACCTATGTAAGCGACCATGTATTTGTGAAATTTTAACATCTTCTAAAAATTTAGCCATACTAAAACGCCCCAAGGTAACAATTAATTTGGGTTTGATTAGTTCAATCTCCTTATCTAAAAAAGGTTTAAAAGCTAAAATTTCTTTAGGTAAAGGGTCTCGATTATTTGGTGGACGTACTTTAATAATATTTGTGATAAAAACTGTTTCAGTGGGACAATTAACTTCTAAAAGAGTTTTACGTAACAATTGACCAGAACGACCAACAAAAGGACGTCTTTCTAAGGTTTCATGATAACCAGGAGCCTCACCAATTAACATAATGTCTGCGCTTTGCTTTCCTTCACCATAAACTACATCCTCAGCTCGATTAACTAGAGGAAGCGTTTTTGCAGTTTCTTCAATCAGAGATTCTAATTTAGATAAAGTTTTAAGTTCAATTAATAGTTTCTCCACTGATAAATCAGTCTTTGGCATACCCCAATTCTAACATAAGCTAATAGGTGGGTAGAAAAATTTTGACATTATCTGGCCTAATAATCACTTCTTCAAAACCACGCTCTACAATAATTCGTGCTGCTTTACGCACCGCACCCTTAAGAGTGCGCTGCAGCGTTCTTACTCCAGCATCAAAACCCAAAGGACGCACTAAGGTTGGCCAAATTGCTTCATCAATTTTGAATTGACTTTCTTTCAAACCAGCCTCTTTGATAATGCTTGGCAAGATATACTTTTTAGCAATTACTATCTTTTCTTCATCGCTATAAGATGGCATATCAATCCGTTCCATACGATCAATTACTGCGGTTGCAATGCGTCGAGTGTTATTACAAGTAGCAATGAAAATTGCTTGGCTCAAATTAACTGGGTAATTAATGTAATTATCTACAAAAGCATGATTTTGAGCTGGATCTAACAGCTCTACTAAAACCCCCATAATATCATTATTGGCTTCATCAGCGGCTCGATCAATTTCGTCAAGCAAAATCACAGGATTCATTGTTTTAGCTTCACACAAACCCTGTATCACTGCTCCGGGTTGAGCTTCTAAAATCAGTCGCGATTCACCACGCAGTTCTTTAGCAGATACCATGCCGCCAATGGGAATGCGCACTAATTGACGCCCTAGCGCTTCTGCCAAAGAATAGGCAAAAGTAGTTTTTCCAGTGCCCACTAGACCGACTAATAGTAAAATCGGTGCAGAGAATTCTTGGCTAGTAAAGTTTTGTTTTTGTAAATTAAGAATAGCTAAATATTCTAAAAAACGATCCTTAACCTCTTTTAAACCATAATGATGTTTATCAAAAACTATTTTAGCCGCCTGAATATCTAGAGTGTCTTCACTTTTTTGAGCAAAAGGGATCTTAATTACCCAATCTAAATAACGAGAAACTTTGTCGTATTTTTCATCATAATTTCCCAATTTGACACTGCGCTCTAGAGAGCTTAATTCTTTTTTTAATTTTGATAAAAGCTCTTCTGGCAATTGAATTTGTTCAATTTTTGCTTTAAGCTCGTCAAGTTCTTGATTTAAAATTTCTTCAGAATTAATTTGAGACATAAAAAACTAAAATTGCTTTGCTTGAAGTGCGAAGCCCAAACCAATACTAAGCATAGCTAAAGCCAAGAATATAATAGTCGTAGTAGTTGAACCAGCTTGTGGCAAAGTTCCATCCGAAGCACTGGCTATTGCTTCTGTTGATGCTGTTGACCCTGTTGCTTCAGTACTATCACCAATAGTTAAAACAAAATCTAGTGTTTCTGCTCCAGATTCTAAATTAAACTGATGCCTGCCCTCAGTTAATGATGACACCAAATTAGTCCAACCCCCCTCTGCATCAGCTGTCGCAGTTTGTGTTGAATCATCAATTAAAATTGATACGGTGGCCGAAGGAGAAGCTAAACCTGTTAATTCAAATGTGCCACCAGAATAAGTGTAGTTCTTTAAACTGCCTCCTAGATCTAGTCCCGAGACATCTATGGGTCCTAAGCCCGTAATCTTTAAAGAAGCAGCCGAAACTTTTTTGACAAAAAGCAAGGGAAAGAGAAGTAATAAAAGTACAGTGCTAATAAAAAATTTTTTCATGTCTCCAGTTCAGTCTAGCATTATTATTTTTTTTGTGCAGCTAGTAATTCTAACATTTGATCACGACGCAACAAGCCAGTCTTGGCTCCATAAAATTTAACAACACTACTAGCATTTCGCACTCCCCAAACGATCGCCTCCTCAACTTTTCGCTTATCTAACAAAGCAGCAATGTAAGCAGCTGCAAAAGAATCTCCAGCCCCTGTATTATCTATGGCCTTACTAGACTGGCCCTCATAGATAAATTTCTTTTTACCATACAAGTACACTTCTCCACCTTTTTTACCCATTGTCACAATTACCTGTGGAAAATGGGCTAGAATCTCTTGTTGGACCTCAGCTAACATTAGCCATTCCTGTTGATTAACAAAAAATACTTCACAGGGAACTTTCTCTAAATCAAAAGTCTTATTTATTAATAACTCTATTTCACTTTTACCAGGATTCCAAGACAACTTAGTGTCCTGATCCTTAATTAAACTACGAAAAATTTTTGATAAAGTGTCTTTCTGACCAGCAATACTAGACAAATGAACCCAAGTCGCTTGAGTCAACCAAAAAGAAGGTATGTCATAAGGATCGAGCATAGAAGCTGCACCTCGATAAGTCATGGCTACTCGATTACCACCTTTGGTTACGAGCAGCACGCTTCCACCAGTTCTTTCTAATTTTTCTTTAATTAACAATTGTGTGTTCACTCCTTCACGTTCAAAATCATTCATTATCAAATCAGAAAACTCATCCTGACCAGTTTCAGAAATAACAGCCACCCTGTAACCTAAGCGTGCTAAAGCCACTGAAGTATTGCTAGCACCACCACCAGTAAATATATGAAAATCACTTAGGGCCAATTTGTCACCATAGGTTAAAATTTGTTCTTGCTTACTATGACTAGCCTCTAGATCTTTAGAGCTAATAAAAATGTCAACTAGTGAAGATCCAATACTGATGCAGTCGTACATAGGCAGGTAAAAACATTGTACAAGAAAATTAAGTAGATTTGCAAGACTTGAGATTATTTTTTTATCTTATTCTAAGCGCTTTTGCATTTCTTCTTCGAACAAGTGAAGAGCTACTTTAAACTCTTCTAAATTATCAACAATTCGATAAACCTTTGATTCCTTGTAGCCAATTAAAAAATGTTTATGAATAACATCCATCACTTCGTGCCAGAAATGACCATATAAAATCATTGGCTTATGATTGCCATAATAAAGGTGAGCTAAAAGCCAAGCAGTAGCCCATTCACTCAAAGTGCCGGTCCCACCCTGAAAGCAAACGAAAAGATCTGCATTATCCATGAGACCAAACATACGTTCTATATAGTTACTAGTTTTAATTTCTCGATCAACTATATTTTCAAAATCACGACCCTCAAATTCAGGCATATTAACTGGGTTAAAGGTAACCGCTAAAATTTCACCATTCACTGACTTTGCCCCTTTGCTAGCTGCACCCATTACCCCAGGACCACCACCGTTGATCACAATCTTTTTTTGGCTAGCCACATAAGCGGCTACTGCAAAAGCAGCTTGGCAAACCGGATGGTCAGTGTTTAAGTCTGCACCTCCATAAAAAGCAATTTTCTCTACTTTACATAAGCGGTTTGCTCTAGGAACCACTATTTTTTTTCGTTCCTCTTGATTCATAAAAGTTCTTTCTTTAAATTACTAAAAGCTAAATCAAAATTTTGGGCATTAAACAATGCAGATCCGACAGCCACTTGGTCAACACCAGCTTGTTTTAAAATCTTGATGTGCTGCTGTTTAACTCCACCATCAACACTGATTTTAAACTGTTTATTTAGCTTCTCTGCTAGAGTTTTTAACTCTTTAATTTTATCAAGCACTAAATTATCAAAACTTTGCCCTTGTTGACCAGCCTCAACTGCCATTAACAAAAAATGATCTGACCATTCCCAAGAAGCATCTTCTATGCTCTCAAGAGGTGTAAAGAGATCCAGTGCTAGACCGGCTTGCCAACCAGCTTTTTTAATTTCTTCTAAGAAATCTACCTGCTGAGACATCTTTTCAACCTGACCAATTACTGATCTTGTTGGTAATCGCTTACCACACTCAATCAATTCCCAAACATAATCCATTGGTTCCTCTGTCATTAAATGAAAATCTATTGACAATTTACCAAAATCAAAATCCAGCAAATCACTTGGATAAACAGTAATATTATTTGTAAATAAAGCATCAATTATATCTATTTGTATAACCTCAATGTCTACTTGATTTTTCACTAACTCTAACTGCTGAGCAAAAGTAGCCAAACTATCAGTTAAAATAGCTGGATTAATTTTCATTGCCAGCCCTCATTTGTTCTTCATATTCAGCAATTTGTTTAATTCTTCTTAAATGTCTTTCTTCATCGCTAGGTTTTGTATTAATAATTGTTAACAAATAATCTAAAACTTTCTGCTTGCTTAAAAAATCAGCTCCAAAAGCAAAAACATTAGCATGATTATCCTTAACCGCATGTTTGGCGATGCTTTGATCATAAACATCAACTGCTCGCACGCCTTTAACTTTGTTAGCAGCAATTACCATACCCGAACCAGAACGACAAAATAATAAACCAATGCTGTCATCTTTAGCATGAGCTATTTCTTCTGCTAGTTTAAAAGCAAATTTAGGATAGTCATCATCTGGATCAAGCTTCATTGGACCGAGATCAACAACTTGCTCATTTAAGAATTCTTTAACTTCTTCCTTAAGATTAAATCCTCCATGATCACTGGCCATATAAATTTTCATAGACTTATCATAACAAATATATGAGAAAAGCAAAAAAGAAAAACCCCACATTAATAAAAAGGTGGGGTTTTAATTGACAAATGAGAAAAATTATTTTTTCTTCAATACTGGCATGCCAGTGCGAGATGTCTCAACAACCATGTAACCGGCTGGGACTGCACTCAACGAACCATCACGAATGTCACGTGCAAAAAAGTAAATGGTTTGCACACGACCATTTTTCAGGGTCACATCACGAGTGTGAAGGTAATAAGTTTGACCCTTTTTATTGGTGTAGCTAAAAGCTGCCATACTATTCTCCTTTTTCCTGACTCTTGGCCAGGATAATTGTTAATTACTAATTCTTAGCCTAACATACTTGACTAGTATATCAAGAAGCAATTTCAATTTTTAACTATCAAAATATATCAATATATATCAATAAAATATTTAATTTTCAATAATTCCTCTTAGGAGAGCGTCCTCAAGAAGTAAATCTGATTCTGTGCTAACAACCACTTCAATAGGTAAAACCTCAGCAGGCACTGAAGCTGAACCAATAAAACCTGCCTTAGAATAAGTGAGCGTAAACACTTTTTTCTTAGTATCACCATCAATTTCTTTAAGCCAAACTGCAAAAGCCTCGCTGCTATCTGGCAAGTTAGCTGTTACTGTAAAGTTGAGCTTATCATCTACCAACTGATAACGAACTTCACCACTAGCTTCCCCAACAGCCATCATTTCAACTGTCGCAAAATCAGCAGTCCCTCTAATAATACTTTCCTCTTCTTCTTGAGTTAGGGTTGTAATTTCCAAATCATTACTCAATAAACTATTCCCTTGCTCAGCCACTCTGTTAGAGTACCAGCGAAAAAACATAAAAACGACAAAAGCAAAAGCTAATAGTGGGAAAATATAAGGGACAACTTTTTTAAGTTTTTCTTGCATGAGACCTTTGGCCTAAGCCAGTAACTGCTATATTGTGATACTATTTTGAAGTATAAATAAGAAGCTGTCAAGATCAGTTGATTTTAATATTATGGGATTGAAATTTCATTTAAAATTTTAAGTCTTTTGCCAATCCCTACCATACCATAAACCAATCGCTAATTTGGCAATTGCCACATACTCTTCAGTACGATCAATGAAGCCTTTGGTTAAAATTCCAATTGCCCCACTTTTACGTTTCAAATCTAAATCATCAAATAAATCACCGATAACATGCCCGAGTTCTTGGCCAGCTAAGATTCCATTAGCTAAAACCTGAGGCAAACGAAATCTAGCTCCGCTAGCAGAATAAATATCTCCTTTTTGATCGAGAACACTAATCCAAACTGTGGACCAGAGCTCACTATCATTTTGAACAAATTTTGGACAATAAACCCCACCCTCTGCACCAATAAACAAAGCTTCTTCATCTGGCAAACAATAGGATTTTGCCAAAACTATTTTTTTTAATGCCTTAGCTCGATTAATAGAACCTCTTAGAGTTTCTTCATCTGTCATTGGTTGTTCCGAAACCCCACTGGCAACTGCAAGTCCACGCACTTCAACGTCGGGATAGTTATCACTAGCAGCAATGGTGATAGCATTAATCTTAACTGGATTTTCTGAAGCTACAAAAATTTTCATTAGTCACTTTTATTATTCTAAATGCTTATATTGTTCTAAATACAGTACTTAACACTCATCAGTTGGCGCTATTCACTTAAAAAACCTCGCAAAATTAAATCTTCAGCCTCTCCAGCACTCAAACCTCGACTGCGCAGATAAAGAATTTGCTCCGCTGACAACTTACCAATTGAAGCCTCATGGGTTAATTGGGCGTTGGGGTTTTCTACCAATAATTCGGGAATTAGTTCTAACTTCGCACTTTTATCAAGCATTAAGCCACCACAATCCAAGTGACCCTTGGCAGCAGCTCTAGCTATAATTCTGGAACGCGCTTTCACTTCAGCAGCTTTTCGACCAACTATGCGTAAAGTAGAAATGGCATTGGCGCCCGCTCCATTTAAATAAGCAATATCTGTTAAACTCATTTTAGTATCTTGACAATTAGCCAGTATTTTTAAATCAGAGCGGGCGCCCTTTGCTAGATGAATTTGTGCGTTCAACTGCATGGCCTTGGCCGCTTTTTCAATTTTATAAGTATATTCTAAACTAGCTCCTTGTTCTAAAAAAAACTCATAATTAGTGCTAACCTGATCATTTTTGTCCCAATCATGAACATGCTGATAATATAGACTAGCTCCTTGGCGTAGTAGCAGTTTACCTTTTGCTTGGTGAGAGCGGCCTTTTCCTACAACTTTTTCACTAAGTAAACTCGCTGACTCACAAGTACCAGTCAAATCAACATACAAGCCAGCCTCTATCACAATCAGGTTGTTTAATTGTTGTTTAGTGCCGGGCTTATCCAGGGAGACACAGCCCAAAAAAGAACAACTGGGCTGCTCTTTAATCCAAACAAAATATCCTTCTTTAGGTTTATCAACAAAATACTGTCTAGTCCAAGGGAATTTGTCCCAAGCCTCTACTGAGCTTAACACTTCTGAGCCAGACATACTAAGAATTTCTTCAATATGATGGTCTAGTTGTTTATAAGCAGTTTTTACAGCTTTCGCACTTTTGATAGCCATATTTTTTAATAGTCTTTAATACTTTTTTAATGTCTCGACTTTGGCAAACTAATTCTCCCTGACGCAAAATAGCAATGCGATCGGGTTTAATTTCATCTAGAACTGCTCCAGAATGAGTGATAATTAATAAGGCTATTTTTCGCTTTTTTAATTCTTGCTTAAGGGCAGTTAAAACTTTTCCTAAATTCTCAATATCTAAACCAGAATCTAGCTCATCAATAACCAGTAGCTTTGGGTTTTGATTTAATACTTGAACTAATTCGGCAATCTTCTTTTCTCCACCAGAGAAATTACTATTAATTTCTCTAAACAAAAGAGAGTCTGCTAGTTCATAGTCATAGTCACCATCGTGAATTTCTTGAATTAAATTTAGTAAAGTAAATAGTTCAACTCCTTTAATTGCTGGAGATTGCTGCCAAACAAAAGCTAGGCCTGTTTTAGCTCGTTCTTCTGGTTTAAGAGCAATTAGATCTTGACCAGCAAATTCAATTAAACCTGCTCCCACTTGATAATTATCATCGCCTAGTAAAACCCTAACCAAAGTTGATTTACCAGCTCCATTAGCTCCCATTAAAGCAACTAATTCTCCACTATTAATAGCCAAAGAAATATTTTTTAGAATTAATTTCTTGTCAGCTTCTACATCTAGATGCTTAATTTTGAGTAAATTTTTCATTATTTATGAAAAGCCTTGTTCAAAATATTTTTAACAAACTGGCCTCTTTCACCACCAAAATCATAACTGTCCAAATCATTTAAACTAACCCAGGTAAACTCCTGATGTTCTCTTGAAATTGTGATTTCTGCCTGATCGCTTTCTGAAAAATCTAAATACCAGCCACAATTAATGCTATAAAGATCCCGATCAGCTTCAAAGTAACTAGCAAAATAAATAAGATGCTCAAAATCAAAAAGACCTGGTTCAACTAATAAATTACTCTCTTCTTTGACTTCTCTAGCAATATCCAATTGGTGTAGATTAGCAGTGCTTTCTTGCTCTAGACTAGGCCATTCAGCATTGCCACCTGGTAAATCCCAGGCATTAGGACGTGAAATTGCGTTATTGCTGCGCTTTAAAATTAAAGCCTCTTTTTGACCCTGATTAACTCTGACGATTGCTACCTTGTGTAAAAATTTAACTTTTTTGCTTAGTTGCTGCTTCATAAAAACTTTCTGTCTCTGATTATAACAGCTAACTGTTTAGTAATTTAAAAGCCAAAATTAACTCAGATCTAACTTGTTCGAAAATTTCTTCTTTCGACATTTTTTTAATTTGATCTAAACTAAACCAATCAATTTTTTCTGACTCACTGTTTTGCTCTAAAGTAGACAAATCAACTTCACTGGCCAACAAATATTGAAAATCTAGGTGTTGCTCACAACCTTTTAGCCAATCTTTTTCTCTTTTCTTTTGACCAGCTAAACGATATTGATAATTTTTTTTTGAAATCCAATGTAAGCTAATACTGATTGGCACAGGATGAAAAGAAATATCCTTATCTTTTTTATCAAAATTTAAATCAAAGTTGGGTGGACTAATAGCCTTCACCTTTAATCCAGTTTCCTCAAGAAATTCTCTTTCAGCTGCCTGATGTAAAAACTCGCCTTCTTCAAGATGGCCTCCGGGAGTTAACCAGCTTTTTAATTTTTTATGTTTTAATAACAAAACTCGCTGATCAATAACTAATACTCCAGAGGCAGTATAACAAAATTGTGGCTGGATTGTTTTCATGTTTTTTAAATTAAACTCATTTGTGTACCACTAGCTTTTTTTGCTACAAAAGAAAAATCGACAGGAGCTTGGATTAATCGATTCCATTTATTACGAAATTTAACCTCGCCATTTCTTAATCCGTAATCATAAACATCTCTAGTAACTTTAACATCTTCTAAACAATATTTTTCAAGAGCCTTTAAGTCACCAGTTTGGTAATAGCGAATAGCATCAAGCCCATCACCAATTTTCCCTGCCCCTAAAGTCTCTTGAGCAACAGCATCCAAAGCAATCCGATGACCAACACTATCTTTGATGCGCGTCAATAAATCGAGTGTAGGAATCTTTTTAATATCTGCTTGATAGTAAGGAATAAGGGTAGGCATATCAAAATTATCTACATTAAAGCCAATCACTACATCTGCTCTCTCCAACAGGGGAAAAAGTTTTTTTAAATCCTTTTCAAAAAAAGAAAGAAATTGGCCTTTTTTATCACCATTTTCTCTTAAACATAAACCAACAAAGGAAATGCCTAATTTCTCTGGAAAATAACCCCCAACGTCATCGGAACTTTGTTTAGTTTCTACATCCAAAATCACTTCTAACATAGGAAACTATCCTAAAACAAGTTCCTGTTGACTGCAAGCTCAAACTCTTACGAATAATTTTTTGTTAAAGCAGTTTGATAGCGTTTTTCTACAGTAGCAAAGTCAAGTACTTGCCACCAAGCGTCTACATAGTCAGCACGACGATTTTGATATTTTAGATAATAAGCATGTTCCCACACATCAACCCCTAGTAATGGCTGATGATGCAAAGTTAAAGGTGAGTCTTGGTTGGGTAAACTATACATTTCAAGCTTTTTATCTTGATTAAGCACTAACCAAGCCCAACCAGAGCCAAACTGACTCGTTGCTAAATCAGTAAATTCTTGTTTGAATTTGTCAAAACCACCAAGATCTTCAATTAAATTTTTAAGATCTCCAATGGGTTTTCTTGGTCCTTCAGGAGACATGATTTCCCAAAAAATATTGTGGTGAGCAAAACCTCCACCATGGTTATTCAAAGCCACCCAAGTTTTAGAATTAAGTTTTTCTTTTAGGCTTGGTAGGCGCCATAAAATTTCATCAACTGTTAAATCTTTTAAATCTGGCAGATCTTGGAGAGCTAATTTAAATTTATCTAAATAAGACTGATGATGTTTATCATGATGAATTCTCATTGTTTCTTCATCAATGTAAGGTTCAAGAGCATCATAAGCATAAGGTAATGGTTTAAGTTCTAACATAGGCCTCCTTTTTAAATATCAATTAAATAATATATTCTTATTATAGCACGAGGCTTGTGAATAATCAATTATAAAAAGGATTGATTAATCAATATAATAAACATATATCAAACAATAATTGTATCCAAATATTTAGAGAGTTAATTCTTCAGCTATACGATTAAGCTCAATCAATCTGTCTCTTAGGGTGGTGCGCACAAAGTTTTGCATGGCTGGCCAATCAAATTCTTGATCAGCTTGGCGAAATTGAACTAATTCTCGCCATAAAAAATTTCCTAAATAAAAACCCTTTGCCCCATTTTCCATTGCAATTCTAAAATTTTCTTTAAACTTTTCGTAACTTAAATTTTTTTGATTATCCCCACTTAATAACCAGGGAATATCTACTTCACTACTGATAGTAGCTGCTAATAGCGGATTGGAAACATTTTCTAAAACCAAAATATCTGTAAAAGAATGAACTTCGCTAATACTGCTTAAAAGAATTTCTTCATTATCAAAATTAGTATTTAGCTTGAGCAAAAAATTAATTTTTAGGCTCTCACTATAATCTTTAATTTCAGCTAACAATTGTTTTTTTGATAAAGCTTGTTCTTCATGAGACTGATAGCTGAGTCCTAATTTTGCTAAGGCATAATTATTTTTAATCTCTAAAAGTGAAAAATTGGGAAAAAGCTGAGGAATATCCTGCGCTTCTACCAATTGGTGTTGTTCTAAGCGAACAAGTGCTCCTACATCACTAGGTTTATGAGCTAATAAAGGTAAGCTATAAATTGGATCTACAACTAGACCAGTTACCTCCTGAGATAACTCAAGCAATAAAAGATAAATCTGTTCTAAAAAAGATAAATTGTCAGTTAAGCTTAAATCCAAAGATAGGGTTTCACTTAAAGATAAAACATCATCCAAGGCTAAGATACCAAATAATTGGCGCTGATTGCTAATTGCGGGCAACTGCATCTTTTTAGTATAGCAAAAAAACCCTGGTTACGCTCAATTTAATTAAGAACGGCGCCTGTTGTTTTGATTATTATTCGAACGATAGTTGCGATTACTACTTCGACCCTGATCAAAACGTCTTTGACCTCCACCACGTCTTGAATTAGAACGAGCTTCTTTTTGAGCGGCTTCTTCCTCTGGAGTGAGAGCTGTTAAAGCTACCTTACCATCTAGGCCTATTTCTTTAATACGTATCTTTAAATGATCACCTAGTTTAACTTTTTCATTAGCGTCCCGCACATAATCAGTAGACATATTAGATACATGAAGCAGACCATCTCGTCCTGGCAAATATTCAACAAAAGCACCGTAGTTTTCAACTCTAGTTACTTCGCCTTCAAATTCATCACCGACTTCTACTTCTCTAACTAGGCCATCTATCATTTCCAAAGCTTGATCTATTGCTTTTTGATCAGGAGAAGAAATATTAATAACGCCTTGTTTCTTTTCCTTATCTTCAACTACATTGACCTCTGCTCCAGTTTTTTCAATAATATCCTTAATGACACTACCACCACTGCCAATCACTGTACCAATCTTTTCTGCAGGAATAACTAATTGAGATACTTTTGGCGCATATTGGCTTAATTCTTCTCGTGAGCTAGTAATATTTTTAAGCATTTCTTGCATAATATGCATGCGACCCTTATGAGCTTGAGAGAGAGCTTTAACTAAAATATCTTTATCTATACCTTTTAGTTTAATATCCATCTGAATAGCTGTAATTCCTTTTTCACTACCAGCTACTTTAAAGTCCATGTCACCGACGTGATCTTCTAAGCCCTGAATATCCGAGAGAATGACAAACTTATCTTTACCGTCACTCATCAATCCCATAGCAATACCTGAAACAGGTCGCTTAAGAGCAACACCAGCTGCCATTAAAGACAAGGTGGAACCACAAACAGCAGCTTGAGAGGTTGAGCCATTAGAACTCATTATCTCAGTTACCACTCGAATCGCATAAGGAAATTCTTCTTGTGAGGGCAACATTGGTCTCAACGCTCTTTCAGCAAGGGCTCCGTGACCAATTTCTCGTCTCTTAGGATAAGCAATGCGTCCAGCTTCTCCAGAAGCATAGGGAGGCATGTTGTAATGGTGCATGTAATGTCTCACTCTCTCACCAGTAATATCTTCAACTGTTTGACCCAAAGAAGGATCTGCTAAAGTTACTACAGTCAAAGCTTGAGTTGCACCTCTTTTAAACATAGCGCTACCGTGAGCCCTAGGTAAAACATCAATTTCTGTCCAAATTTGTCTAATTTCATCAGTTTTTCGACCATCAGGACGAACTCCGTCTTCAAGAATCATTCTTCGAGCTTCATCTTTTTCTAATTGATAAATGATATCTGCTACCATAGCAGCACTAACTTCTTTATCATCCTCTTTGGCCTGATCAGTTTTTTCAGCAACAATCTTTTCAATTAATTCGCTGATGCCAGAATCTTCTAGTTGTGCTTTCTTAAGCACAGCCTGATTAATTTCTGGACCATACTTTTGATCAATTTCTGACTTTAATTCGCTGATAAATGATTGTTCATCTTCGCTGATTTCCTCAGTCAAAACTGCTTTTTCTTTACCAATTTCTTTGGCAATCTTTTCAATTTCTCCACAAACTCCAGATAAAACTTCTTGAGCTTTAACTAAAGCATCGACAATAATTGACTCTTTAACCTCGTTTGCTCCAGCTTCTACCATCACAATTGAAGTTTTAGAAGCTGACACAATTAAATCAAGATCATTTTCTTCGATTTCGCTTTTTAGAGGGTTAAAGATAAATTGTTCTTTTGAACCATCCTTAGCTAAAGCTAATCTAGCTCCGGCAATGGGTCCATCAAAAGGAATTTCACTAATTTGTAGTGCTAAACCAGCAGACAATAAAGCCATCATGTCTGGCTCATTTTCACCATCATAAGATAGGACTGTGCTGATTATTTGTACTTCATGTTTAATTCCATCTGGAAATAAAGGACGCATGGTGCGATCTATCACTCTAGCTCGCAAAATTGCATCATCCGTAGGACGACCTTCTCTTTTTACCCAACGAGAACCTTTAATCATGCCACTTGAATAGAGTTTCTCCTCAAATTCAACTGACAAGGGAAAGTAACCGAGATTAACTTTACGACCTAGGGCAACTGTAGTGTGTACAACAGTGTCACCACATTGTGCTAATACTGCAGCACTAACTTGCTCACTAAATTTACCAACTGTAAATTTAATGGTTTTATCACCAATGACCACGTCACGATGATATTGTTTTTCATAACTTGGATAAGACATCTTATTCCTTCTTCCCCTTTCTAAAAGGGGTTTTTTGAAAATTCAAAGGGAGTGAGTATTCTGAAAAGAAGAGAAATATTTCTCGTCTTTTTTGAATCCTCAAAAACTCCTTAAATTTCCTAACTACTATGATCTTATTATAACATGCAATAAATAAAAATCTGGCCTAAAGTCAGATTTTTAAGACTCTGACGTTCTAGCTGTATCTAATCTCTTGGAGAATAATTTGGAAAAAGTTTTCTTTAGCCAGGTCTCTGGTTCAGCAACTTGACTAAAATCACCTTCTTTTGCCTGTTCAGCAATTGTCTGAGCAGTAAAAATATTTTCAGACACATACTGTGCTAAACCATCGACTTGGTAGTCGGCAAAGTATTTAGCCTCATCTAATTTGGATTGCAACTTAGAAAAGCGTTTTTCCAGTCCCATAATAAATTTGTCTAAAGCCTTAGCTGACTTAGCAATGCTCTTTTTTGCTTTTACTGCCTCGCCATCCAAACCGGAAATTTTAGAGACTAGATCTATAGCGTTGCTTCCTACTTTTAATTCTTCTGTAGAAGTAGAACGAGCCTCTTCAATGGCCATAGCAAGTGGCTCATTTAATTCTTTAATTAAATCATTATGAGAATTTTCTTTTTCACTCTTTAAACCATTTTTTTCTTCAGCTAATTTAATAAGCTGTTCACTATAAGAATTGTTGTTAGCTTCTTCAGCTAACTCTCTAGCTTCATCTAAAGCCTTTTCTAGTTCTTCACCACTATGAATAATGGATTCTAATTGACTCTCAAAATTTTCTTTATTTATTGACAAAGATTCCATACTTAAAGTATTAGCAGCTCTATTTTCTAAATCAGCCATAATTTTTTGACCATCAGCAAAACCAAACTCACGTAGCTCATCTTTCAAAATATCTACCGAATCTTGTAAACGCTGCTTGTCTTCAATTTCTGCCTCTAAGTCGGTAAATTCTTGTTCAGCTTTGTCACGATCCTGCTCAATTTGTACCAGTTGTTGTTTAAGTTCAGTCAACTCAGCCAAGGTAGAGCTTTTTAATTGATTTAGCTCAGCTTTAGTGCCCTGTTCTATACTGGCTAGTTCAGTCACCAACTGTTGCTTTCTTTCTTGTGTTTTTTCATTTAAATCATTGCGCTCAGCTTTAACCTGATCAATCAAATTTGCCACATTAGAGTCTTCTTTAACCTCATCTCTTTTGGCAGCTATACCCTTACTCATTTCTTCACTTCTTTGAAAATCAAAGTAATTTCCTAAAGAATTCAATTCTTGAGTTTTACCTCTGAATTCTTTAACTGAAGAATCCTTTTTTAGCTTGCCAGCTAACTTACGAATTTTATTTTTAGATTTACTCTTAATTTTTTCATTATCTTTCTCATACTTTTCGGTAACCTTCAGGGCTTGTTCTTTGTGTTTTTCCTCTATTTCAGCCTTTTTATTTTTAAAAGCTTCCATTTTCTGTTGTAGTTTCTGCTCGGTTTCACTATAAACCATGGCTAATTTAAATAGTTGACCTTCTTTCTTGTTTTTCTTTAACTCCAGAACAAACATGGGGCTTTTTTCTTTAGCTAAATCCTGCAATTCAGATAAAAAAGCTTTTTTATCTTCAACGCTCATTGCCTTAAACTCTTGCTCAGTATAACTATCATCGTTTTTTTCGTCTTCTGCTAACACTCCTTCTGCTTGAACTTCTTGCATCCCTTTACTGGTCTTATAAAGATTAGAGGCCGTATCTTTGCTCTGATCAACCAAATTAGCACTGCGCTTATCCACAGTATTAATTGACTTCATATCACTTTTAATTTCTGGAGATAAAGATTCTGACATTTATTCCTTCTTCTATTTTCTTAATAACACCTAATATTGTGTTTTATCAACGACAAAACAATAACTTATCCAGTATAAAAGAATTTTTTCTACTTTGCAATGAGAATTTAAGTTATTTACTTAAACCTAGCTTGTCAATCAACTTGCGATAACGTTCTTCGCTACGACCCAAAAGAAAATTAAGTAAACGACGACGTTTAGAAACTTGTTTTAATAAACCTTTGCGGGAATGATTATCTTTTTTATGAGTTTTGAGGTGCTCACTTAACTCTTGAATTGAAGCAGTTAAAAGGGCAATTTGTACTTCTGGTGATCCGGTATCACCTTCGAATAAAGCAAAATCTTTAATAATTTGAGATTTTTGTTTACTAGTTAATGCCATAGATCCTTTCGATTGTTACCTTTAACCAACAAGCCTTAGCCTGTTTAGCAAAGTAAGCATTATTATTTTTTAACCTGGATATTATATCACAACTCTAGAGTTTTATTTAAAATTAATCTTCTTGATGATAGGCAATTATTAAATCACCCACTACAAAATCTAATTTTTTGTTTTTGAAAGTCAAACCAGCTTCATTTTTAGTTTTAACCACCTTAATTTCTTCTTTGCCGTGCATTATTTTTTTAATCACTGGATTGGCAATAATCTCATCAGCTCGCTTCAAATGTAGCAGATCATGTTGTTTGATTTCACCAGTCTTAACCCTAACGCCAGCAATTCGCTCACCCTTCATTTCGAAAATCTCTAAAATTTCAGCTTCGCCAGTCACCACCTCATCTATAGTTGAATCCATTAGTTTTAACATTTGTTTTTGTAAATCCTCAATTAAATGATGGATAACTTCATATTCTTTAATTTTGACTCCCAATGTTTTTGCAATTTTTTTAGTTTTATTGGAAACCTTAACATTAAAAGCAATAAGCAAGACTTTTTCACCAGTGGCCAGCTCGAGGTCTTCTTCAGTAATCTGACCCACTCCACAGCGCAAAACTTCAACACTATCTTTATCTAAACTTTGTAAAATAGCCTCAAGAGTACCCTTAACATCTGCTTTAACAATTAATTTAATTTTTTCTTTTTTACCTAAGATGTAATCTAAATCTAATTTATCCCAATCAACATTTTCTTCAGCACTGGTGAAACTTTTTTCTAACTCGCCAGTTTGACTAAAGTCACTTTCAGCAACTGCACTATAATCAATGCCTGCCTCTCTAACAATCTCACCCACTTCTGGAACATCTTTTAAACCAATAATTTCTGTTGGTGAACCAGGCAAAACTTCTTCTAATAATTCGCCCTTTTCATTAATTAAACCACGCACTTTACCCGTAATATTTCCTATTAATAAATCTTGGCGAACTTTTAAGCTACCCTGCTTAACAATAACACTCACCACGGGTCCCTTGTGTTTATCTTTTGTTGATTCAATGACTACTGCTTCCAGGGGAGCCTCAGGATCGGCTTTAAGTTCTAAAAGATCAGTTAAAACAAGAATCATTTCTAAGAGCTTATCAACTCCTTTGCCTGACTTGGCAGAAATCTCCACCACTTCCACATCACCACCGTATTCTTGAACCAACAACTCATGCTCGGCTAATTGACTCTTAACATTATCTGGACGAACATCTGGCAAATCAATCTTATTGATAACTACTAAAACTGGCACCTTAGCTTCTTTAATATGACGGATAGACTCTATAGTTTGAGGTTTAACACCATCATTGGCTGCTACTACCAAAACTACCAAATCAGTTACTTGAGCTCCCCTTTGACGCATTTTATTGAAGGCTGCGTGACCAGGGGTATCAATAAAAGTAATTTTTTGATCCTTAAAAACAATTTGATAAGCACCAATATGCTGAGTCATTCCTCCGGCTTCACCAGCCTGAACCCTACTCTGACGAATATAATCCAGTAGGGTGGTTTTTCCGTGATCAACATGACCCATGATTGTAATAACTGGACAGCGCTTAATTAAACCCATTTTTTTATTCTTCTTCCTTTAAATATTCTGCTACTTTATCTAACAAAATTTGTCGATCGCTATCAGCAATTTCTTCCATATCAACCCATTTTTCACGAAAACGCACAAGATCATTGAGTGTAGTAAGTTTATACTGAATTAAAATTTCTCTAGTATCATCACTAATGCCAAAAGTATCGATTTCATGTTCTTCTTCACCCGTCACTGCTGACTCAACTTTACCAGAGGCTGATTTAACCGTAATCTGGTAGCCAGTTAATTTAGCCGCTATACGAACATTTTGACCACCACGGCCAATAACTAAAGATAATTGATCATCGGGGGCAGTTACTGTTACCATTTTTTTCTTTTCATCAATATCTATAACTAAACTTTCTGCTGGAGCCAAAGTAGCTTTTAATAATTGCACTTTATCTTCGGCAAAAGGAATAATATCAATTTTTTCATTATTTAATTCTTCAATCACCTTTTGTACTCTCACTCCTCGCTGACCAACACAAGACCCGACCGGATCAACACCACTTTGAGCAGAGCGAACAATGAGTTTGGTACGCACACCTGCTTCACGAGCTATAGAAACAATTTCTACAGCCTCCGTTGCAATTTCAGGAACTTCTCTTTCAAACAGTTGTTCTACTAAACGAGCATCGGCTCGAGAGACAATAATTTGTTGACCTCGTGTACTTTCTTGAATATCTTTAACCAATACCGCCATTCTTTGATTAAGTCGGTAAAATTCTCCACGCATTTGTTCTTCTGGAGGCATAAATCCTTGGCCACGGCCAATATCTACGATCACATTAGGACCTTGCATACGCAGTACTTGACCAGTGATGACCTCGCCAAGTCTCTCACGATAAGCAGCAATAACTGTATCTCTTTCAGTAACCCGAATTTTTTGTAAAATAACTTGTTTAGCAGTTTGTGCCGCAATCCGGCCAAAACCAGCTGGCGTAACTTCTTCTGCTTTACTCTCATCCCACTCTAAAATTTCCTCAGTTTCTTCATCAATTTTTGTAATCGGCGCTTGAAAAATCTTGGCCGCACCACTTTCTTTATTCAGTTCAACATAGTAATAAAAAGATTCATCTAATTCTCCCATTTGTTTACGATAAGCAGATACCAGGGCTTGACGGATCGCCTCGTAGATATCTTCTGCTTCAATTTTTCGTTCTTCAGCAATTTGTACTACTGCTGCCGCAAAATCTGTGCGAACAATTGATTGGGTACTTGGCATAATATTCTTTCTTTATAAGTGTTTGCAATTAAAAATTAAGATAATTAACAAAAAAGGACTTATCGTCAAGATCAGTCCTCCAAAAAACCACCTTAATCTCAAGTTTGGATTATAACAGCAATCTATTTATTTGTAAATTCGCTAAGACTCTTGTTGATCAATTTCTTTCCACTCTTCCAACAAACGTTTTTGCTCACGACTTAGTTTTTCCGGTACTTTAACAATCAAACGAACATATAAATCACCAACCCCCCGGCCTCTTAAGTGCTTAATTCCTTCTCCTCTGAGGCGAATTAAAGTGTGCGACTGAGTGCCGGGCCGAATTTTTATTTTCAATTCATCATTTAAAGTCTCTACTTTTAATTCCCCACCCAAAGCTGCCAAAGTAAAGGGAATATATTCATCAACAAAAACATCAGCGTTATCTCGTTTAAATCGAGGATGAACACCAACATCGACACTCACATCAAAATCATCAAAACGTATTCTAGTACCATTATTGACACCAGCCGGAATTTTGATTTTCTTTTTCTTACCGTCTTGAAGTGTAATTTCTTTTTCGCTGCCTTGAACTGCCTCCATGAAACTAATATTGACTCCATAACGGGGGCGGCGAGCGCGAGCGAAGCCGCCACCAAAAAACTGCTCAAAAATTTCAAATGGATCAGAAAAATCAAAGCCTCCACCACTTCCACTACCCCGAGTAGAAGACCAAGTAAATGGTCCCTGCTCATTAGCTCTACCAAAACCAGAGAAATCAAAACCAGAAAAGGGTCCAGCACCACCACCCATGCCGCTAGAAGGATCAAAAGCTGCATGACCGAATTGGTCATAAGTCTGGCGCTTTTGCTTGTCTGAGAGCACCTGATAAGCTTCATTAATTTCTTTGAATTTAGCTTCAGCGTCTTTTTCTTTGTTGCGATCTGGGTGATATTTCAAAGCCGCTTTACGGTAAGCAGATTTAATATCTGCTTGGCTAGCAGTTTTCTCTAATCCTAAAATTTCGTAATAATCTCGTTTTGCTGACATAAGACTGATCAATTGTACAATAAATAACCCACTCTGTTTAGCAAAACAAGTGGGTTATTTATATCTAAACCATTTTTTAACTAACTACTTCTCCTTCTTCAGCATCTTTCTTTTCATCTTTTTTACTTTTTCCAGTAGTTTTTTTTGCTTTCGTAGCCTTTTTCTTCTCATCAGTTGAAGATTTTTTAGCAGCTTCTTCTGCCTGAGCCTTTTGCATGACTTCTCCAATTTTTTGAGCACTAGTGAAAGTGGCCTCAATAGCTTTTTCAAGTTCTTCTTTGCTTGCTTCTTCTTTAGCAGCTAAATCTTTAAGTGCCTTGACATCTGCTTCAATTTTTTCTTTATCAGCTTTATCTAGTTTGTCACCATAATCCTTAAGCTGTTTTTCGATTTCAAAAGCAACACTATTAGCCTTATTTCTAGCCTCAATTAATTCACGCTTAGCTTTATCAGCTTCAGCAAATTTCTCAGCCTCGTTTTTCATTCTTTCAACTTCATCGTCAGCTAAATTAGTACTATTTTGAATGGTAATTTTTTGCTCCTTGCCGGAATTCTTATCCTTGGCGCTAACATTCAAAATTCCATTACTATCAATATCGAAAGTCACCTCAACTTGAGGCATTCCTCTAGGAGCTGGTGGAATTCCATCTAAAATGAAACGGCCAAGACTTTTATTATCAGCGGCCATTTCACGTTCTCCTTGGAGAACATTAATCTCCACCTGAGTTTGATTGTCGGCTGCTGTTGAAAAAATCTGACTTTTACTGGTTGGAATAGTAGTATTGCGATCAATCAAAGGAGTGCGAATTCCACCTAGTGTTTCCAAGCCTAAAGTTAGAGGCGTAACGTCCAATAAAACTACGTCGCTTACATCACCAGAAATCACTCCAGCCTGAACAGCTGCTCCAACTGCCACTACCTCATCAGGATTAACCCCCTTATGAGGTTCTTTGCCAAAAAAGTCTTTAACTACTTCTTGAACTTTTGGCATACGAGTCATCCCGCCAACCAAAATAACTTCATTGATGTCTTTAACATCAATTTTGGCATCTTTCATGGCTTTTTTGACTGGACCAATCGATTTTTGGATTAAGTCATCAACTAATTCTTCCATTTTAGCTCTACTTAAATTCAAACTCAGATGTAAAGGTTGACCCTCATCACCCTGAGTGATAAAAGGTTGATTAATCTCAGTTTGTTGAGAGCTAGATAATTCAATTTTAGCTTTTTCGGCAGCATCTTTAATTCGCTGCATAGCTTGTGAATCTTTACTTAAATCTTTACCAGTTTCTTTTTTAAACTCAGCAACAATCCACTCTATAATGGCATTATCAAAATCATCTCCACCCAAAAAAGTGTCACCATTAGTTGATTTTACTTCAAAAACACCGTCACCAATTTCTAAAATAGAAATATCAAAAGTACCGCCACCCAAATCATAAACAGCAATGGTTTCTCCAGATTTTTTATTTAAACCATAGGCTAGAGCTGCCGCTGTTGGTTCATTAACAATACGCTCAACCTTTAAGCCAGCAATTTCACCAGCTTGTTTGGTAGCTTGACGCTGCGAATCATCAAAATAAGCAGGCACAGTAATTACTGCTGATTCTACTTTTTCTCCTAAATAACTTTCAGCATCTGCTTTGGCTTTAGCTAAAATTTTAGCTGAAATTTCTTGAGGAGTATATTCTCTATTGCCTATTTTAACCACTGTCATGCCATCTTTGCCTTCAGCGATATCATAAGCGACATGTTTAACTGCTTTTTGCACTGCACTGTCTTTGAATTTACGACCCATAAAACGCTTAACCGAATAAACTGTAGTTTTAGGATTAAGCACCATTTGTCGCTTAGCGGGATCTCCCACCACAACATCTTTGTTCTTCAAAGCAACAATTGAGGGAAAAGTATTACGACCTTCCGCACTGGGAATAATAGTTGGCTGACCACCTTGCATCACGGCAATAGCGCTGTTAGTTGTTCCTAAATCGATTCCAATAGTTTTTGACATAATTAATAACCTTTCTTTAATATTTTTTAGTTTTTTTCATTATTTCACTATAGATTTTAGCAGACAAAGGCTTTGACTGCTAGTAGCAATTTAAGCTAAGACAACTCGTGCATGTTGGATTACTTCACCATTGAGTTGATAGCCCTTACGCAGAACTTTTACGACTTTATCTCCATCTCCCTCTTTTTCTATCGCCTCCATCACTTCAACGTCAAATTTTTTATTTAATACTTCGATTTCTTCTAAACCCATATCATTTAAGCGCTTCCACATTTGCTTAACTATCATGTTTAAAGCTTCGTCTTGTAATTGTTCATTGGCTACAGATAAGTGCTCCAATGGCTCTAAAATTGCTAACAACAAGTCCGCATTAGCTAATTTAATTAAATTAGCTCGCTGATTTTGACTTTGTCTAAGTAAATTTTGGTAATCAGCTAAAGCTCTGCGCTCACGTTCTTGACATTGAGATAGAGCTAGTTCCAGGGCCTGTACCTTGGTCGTTAAACTTTTTAGATCTGAAACTGAATCGAGCTTGGATTTTTTCTTTTTTGCCATGCTGCCTTCTAATCAACCATACTTTCAATCAAACCTTTGAAGTATTTCATCATTGGTAAAACATAAGGGTAATCAAAACGCTTAGAGCCGAGTACCGCAAAACGACAAGGGTGCTCTGGTAAATCTAGTTCAACAAACATAATGCCAATAGGATCAAGTTCGCTGTTGCCTAATTCTTGACCAAAAACAACTTTTACTGCATTTTCGCTTTGTGATTTTTGAAAAATTTCATCCATAACTGCCCGCTCTTCGATCATCTGTAAAACTCGACGAGTCAGATTAATGTCATAAAATTCTGGCATTTGCAATAAATTGGCATAACCGGAATGAACCAAATGCCCTTCAGGAGTAATCGCTAAACCCAAGGCCTGAGATTTTTCTGCCAAAACCTTAGCTGTTTCTTGAAGTAAGTCTTCCATTTGATTACGGTAGCGCCAAATTTTTTCTTTGACACCAACCTCATCAGCCACCGATAATTCTTTTTCTTTAACTAGCTCGTTAATGTAAAGTTTCATGGCCAGTGCTGTTGGCACACGACCAGCACTAATGTGAGACTTAATCAGATAACCCTGCTTGGTTAAATAAGCCATTTCATTCCGAATAGTAGCTGGAGAAACGCCAATATTGTATTTTTTATCGACAGTTTCTGAACCAACTGGCTCACCTGTTTCAATAAATTCCTCAATAATGGCTCTTAAGATTTGGATTTGTCTAGCAACTAAATCAATCATATATTAGCAATCATAGAAATTTATTGCTAATTTGTCAAGCTAGAACCAACTCTCTAATCTTTTTACGAAAAACTGAAGGAGCATATTTTAGGCTAGAGTGATGAATTTCTTGGAGATCAAAATCCATTTTTTCAAAATCAAATATAGCTTGTTTTAGTGCCTCAACACTTAAATCATTAAAAAAGACTCCTGTTTTGCCAGTTTCAATGGTTTCTTTAGGCCCTCCAGAAAAATGGGCTAAAACTGGTGTACCCCAAGCCATAGCTTCAATTGGTACTATTCCAAAATCCTCATCTTCAACTGGATAAATTAGAGCCTTAGCGCCTCGATATAACTCTGCCAACAACTGGTCATCAACTGTACCTAAAAATTCTACTGATTGACCAGCCATCTTTCTTAACCTCGGTAGCATTTCTCCCTCGCCAACCACTTTGAGAACCAAATTAAGATCACTGGCTACCTGAACTGCTATTTCTGGATGCTTGGCTAAAGCTAAGCGATTGACATATAAATAATACCCTTGTTTATTAAACTTCTTTTCTTTTGCTAAATAATCAATGGCGCTATCAACCATCGTTACCGGAGGATGGATGAGCACTGATTGACGATGATAGAATTTTTTTATTCTTGATTGAGTTTCTAGTGAATTAGCAATAAAAACTCCCACCTTTTGAGCCGTTTTAAAATCAACAAAACGCATATAGTGATTAATTATTTCCCCAAAAAAACGGGTGACAAATCGTTCACGCCAATGGCTTTTAGCGCTATATCCATATAAAACTCGTGGAGGGGTGTGACAGTAACAAAAATGTTTAGCGTTTGTTTTTGTGGCGCGCGCGGCCTTGGCCATATAAGCATTAGACGAAGAAATAATAATATCAAAATCACTTAAATCTAATTTAGCAAAGGCGCGCGCCGCCAATATTCTCAATGGAGAAAAGGTTTTTTTAATGAGAGGTATTTTTCCTAAGAAAGTTTGCCGAATATCCCAATCAGAAAAACGCTGCCAATTGCTCGCTAAAGATTTTTTATCTACAAAAGCTGTATAAACAGGTGCCTCAGGAAAGATTTTATGTAATTCTTCCAAAACTCTCTCCGCACCACCGTATTCTCTTAGATAATCATGAACTAAAGCAATTTTTGGCATAATTTGTTTTATATCCTAAAATAAAGCTTCCTGCACAGAGTTTTCAAAGGCATCTGTGGGCAATAGTTTAATTAAAGATTTAAATCCTAATTTATTTAACAGTTCAATAGTTTTAGTTTTGTCATAAGCCGTCACTCGACAAGCTTCAAGTTCAAAATCTATAGGCACCTGAGTATCAATAGTGGCTAACCCTTGACTTAAAAAGGCAGACTCCTTGCCCTCTTTGAGTCTTTTCAACAAGGCTCCTTTAATTAAATCATCACCATCTGGATTCTTTTCTAAAAATTGATAAATTGCTTCCAGATTATTAAAACGCTTAATTAATTTAGTAGCAGTTTTTTTACCAATACCTCTAATCCCAGGAATGTTGTCAGAAGCATCTCCACTCAAAGCTTTTAAATCAATGATTTGATTTGGCGTAATACTCATTTTCTTTTCCACCAAAACTTTGTCATATTCCATATCCCCCTGTTGACGGCCACGAGCAGGCATCCAAATATGAGTGTCATTATCAACCAATTGAAACATGTCTTGATCGCCGGTGACAATAACCGTTAACAAACTATTGTCTAAATGTTCTACTTTTCGATTAACCGTACCAATTAAATCATCAGCCTCAAAACCTTCAATTTCAAAGCGTGGCACACTTAATACATCCACCAAATCTTTAACTATTCCAATCTGGGGAATTAAATCGTCTGGCATTTTTGCCCGCTGAGCCTTGTATTCCTTATACTTCTTTTTTCTTAACGTTTCCCCTTTATGATCAAAGCAAACTGCACTGTATTCTGGTTCAAAATGATTAAGAGCAGTCAAAAACATCCTAGTAAAGCCATAAACGGCATTAACCAGTTGTCCTTGAGGATCGGTTAAGTTGGGAAGTGCGAAATAAGCTCGATAAATTAAAGCGTGAGCATCGACTAAGAGGAAAGTGTGACGAGACATGAGCTTATTGTAACAAAGGCTTTAGTTTTTATCTTCTAGCTTTTTTCATTCCCATAACTTTTGTAAACTCATCTGCATCTAAAGTTTCTTTATCTAAAAGGGCTTCTGCTACCCTATCAAGTTGAGGCCGGTATTTTTTTAGTAATTCATTAGCCCGTTTTTCAGCTTCAGATATAAAAGCTAAAATTTCCTCATCAACTGTTTCAGATATTTTATCTGATGGTCTCTCTGGTTCTCCCCAAACTCGATTGTAATCATTGTCTGCATATTCTGGTCCAAAATACATTGGCCCTAGTTTACTCATACCATAACGAACAACCATTGCTCGAGCAAT
>CAYOIJ010000004.1:0-75445 GCA_964404025.1 uncultured Pseudomonadales bacterium
AAGTCATCGCCGAGATGGCGGAATTGGTAGACGCGTAGGTCTCAAAAACCTATGAGGGCAACCTCATGAGGGTTCGATTCCCTCTCTCGGCACTATAAATATGTGGCCCACCATCATAAACATTGGTTTTTTTCGTTTGCAATCTCTAACTTTGTTGGCTATTTTAGCCTTATTTTTTACTGCTTTCATTTTTTGGCGTAAGGGGAAGGAAGAACACTATGAGACGGCAGAATTATTTGATGCTTTTTTACTTTCTGGTTTTTTTGGGGTGATTATTGGCCGTTTGGCTTTTGTTTTATTTCATTGGCATCTCTTTAGTGAAAACTGGATGCTGATTTTTAATATTGCTAAATCGCCTGGAAACGAGCCCTTGTTAGCCTTGTCTGCAGCTGCTATTTATTTATATTTTTTAGCAAAAAAACGCAAATGGGATCCTTTTGAAGTTTTAGATTTTTGGGTTACAGCTATTAGTTTGGGTATGATTTTTATCTATTTTGGATTTTTCCTAGCTGGTAGCTATGCTGGCCAGTTAACCAGACTACCCTGGGGAGTAGTGATACCTGGAACTTTTGAAAAAAGTCATCCAGTCCAATTATATTTTGTACTGTTTTATTCATTTCTTTTTAATTATTTGCTCAGGGTTGAGTACAAGTATCGTACTTTTGATTGGTATCGCTGTGGTAAAAAAACTGCCCAGTCTGGTTTTTTGTTATCCATGTTTCTAATATTAACTGGTTTGTTTTATTTAATGATGAGCATGTTAACTTTGCCAGGGATGGTAATTCAAGGCAAAGTGCTTGATCCCTTTATTTATATTTTGGTTTTGTTGTTTGGTTTAATACTTTTATTTTATCGTTCTGGTCGTTCTTTAAAGTCTAATAAAAAAAGATCAATTAGATGAAGATTATTTTTGAGGATGCAAATTTACTAGTAATCAATAAGCCTGCTGGAGTAGTAGTTAACAGGGCTCAAACTCACCATGAAAATACCGTTCAAGATTGGTTTATAAAATATTTGGGTCAACAGAACTTGCTCCCTGAGTTTATTGCTAAAAATCGTAATCATTGGCAACAATTCATTCCTCATGATTTTCGAGATGACTTCGGTTCTCCAGAAGAAATCTGGCTAAATCGCCAAGGTTTAGTTCACCGCTTAGATAAAGAGACCTCAGGAGCGCTGCTCTTAGCCAAAAACCCAGGAGTTTTAGTTAATTTATTGGCCCAATTTAAACAGAAACAAGTACAGAAAACTTATTTAGCACTTTGTCATGGGCGCTTTGTACTGGATACTGGCAAAATTAATGCTCCTTTGGCTAGGGCGAGACGCAATCGTTTTCGCTTTGCCATTAGTGCTACAGGCAAGAGAGCTGAAACTAACTATCAGGTTATTGAAAGATATCAAGACTTTGATTGGCAGACTTTGGAGAAACAAACATTAATCAATAATGAACTTTTTTCGAAAAAAAATATCAAAAAAATTTTAAAGCGAGGTCCGCAGCTTTACCAGGCAGGTTTTACCCTAGTTAAGGCTAAGCCCCAAACTGGACGCACTCATCAAATTCGGGTTCACTTTGCCTCAATGCAGCACCCCTTAGTTGCTGACAAAATTTACTCAGGAAGGAAGCGACAGGATTTAGATCATCTCTGGTGTCCAAGACACTTTTTACATGCTAGTAGTTTAGAGTTTTATTTACCGACGGGCTCAGTGTGGGGAAAAAGACAATTGGTGAAAGTCCCATTAATTGATGATTTACAACAAGCATTGGCTTTGTTAGAATAAATTTGTTAAGCAAAGAGTGCGAAAGAGCGTTAAGCTTTTCGTATTCCCAAGCAACGAATTTTGACTTTTTAGTCAAGAGGAAACCAAGTGAATAAGAAAAGTTCAGCGCTCTTTTTTTATTAAACATAGAAAGAGCAGCGATGAAATTTAACAGCATTATATTTGAACAGGATCAGGCGCGATATATTGTGCCTAGTTGGCAAGACTTAGATCAGCTAAGCTTTGAATTAGCTCAAAAAATAATTGAATCAGGCAAAGAATTTGATTTGGTGGTGGCTTTAGCCAAGGGAGCCTGGCCCATGAGTCGCACTTTAGTTGACTATTTAGCCATTTCCACTCTAGTGAGCTTGGGTGTTAGATTCTATTCTGGAATTAATGAGCGTCTTAGTGAACCAGCAGTTTATCAAGATTTGCCGGTAAGTGTAGTGGATAAGAAAATACTACTTTTTGACGAGGTGGCGGATACCGGTGAATCGCTAGTATTTGCTAGTGATTACCTGTTAGAGCAGGGGGCAAGTGAAGTAAAAACTGCTACTCTTTTTTTCAAAGAGCGCTCGGCTATTACTCCAGATTACTATGCTAGTACTACTAATTCTTGGATTATTTTCCCTTTTGAAGTGAGAGAAATGATGGTCTTGTTGGCGAGTAATTGGCGAGAGCAGGGGATTGATGAGGAAGAAATTAGTAATAGGTTTAATCAGCTAAATTTTAAAAAACACATTAGTAGTTATTTTTTAAAAATAAATAATAAATAGAAGGGGTCCGATTATGGGTAAGGAATATTTAACCGACTTGAAAGCGAAAAAAGAAGCTGATTTAAGAGTTATGTTGAAAGAGGCAGAATCTGACAGAAATTACCAATTACAACTTGATATCTATCGCTTACTTTTGCCTTTTGAGGAGCGTCCTTGTTTAGCTTTGACCGCGATTAAAGAGTTGGAAGAGCTAATAAATAGGACAGTAAATCCAGAGGAAAACGCAATTTAAATGTTTGAGTCATTTTGATTATGCCAATTACTGTTTTTTCTAGCGAAAGACTTACTCAAGAAGAGAGAATTAGAGCGTCTAGAAAAGAACAGTTGCGTCAGTTAATGTATGATCTAAGTGCTCTGGTGATCAATACTGCTAACAAAAACAAAGCTTTAGCACTAGCAGAACTGATTAATCGTCTGACAAATCAGCAATTAGTTTCTAGAGAGGTAATCTGTTTTGCCGATCCCAATCAAGAACAATGTGCTGTTCGAGCTGCTACAGTTGCTCAGAGTAAGGTAGAAAATCTAATTAAGGACTTAGAGTCTCATCCAGAACATTGTCGCTCTATTGATGGTGAGTGCAGCTTAGAGATGAATTTATTACTTAGTCAACTAGTTTTATTTGCAGGTTCAGATGTTAACGCTTTTATTCAAGAGGCAGATCAAACCTGGCATCAAAATCACCAATTGTCCAGACTTCATGCAGAAAAACTGCCAGACGAAAAATTTTGGCAATTGCGTCAAGAACTGCGCCAACAATTTTGTTTTCCCGAAAACAAGCAAGTGGTATTGCGTTGGGACATAGCTAGTCATTTAGTGAATGGTCGAGATCATAGTTTTAGTGATTTAATAGAGGTAGTAAGTCGGCCAGTCGATCCCGAATTATTGGATAAGTATTTATTCGCAGCTTTAGACAACGGTCTTATTTTAGAATCAAATCAACATTTTGCTGCTTTAGAGTGTTTAATTGATAATGGACAAATTATTAGCACCAGTCACTTGCCACGAGAACTAGAGGAGAGAGGCGCTAGTTTAGCCGATTTTAGCAGTTTTGAAGTATCTCCGGTGCTTTTATCAGCATTTTTATACTCCGTTGTTAATAATACACCTGTTTACATCCCATAATTTTTATAAAAACTATCCCATAACATTTATATTCTTTTGTTTGCTAGATTTAGCCAGAAAGCATGTTATAATTTAAACTCTAATTATTAAATTTGGTCTTAGTATCTTCTTTCCTGATTAAATACTAAAACCCATTTCGGACGAGATCTGAAATAAACAAGGAACAATATGGCAGAAAGCAAAAAAGCTTCTAAAACTAAAAAAAGTGCTCCCAGCAAGAAAACTGCTGTTAAAAAAGTGGTTAAAAAAACGGCCAAGAAAGCGGTTAAGAAAGTAGAGAAGAGTAGTGCTAAAAAAGCCCCTACTTCAGTTAAAAAGACTTCTCCAAAAAAGCCTAGTGTTAAGAAAATAGATTCAAAAAAAGAAGAAGCAATTAAAACAAGTTCTGAAACAACTCCAGCTACAAAAACAAAAAAAACAGAGGAAAAATCTTCAGTAGAGGAAAAATCTTCAGTAGAAGAGAAATCTTCAGTAAAAAATCGAGAGATTGACGGCGAGTTGCCAGAAATTGATTTACAAGCTATGTTTGAGGCAGGTTGTCATCTGGGTCATAAAGTTTCTAAATGGCATCCTAAGATGGAGCCTTTTATCTATACTAGTGAAGGTGGCATACATATTTTTGATTTAGAGAAGACTGCGGAACAACTAGAATTAGCTTGTCAGCGTTTTTATAATTTGGCTAAAGAGGGAAAGAGTTTATTAATGTTGGGCACCAAACGCTCAGCTCGTGAAATAGTTAAAGAAGCAGCTGTTGAAATGGGTTGCTTTTATATTGTTTCTCGCTGGATGGGTGGTTTATTAACCAATTTTAACCAATTGCAAAAATCTATTAAGAGGATGAGTGAGATTGAAACTGGTTTGGAATCTGGAAAATTTGATAAATATACCAAATATGAACGCCTACAATTAGATAAAGAAAAAACCCGTTTGGAAAGATTTTTTATGGGGCTGAAGGGTTTAAAGGGCAAGCCAGACTGTGTATTTGTGGTTGATTCAGAAAAAGAAAATATAGCTGTCAAAGAATCCATTAGTGAGAATGTTGAAGTGATTGCTATTGCTGATAGCAACGCTGATCCAAGAGAGATTAACATTGTCATTCCTGCAAATGATGATGCAGCAAAAAGCGTTGCTTATATTGTGAATTGTTTGAAGACTGCCTACAATGCTGGTAAAACAGCGCGTTAATAGTCATTGAAAGGTTAAAAAATGGCAATAACTATGGAATCAATTAAGAAACTACGTCAAGAAACTGGAGCCCGAATTATGGATTGTAAGAAGGCTTTAGAGGAGGCGAAGGGTGATTTAAAATTAGCCAAAAAGTACGTTCAAGAAAAAGGTTTAGCTAGAGCAGAAAAGAGCACTGATCGTGAAGCGGGTGTTGGTTATATTGCTAGTTATACTCATGCTACAGGTCAAATTGCTAGTTTAGTAGAATTACTCTGTGAAACAGATTTTGTAGCGGCCAACGAAGAATTCCGTCAATTGGCTCAAAATTTAGCTATGCAAGTGGCAGCTATGAATCCTCAAGACAAAGAAGAATTATTAAAACAAGATTTTATTAGAGAGAGCGGTCAAACTGTAGACATGGTTATTAAAGCTTTGTCAGGAAAGATTGGTGAAAAAATAGTTTTAGGTCGCTTCATACGTTTTGTGGTTGGTCAAGAGAACTAAAAAAGTGTTAAACTAAAAACTAGAAGAAAATATTCTTTGCTATGCGTGATTACTGCCCATCTCGCCAAGAACAAAAGAAACTTAAGGCTAAAAAAGTTAAAGCCAAAAAGTCACGACGATCAAAAAAAAAGAAAAGATCTATATCTTCTGCTTGGCAAAAATTTTTTTTAATCTTGTTTTCAATATTTTTGGTATTATTGTTAGCAATCTTTTTTATTTATTTGCTTCGTACCCAACAATCTAAAAAGAATCAATTAAGTTGCACTCAACACTTGCTTATAACAGAAACGGGTCGACCACATGCTTGGGTAGTGTTGGCGCCCGCAGAACAAAAAGTAAAAGTATTAACTTTCAATAAACTGAGTATTCAAAAATGGAATGAGCTGGGTCCAGATTCAGAGCTAAGTGTTGATGAAGAAATATTATTTTTTAGTTTATTGTTTGATGTTTTTGTTGATCAAGTTATAGAATATAAATCTCAAGAGATTAGTAAAAATAAGCAAAATCAATTTAAAGAATTTCTAATTAATGAATTAAAGGATAGGGGAGTCAAAAATTTGGCCTTTTATTTAGAAGGATTTCAACCCAATTGGGAATGGGTAGATGAAGAAAACTTTTCAGACATTGAAGCAGAACGCTTGAGATTGAAAAGTTTTTTGGACAGAAATACTGGAGCTAATTATGGAAAAGTTTTTGAGTGTCCAGTAGCGGTTATTAACAGTAGTGGAGAGGCTGGTTTAGCTACTACTTTTACTGGGCTTTTGGAGAAGGATGGTTTTTCTGTAGTCAAAAGAGATAGTGGGCCTGAAATTTTGACAGAAACTACTTTACTTGTAGATCAGGAGGCGACAGCCTGCCAATTATTGATCAGTCGATTCAAACAATTGATGCCAGATAAAGCCATTAATCACAATCGAGAACTAGCGCAACAATATCGGGCTAGTGCAGTAATTTTTTTGGCTGAGGATTTATCGAAACTGAGAATCAGTAATTTTAACTTTTTGAATGATGATTCCCAGTAGAATATTTTTTTCTTAGAAGCCATAATGCAGTATTGATGAAAAAGATAAAACATCAAAATAAATTATTTGGTTTTAAGCTGAAACACATAATTCTCATATTAATAGTTTTATTACTTGTTACTGCATTAAGTTTTGACAAGTATGCAAAGTTTTCTTTCGATTTAGATGAAATTTTTACAGTTTACAATAGTAAAAACATTAACCCCTTCGATTACTGGACTGCTTTAAATTATGATTTAGGAAATCCACAACTTTTTGTTGTTTTATTAAAACTTTTTGTACTAGTATCAGATTCGTCAGATATTTGGTTGAGAACTTTACCTTTGATTTTTTACTTATTATCAGTTTGGGTTTTTATTAAGATCTTGAATGAATTTAAAATATCAGAAAAATTACGTCTTTTGACTGTTATCATTTATCTAGGTTTGTCACCATTCTGGTTTTTTAGATTTTATGTAAGAGCCTATTCACTTTTGTTACTTCTAATTTTATTGACAATTTATCAAAGTTTTAAAATAATCAAAAATCCTCGATCAATTGAATTAAAAAGATTGATGATAATTATATTTTTTGGTTTTCATAGCCACTATATTTATTGGATTTTTAATGCAATTTGGATAGCAACACTGTTTTTTACTGGTGTATTAAAAAAAATTTTAACTAAGTTGGGCAGCAAGAAGTTTTTTAAAATTGTTGGCATAGGCGTCATTTCATTGTTTCCCATTGTAATCAATTTAGTTTCGAGGGAACTGATAAATAGTGTTAACCGTTATTATTTTTTTCAGCTAGACTTAATTCATCCTTCTTCTTTAGAAATTCTTCAGTTCATTTTAAAAATGGATCTAAATTATAATTTTTTTAAATTAATTGATGTTTTTTTCTGGTTAATTCTGTTTGTTGGTGGTGTTTTGGCAATCAAGAAAAAGACAAATAAAAATCAAGAGATATGGCTAGTTTTTTCAATTTTATTTTGGTCAGTTTATTTCCTAACTCCATTGAAGAATTTTTTAAGCGTATTTAAATATATATCTGTTTTTACATTATTTGTACCAATTAGTCTTGTTCTTATTTTAAATAAATTATTTAATTTAGAGCGTTCTTTAAAATCAAAAACAATCATGCTTGTAAGTACTATGTTAGTAATTGTCTGGTCCTTACTGCCACCACTAAAAACAATCAGAGTCGACTATGGAGATGATTGGAAAACAGTGGTTAATAAGGTTTCTCGATCCTCAATTAACTCTGCAGTTGTTATTGATTGTATAGATAAACTAGGTTTTGATTATTATGCAATTAAAAGCTTGGAATTTTATGGGTTTAAGGGTTTTAGTTCGGGAAACCATTGTGGCTTGCCATCTATAATTGATAATGCGCAAGTTTTGGAAAATATTTTGGTAGTTGGAGATGGGGTGCTTCCTTTGCCGATAGAAGACAGTCATAATTTGATTTTTTATTCAGAAAAATATTTTCCAATCAAGTTTTATTATTATCAAAGAAAATAATTAATAAGATAAAAACCTGATAGTCAAAAAATTTTCGTTTAGCTAAGACTAGAGGAGAGTAGTCAATTTAAGAATTGGAGCTTTGGATTTTTTTCATGACAGTTTCTAAACCATCGCTTTGATCGTCATCATCTTCATCAGTGCTGATAATTCCTAGTGGAATATCCTTTTCCAGCACAATATCTTCTCCAAGATTAAATTGGTTGTTGATTTTTTTACTCGGGAAAGACTGTAGTTGTGAGTTTTTTTTAGAACGCAGAACCTCCTTTAACTGTACACAACATTGTTTATCATCAATTTTGTAAATAACACAGCTATATTGATTGCCACCAACAATTAGCTTACTCAAGCGAAAAGAAATGTCTTCGGGTAGTGCGCCTATATGTTTTTTCTTGTCATCTACGATACTGATGTAGCGATTTTTCGTTTGTAAAAAACATTGTTGACCAACCTTTAACTTATTTAATTGTGAGCTGCTAGTTAAGCGATGTAGGGAAATAATTTTACTTTTACCTGGTTCTTCAATAAAATCAGCGTTATTATTAAAAATAATGTCGGGAGTTTTTTCTTTGTTTTTAATTTTTTTTAGGTGTTTATTGGCAATGATGTTAGAACGATCAATGGTTAAAACATTTTTAAAAATTTTTTTTGCTTCTTTTTCTTTTTTGAGTTTGAGCAAAGCGAGGCCCAAGCGATTCATTGCTTCTAAGTTTTTTGGAGATTGTTCAAGTATTTCCTGATTAATGAGGACGGCATTGTTCCAATCAGCATCTTTGACTGCTTGAATGGCTTTAGCTCTTAGCAGGGAGCTATTTGGCATAGTCATAAGGTTTACACCTTTCTTCGGGGATGTTACAGCTTGTTGAGTAAATTGTCAACTCACAAAATTGATAATGAGGGTTTAGCAAGCTTTGTTATAATGTTCTTATGTCAGGACATAGTAAATGGAGTAACATCAAGAATCGTAAAGACGCCCAAGATAAAGTGAGGGGTAAAATTTTTAGTCAGTTATCTAGACAAATTCGAGCCAGTGTTAAATCTGGTGGGTCTGGAGATCCAAATCTTAATTCAAATTTGAGATTGATACTAGATAAGGCCAGGGGGGCTAATATGCCTAAGGACAAGATTCAAAGAGCCATTGACGTGGCTTTAGGTAAAACTGGTGGAAACGAGGTTAAAGAAATAGTTTATGAAGCCTTTACTTCGGGAGGTGTAGCTCTGATGATTGTGGCTTTAACAGATAATAATAATCGTACAGCCAGTGAGCTTAGAACATTATTAAGTAAGCATGGTGGTTCTTTAGCTGGTCCTGGTAGTGCTGCCTATATGTTTGAGCGCGATAATGAAGGGGGATTTACAGCTAAGATCAAGATTACGGTAAGTGAAGAGCAAATTCCCTCAATACTTGAGCTAGTTGAATTATTGCTTCAAAATGAGGATGTAGAAGATGTTTTTGTGGCAACTGATTTGCCAGAAGAAGACTAAAAGCTATGCGTCGTCGCGAAAAATTTATTATTGTTTCTATATTACTATCTCTGGGTTTATTAGCCACACAGTATGTGCCAGCTGATTGGCGTTATGGAGCAATTGCTTTATTTACTGTAATTAGTTATTTTATGTCTGCTTGGGCTTTAAGTGACGACTTACAAGCTTATGAGTGGCTGACTATTTTACCTTTTCCTGCGCTTTATGCTTTGTCTGTTGGTCTATTTTATTTTCTATTACCAGAGGTGATATTATCTCGTTTGGCAATTTTAGCCATTTTTGGTGTTGGTATGTACGCCTTATTTTTGACGTCAAATATTTTCTCTGTAGCCAAAGGCAGGACTATTCAGCTTTTGTATGCAGCTCATGCTATTGCTTTATTTTTTACGATGATTACTTCTTTATTATTGACCAATACTATTTTTTCATTACGCCTACCTTTTTATTTTAATGCTTTGTTAATTGCTGCTGTTCATTTTATTCTGGTGTTGATGTCTTTGTGGTCAGTACAATTAGAACCACGTATTAATAAAGAAATTTTAAATTACAGCCTGCTGTTTATTTTAATATTGGCTGAATTTGCTATCTGTTTTTCTTTCTTACCAATGCAGATTTGGCACATTTCTTTATTTATAATGTCTTTGGTGTATGTAGGTTTATCACTGTTTCAGAATCTATTGCAGGGGAGATTGTTTAAAAACACTGCCACCGAATACGGCTTAGTAGCAATTTTTATTATATTGGCTTTCATCATGGTTTTTCCAGGTAAATAAGTAATTTAGATTGATATATCAATCTAAATTTAAATAATTAGAGTGGGGAAGAGCTATAAAATTTTGCTTGTTTTAACTATTTTTTAAAGACTGATTAAAGATGAATGCTCCGTATATTTTTTGATTAATTTAGCAATCTTAAAATGTTTTTTTGAGTAAAATTTAATAAAAATTAGCTAAAAAAACACTAGGGAAGTCTGACAAATTTTTTAAGGGAGGTGGCTTCCTTTTAAAACTTAAGTTTCACTTTTGTATTTCAAAGAATTCACTTATATTACAAATTCTTGTTAGAGTAGAGTCATAAATCTATTGGACCCGGACAATAAAGGGTAGAAGCGTGAAAATTGTGGAAAACTCATTTGTTATAGGACTTATTTAGTCTGGGATGATATAGTTTGATATAGTCATTTAGAAAAGCATTCAGATAAGTATGCAAAAATAAATTTAGCCTGGTAGCTAAAAGACTCACTAAGATTATTTCCTCTGGAATTCCTCGAGTACAATCTCATTTTGACCAGGCTAAGTCTGGGGAGCAGAAGGACTGATTCATCAATAAAAAACCCGAATAAGCTTTTTCAAGAAGACCTAGGGAGGAGCCTTTGGGGCTTAGTTATGCCTGGAGCATTAAAAGAGGGATAAGTTTTCAGGGCGCAGTGTAATTTTGTAAGTAAAAAGCAGTAAAAAGAATACTATAGTCTTTACTGCCCTGCAAAAGGAGATGGATGGATTTCTGGGTTTATGGATTGATACTATGTCGCACAATATAACTTTTGCGACACTAACCCAAGAAACTCTCTCTAGACTCTTTTTAACTCTTTTACACTTTTCATTTTTATTTGTACTCACATTGTCTTAATTATTCTTAATTTAGATTTTGTCAGCATTTACTGCCCTGATTCCAAGCCCCTCATAAAAAGCTCTAGAAACCAAAGCCCTCTTTTTTCTTTGAGAATCCCCTCTATGGCTATTTTTCCAGGCAGAGACCAGATTAGATTAGTGCTTAGCAAAAGGAAGCTAAATATATTTTAAATTGATATATCAATCTAAATACCTCAAGAAGCTTGTTAAACGCCTAAAATCGGCTCTTTCTAGTTTTTTCGACTAATCCATCATTGAAAATCAAGATATAATAGCCGATATGCAAAAAAAGGTACTATTTTTAGCTAAACCACAAATGATCTATCACGAAGCTTTCATTGAAGCGGTGAAAGAGTTGCAAGCACTAGAACACGATCGTTATTACGTAGAAAAAAACTTAGATGTTAAGTCTTTATCCCAAAAGGAATATTTTAGGGCTTATTTAAAAGATTTGGCTCAGCAAGAACTGGGAATTAATTTACCAGCCAAGCGAGTACCTCAGACAATTTATTGGTTAATGGAGAAGCAAAATGACGGTCAAGTATCTTGTTTGGGTCGAGTGTCTATTCGTCATCAGCTAAATGAATACTTGAGAAGAATTGGTGGTCATGTGGGCTATGTGATCAGGCCCAGCGCGCGTCATCAGGGTTATGGCACTAAGCTTTTAGCCCTAGCACTAGAGAAAATCAATCAGGGACAGCCAAAAATAGACGGCAAAAGGGTTCTACTCACCTGTGACGAAACCAACTTGGGTTCAAAAAAAATTATTGAGAAGAATAATGGAGTTTTAACTGCTTATTCTGAGCAAGAAGCACCTTTACCTCGAAAAATGCTTTATTGGGTAGAACCTAACTCTTAAAAAAATTTAGCAGTCTACCCTACTAGTTAGTAGGCAAAATCTCCAGAGGTAGTTATTAATTTTCCTCGAGTAATTTTATTAATATTTTTCATTTAAAGAGCTACTAGTAGTCAAATAATCTAGTTTATTGTAGATTGAGGGTATGGTAAGCACTCAGAAAAAACCTAAAGCCGGAGTTGGAAACAAGTTAAAAAACATTGTGCATAGTTTGAGTACAGACCCAGATCAGGCTCTTTTAGCTTTTCTTGAAGCACTGGAAGTTGAAAAAAATCTAAGCCGCTTAACTATTCGTAATTATAGTCATTACTTGAGGCGCTTTAATAGTTGGTTTAAAGATCAAGGTGCGACTGATTTAACACAACTTAATCAAGACTCTCTGAGAGCTTATCGAGTTTATTTAGCTCGTTATAGTGATGAACAAGGTCGAACCCTATCTAAGAAAACTCAAAGTTATCATGTAATTGCTCTGCGCTCTTGGTTTAAATGGCTAATTAAGAACGATTTTGAAGTGCTTCATCCAGAAAAAATTGATTTACCTAAGGCTGAATCAACTCATATGAGTTTTGTAAATATAGAGGAAGTGGAACGCTTATTGAGTCAACCAGAGCTAAGCAGTAAAACTGGTTTACGAGATCGAGCCATTTTGGAAGTCCTCTTCTCTACTGGTTTGCGGGTTAGTGAATTGGTTGGATTAAATCGGGATCAAATTGATTTAAAAAGACGAGAGTTTGGGGTAATTGGAAAGGGGCGTCGACCACGCGTGGTTTTTCTTAGTGAACGAGCGGCCGATTGGCTGGGTCGTTGGTTGGCTTCTCGTGAAGACATTTGGCAGCCAATTTTTATTCGTTTATCTGGGAAAAAAGTTCATCCCGCTTTTGATGGTGAAGAAATGAGATTAAGTAGTAGAAGTGTTCAGCGCTTAGTTGATAAATACTCTAGAAAAGCACATTTAACTGTCAAGCTTTCTCCACATGGCATTCGTCATAGTTTTGCAACAGATTTATTGATCAATGGGGCTAATTTACGAGATGTCCAAGAGATTTTGGGACACAAAAACATAGCGACCACCCAGATTTATACTCACGTTACTAAATCCCAACTAAAGAAGGTCTATGACAAGCGTCATTCAAAGCTTGAGTAGCTTGGGTTGCTCAATTTTCTTTACTCGAGTTGAACATCCTTTTTTTTGAAAAAATTATTTGAAGCCTTAAACGAGTTGTAGCAAAATTGTATCAAAAAAAGATTGATCTATCAGTTCATAGCTTAAAAGTAGCATTTTAGCAGAGTTTGCCAGTGTCTGCTAAAGGCTGATAAGGTTTTAATAGACTAAAGGCGCAATATATTTAACTTTTTATTTTTAAAAGAATTGCTCTCTTGAGTAGCTTTTAGCTCATTAATTACATCAAGGGTGAGTTTATTTATCAAACAAACAGTGTTTTAGCACAAAAGCTAGTTTTTTTGCTTATTTAATAGACATGATCATAATCTATTTCTGAGTATCTATATATAAATCAATATGTTAAAAGCTATCAATTAGATTTTTTTACTACATAAAATTATTTTTAAATATATGTTTTTATATCAAACAATATAAATTACTTCTTACTTTCAAAATTTTTTGATCAATGTTAAAATCTAAGCGTTGTAAAAAAGGGCCGATAGCTCAGTTGGCTAGAGCGCTTGTATGGCATACAAGAGGTCAGGGGTTCAAGTCCCCTTCGGTCCACTTAAAGTTAATTTTCTCCCCGTCCAGAATAATGGTCCACATGCCGCATTCTTTTACATCTTGAATGGCATTACTGGGACCGCCAAGAATTTGCCAAAAATTACGCACTTCTTGACTGTGAGTGACAGCAAAAATTTCTAGGGTGTCTACTGTGTTGTTTGGGAAGTTTTTTAAATATTTTTTAAAGTGTGTAAGTATCTTGTTTTTACTTTTTTCGTTGATTGGAAGCTCATTATCAATATTGAGGAAGTCATCGATCTTGACCTTCAGCTTAAGCCTTATAGCGATAATAGCAGCAGTTTCTCTTGTTCGTTTTTTAGGGCTGCTTAAAATCAAGGCCTCTTTACCAAGTTGTTTTCTTTTAGCCAGGTTTTGAGCTAGTTTTTCAGCTTGCTTTATTCCTAAGTCAGTTAAACCAGGATCAGGTATAAATAACTTTTTTTCACCGTGACGGATTAAATTAATTCTAAGTTTTGTCATCTTCTTCTATAGTGAGAGCGACGGCAGCAATTCGATCATTATTATCAAGTTTCATTAAGATTACTCCTTGAGTTGGTCTAGTTAAAGTAGGAATAGATTTTTTACTGATCGGCATTTTGATGGCTTTACCAGTTTTGGTACTAATAACTAGCTCGTCATGGCGGTCAGAAATTAATTTGGCAGCTGCCACCTTGCCAGTGCGTTTAGTAATTTCTGAAACTTTAACACCCAGTCCCGACCTTTTTTGTAGTGGATAGTGTTTGAGCAAAGTGCGCTTACCCATGCCGTTTTCTGTAATAATCATCAGGCTATTTTCTTTAAAAACAGCTTCATCATCACGAAAGACTTCTACTCCGACCACATAATCATCTGGCTTGAGGGTAATACCCTTTACCCCTTTGGTGTCTCGCTGAGAGCTTTTCACCTCGGTTTCGCTAAATCGAATCGATTTACCATCATGAGTAATGAGCATAATATTATCTTTACCAGTCGTGACTTTGCCCCAAACCAGCTCATCACCCTCGTTAAGAGTAATAGCGACAATTCCGCTTTGGCGAATATTGTCATATAGTTTGACTGCGGTTTTTTTGACTAAGCCCTTTTTGGTAGCAAGAGTGATGTATTTATCTCGATCTTTTTCTTCATCCACGATGATAATTGATAAAACTTTTTCTCTTGGTTTCAGGTTAAGTAAGTTAACAATAGCTGTGCCTTTGGCAATTCGACTAGCTTCAGGAATTTCAAAAGCCTTCATTTCAAAGACTCGTCCTTGATTAGTAAACAAGAATAAGTGATCGTGAGTAGTGCAAGTCACAATTGACATTAGCACATCTTCAGCCTTCATATTCAAACCCTTAGCGCCTTTACCACCTCGAGATTGAGAGCGAAAAGCATCAGGACTCAGGCGTTTGACATAGCCACTCTCAGTGAGAGTAATTACTGTATTTTCATCAGCGATGAGATCCTCTTCATTAAATTCTCCTACTTTACCTTTAATGACTCTGGTTAATCGCTCGTCACCGTAGAGCTTGATCATTTCTTGATTTTCTTCGATTAATAATTTCAGTATTTTACTAGGATCACTTAGTAAGTGGATTAGGTCAATAATAGTTTTTTGGATGGCTTTGTGTTCGTCTTCAATTTTTTGTCTTTCCAGAGCAGCCAGACGTTTTAGTTGCATTTCTAAAATAGCAGTTGCTTGAGGATCACTCAGTCCAAACTTTTTCATTAAAGCGCTATGAGCGACATCGCTATCACTGCTGTTTCTAATCGTTGCAATCACCTCATCTAAATTGGCTAAAGCAATCAATAAACCTTCTAAAATATGGGCGCGGTCTCGAGCCTCTTGGAGCTCAGCTTGAGAGCGACGAGTAACCACTAATTGACGATGTACAACATATTCTTTTAATACCTGAAATAGGGCCATTAATTGAGGTGTACCTTCGCTATTAAGTGCCACCATGTTCATAGAGAAACTGGTTTGCAGTTCGCTCATTTTGAAGAGCTTGTTTAACACCACTTTAGGTCGAGCATCCTTTTTTAATTCAACTGTAATTTGTAGGCCAGTTCGATCAGAGTCATCTCTTAAATTTTTGATACCACTAATTTTTTTATCTCTAATTAAATCAGCAATTTTCATTAATAAGCGAGCTTTATTAACTTGGTAAGGCAATTCATTAATGACGATTTCCATCTGGCCACGCTTATTTTCTTCGATACTAGCTTTACCACGGATAATAATGCGGCCTTTACCAGTTCGATAAGCTTCACTGATGGCTTTTTGATCATAAATAACTCCAGCAGTAGGAAAATCTGGACCTTTAATAAAAGTCATTAATTCTTCATGAGTAATGTCACTTTCAAAGCGTCCAGCCAGTTGGCGTGCCTCACTTTCCAGCAAGGTGTTGATGCAGGCAGAGTTTGAATTTAAATTTTTTTCTTCAAGATCGATTTTTGTTTCACTGATTGCCTTACCTTTTTCAATCATAGCGGCGATGGCATTACAACTCTCAGTAAGGTTGTGTGGAGGAATTTTGGTAGCCATACCCACGGCGATACCCTCAGAACCCATGAGTAAAAAGTTTGGTAAGCGAGTTGGCAGGATAACTGGTTCTTGCAGTGAACCGTCAAAGTTGTCAACAAAATCAACAGTATTTTTATTGATATCTGCTAGTAATTCTTGAGTAATTTTGGCACTTCTGGCTTCGGTGTAACGCATAGCAGCTGGGCTATCACCATCAATGGAGCCAAAGTTACCCTGTCCATCGACCAATGGGTAGCGCATACTAAATTCTTGAGCTAAACGGACTAGAGCCATATAGACTGCGCTATCGCCATGAGGATGGTATTTACCTAAAACGTCACCGACAATTCTAGCCGATTTTTTGTAAGCAGTGTTGTGGTGGATTCCTGACTTGTACATGGAATATAGAATGCGGCGATGGACTGGTTTTAAACCATCTCTAACGTCTGGTAGAGCTCGCGAAACTATAACACTCATCGCATAATCTAAATAGGCTTTCTCCATCTCATCAACAATGTCGGTGTGTTTTAACAAGCCATACTTGGTTTCCTCGGTGGTCCCAAATTTGCTACTAGGATCTTCAGCTGATTCTGTCAGGTTTTTCTCTTCCTGATTTTGGTTTTCCAACTTATCTGTCATATTATTTAATCTTTTGATATCTTAATTACTATTTTGTATGGCTTTTTCAATAGCAGGCGCTATTTCCTTTTTTCTTGATAGTTTGGCTCCGATATCGATAATTTGCTCGAAGGCCTCAGTTTTAAAAGCTGATTCTGCTATTTTTTGTTCAGCTTCGCTCAAAAGTAAAATTTTGCTATTAGCCTCCAAAATATCAGAGATAACCACAAAAATTAAGTCAACTGCCAATTCTTTTTTAACGCTGTCCATTGCTTGCAGCAGACAATCTTTTTTTTCACCAATAATGCGTTCTTGTTCAACAGTTTCTAATTGATCAATCATGACTTTTTTGCCAGCGAAATCAAAAATTTTATAATCATTTTTAACAATATCCTCACAAGATAATTGAGAGACATCAGATTTAGCCTTAAAAATTTCTAGCGTCAGTGCTTCTAAATTTTCTATTTTAGCTATTTTAGCTAGTTCTTTGGCTGTTTCGATGTCTTTCTCAGTGCAAGTGCTGGATTTAAAGCCAACTGTGTCTGATAAAATTGCTGACAACATGGCTCCAGCCAACTTTGTACTGGGTTCGAATTGGTTGTTTTTCATTAAATGATAGACAATGGTGCTAGAAGCTCCCCAAGTTTTAAAAGTCATAAAGATTGGCTGATTGAGGGATAGGTTAACCTTATGGTGGTCAACAATCTCCACTATTTGTTCTTCCCTAATTCCTTCAAGGCGTTGACTAGCTTCATTGTGGTCGACTAAAACGATTTGATCTTGTTCTTGGATCTCTTCAGCCCCAATAACTCTAGGAGTGTTTAGTTCAAATTTGTTTAGTAAAAAAGCGGTTTCATTGTTGATTGGACCAGCAATGACAGCTTCTGCTTCTTGACGATTGAAACAAGGAGTTTGTTTAAACAACTCGGCCAAAGCCATGGCTGAAACGACTGAATCAGTATCTGGTTTAAGGTGACCAATGACGTAGGTTTTCATAAACTTCCTTTATACATCTAGCTCGGCCATTTTGGCTCGACTTTGAATGAATTTTTTACGAGGAGCAACTTCGTTGCCCATTAAAGTGTCAAAAGTATTATCTGCTTTGATTGGATCTTCAATGTCCATTTTTTTAAGCATTCTGGTTTCTGGATTCATAGTAGTATTCCAGAGTTGCTCAGGGTTCATTTCTCCCAAACCCTTGTAGCGCTGACTACCAATTTTAGCGTTGGGGTTTTTAGCAAGAATTTTTTGGATTTTTTCTTCTCGTTCTTCTTCGCTATAAACATAAGATTCATCTTTACCATGAGTGATTTTAAATAGTGGTGGCATGGCCACATAAAGAAAGCCCATTTCGACCAATTCTGGTAAATGACGGAAGAAAAAAGTTAAGCCCAGAGTGGTAATATGTTCACCATCAACGTCAGCATCATTCATGAGAATAATTCGATGATAGCGTAATTTTTCTTTATCAAAACTTTCACCAATGCCGCAGCCAAGAGCAATGACTAAATTTTTTAGTTCTTCGCTAGCAACAATTCGATCCAGACGCGCGCGTTCAGTGTTTAAAATCTTTCCTCGCAAAGGAAAAATGGCTTGAAAGCGACGATCACGGCCTTGTTTGGCACTACCACCAGCACTATCACCCTCAACAATGTAAATCTCACTTTCCTCAGGTTTATTAGACTGACAATCAGCTAATTTGCCTGGTAAAGAAAGCCCCTCAAGCAAACCTTTGCGAATCACAGCGTCTTTGGCGGCGCGAGCCGCGAGGCGAGCGCGTGCAGAGATCAACACCTTTTCTACAATAATTTTACCGACTTTGGGATGTTCTTCTAAATAAGTAGCAAAGTGTTTTTTGAACACTCGATAAACCGCTGATTGAGCTTCAGCATTATTTAATTTAGCCTTGGTTTGTGATTCAAACTGTAGATCGTTAGAAGGCATTTTGACAAAAACAACAGCCGTTAAACCTTCCCGCAAATCATCAGCAGTAAAGTTTTCTTTTTCTTTAATTAGACCATTTTTATCAGCATAATCACGGATTACCCTGCCCAGAGCTAAACGAAAACCCTGAACGTGGGTGCCTCCATCTGGGGTATTAATAACGTTGACATAACTTTCGACGTGTTCTTTATACGAATCGTTATATTGAATGGCTACTTCAATGCCAATTTCTTTTTTAGTTTCTTCGTCAGTCCATTGGTCATTGAGATAAAAAACCTTATGTAGCGATTTTTTAGACATGTTAATGTGTTCAACTAGAGAGCGAATACCACCTTCAAAATAAAAATGTTGCTCAATATCAGTGATTCGGTCAAAGAGCTGAAAATAAATACCAGCCATCAAATAAGCGCGATCTTTAACAATGTTAATAATATTTTTAGGATTGTATGTGGCTTGTTTAAAAATAATTGGATCAGAGATAAATTGAACTATGGTCCCGCTTTCATGCTTGAGAAAATCTCGACTCTGGTGAGGAAATTTTGCAATTAATTCAGTTTCGCTAATTTCAGCAACTGGAGCAGCAGGTATGCCGCGTGAATGATATTGATAATAATATTTATTATTGCGTTTAACAGCTACCTGCATCAAGCAAGACAGAGCATTAACTGCACTGGAGCCAATTCCATGTAGGCCGCCGGAAACCTTATAAACTTTACTTTCAAATTTACCGCCAGCATGCAATTTAGTCATGACTACTTCCATGGCAGAAATGCCAGCAGTTTCATGCTTTTCTACTGGGATTCCACGTCCGTTATCAACAACAGTAATTAACTGATCAGCTAATTCTTTTTCTTCAGCCTTTAGTTTTTTATTGGCTTTGTGTTGTAAAAACAATTCACGATGCAAGTCAGTTACTGGATCACGAAATAACTGAATAGTTTGGCCAAAACCAGCAATAGCTTCGTCAACAGCATTATCTAAAATTTCTTTGACTAAATGGTGTAAACCTTTGGCATCAGTAGAGCCAATATACATGCCGGGCCGTTTACGCACTGGTTCTAGGCCTTCTAAGACTTTAATTTGTGATGCCTGATAGTTGTTTACATCTCTCTGACTTGCCATAAGAACTACATTTGTAGCATATTTATTATACAAAAGAAAGTGTTAAAAAGCTCACTAGACTTTGAAAAAAGCCGATTTTGGGCGTTTTAAAGGCTTTATTTTTTAAAAACCCAGGCTAGAAAGCCTGGTAGAATGGTATAAATAGTCTTAAAAATGATTAAAAAATTTAGATTTTTTTCCCTAAAACACTAAAAAAGCAATGTTCTAGAGCTAAGCGAACATTGAGGTTTTCTTTTAAATCTAGATAAGCTTGGCTTAAAGATTTCTTTTGTTGGTGAGTTAACTGTTCTTGTTTGAGCAAATTTTTTATTAAGGTGATGGCTGATTCTCGGTCCTTGTATTGGGCTATCAATTCTATAGCTTGAGATAAATTTTGGGGAAAATTAAAAGCTTTTTCCTCTAAAGCTTGCTCGTTTGAGGCTTGAGAAAGACTATGACAAATAGAACAACGGGAACTGATAGTTGGTAAAAGATGGTGGTCACTGCCAACTGGCAGAATTATTAAGGTGTTTACCGGTGGTTCTTCAATTAATTTTAATAAAGCATTTTGGGCAGCCAAGCCTGCACTTTCAAAATTTAATAAGACTAAAACTCTAACCCCTTGTTGATGCCAGTCAGCATACTGTGTTTCTTTGATGATTTGTCTAGCAAGATCTATTTTGAAGTTAGTGAGCTCACTGTTGTACCAAAAAATATTGTGATTTTGAAAAACCTTGTCCACTTTGCTTTTTTGATCGAGGTGTTCTAACACCATTTCTTTGATGTCATTTAACTTTAGCTGAGATTGCCCAATCAGACCTGCAGCGGCTGTTAAATTTAAAATTTCAGCTATGTAAAAGTTTGTCATTTTATGGCATTATAAAAGGAGTAAGCGATTATGTTAACTGCCCAAAATAATCAACCAGATGATGCGGGTCAGGTTCAGCCAGTGGTTGAACCGACTGCTACTCAAGAACCGACACAAAATCAAGATGCAACTGATGTGGTGCAAATTGATCCTAATTTACAACAGACAATTGACAATTTAGCTCAGGATTTAGACACGAGTTCTCCTCCACTGGAGGATAATAGCCAAAGCTTGCCAGAAGAAAGTTCTCAAAACAATGTTTTGGATAATCAAAAATTAGAACCTGTAAATCAAAGCGCAGATTCCAGTCAGATAGAAGTTCCTCAATTAGATCCAGTCAATATCATCCCAGACCAAGGGGTTGAAGTACAAAATGACACTGCCCCAACGGCTGGCGTAGACATTGCAGAGCCGATTTTTTCTCAAGCACCTGTCGCGGAGGCCAATCTTTCACAAGCCAGTCCAGCTAATGTTGACGCCGAGCAAGGCGCCGCAGTTAATGATCTCAGCAATCAGGGCATGAATGAAACAATTGGGAATGAAGCAGTTACGGCCGAAACAACAACAACTGAAGCAGCCACAACTGAAACTAGTGATCTTAGCTTACAAACTCCCGAGCCAACACTTACAGCTGCACCTAGCACAGATAATACAGTGCAGGTGGTAGCTCAACAGTCACCGCTTGATCACTCAGTAGCACAAAGTAATACTGGGGGTTTTAGTTTTTCTGTAACCAATTCTTTTTTTGATGTCTTGGTTAATAATGGAATTGTTTCGCCCAAACAGGCTGAGGAATTAAGGCAGGAAAACTTGAGCACTGGCCATAGTTATGAAGAACTAGTATTGAACAAACAATTAGCAACTGAGTCGGATGTTGTTCAAGCTAAGGCAGAATTTAATAATCTACCCTACATTAAATTGTCCGCAACTGGTGTTGACCCAGAGGCTTTAACTCTTCTTGACGAAGGCATTGCTAAACGCTATCAAGCCTTACCCTTTAGCTTAGACAAAGAAAAGAAAAGTCTGCAAGTGGCAATGGCCAATCCTTTAGATTTAGCAACTATTGAATTTTTAAAACAAAAAACAGGTTACAAAATAGACGCTTATTACAGTGAGAGTAGCGAAATTGCCCGAATGATTGAGGAGCGTTATTCTCAGAGTTTATCTAGCGAAGTTACTGAGGCACTCAAAAGCACTCATCAGTATAAAGAAAAGGGCAAAGCAGATATTCAACTTGATCAACAAGCTGGAGCTATTTTGCGAGATGCGCCAATTAGTCGAATTGTTGAAAATATTTTAGATTTTGCTATTAAATCTTCAGCTTCTGACGTTCACATTGAGCCTCAAGTCAACCGTACTCGAGTCAGATATCGTATTGATGGTATTTTGGCTGAAAAATTAATTTTGCCGCAAAATGTCCATGAGGCGGTAGTTTCTCGGATAAAAATTATGGCCAATCTAAAAATCGATGAAAAAAGATTGCCACAAGACGGGCGTTTCAATTATAAGGCCAATAATGCCGAGGTTGATTTGCGTACTTCTACTCTACCGACGGTGCACGGTGAGAAGGTTGTGATGCGTCTCTTACAAAAAGACATGGCTGTTCCTTCACTGGAAGATTTAGGCATGACTGGCTTAGGTTTACAGAGGGTTAAGGAAGCGATTAAAGTTCCTTATGGAATTATCTTAATCACTGGCCCTACTGGCTCAGGTAAAACTACTACTCTTTATTCGATTTTAAATATTATCAATAAGGTGGGGGTTAACATTATGACCCTCGAGGATCCAGTTGAGTACCAAATTCCTGGAGTTAGCCAAGTACAAACCAATCCTAAAGCAGGCTTAACTTTTGCTTCGGGACTGCGTTCTTTCTTGCGTCAAGATCCAGACGTGATTATGGTCGGAGAAATTCGTGATAATGAGACTGCTGATTTGGCGCTGCAGGCTTCTTTAACTGGTCACTTAGTTTTCTCTACCCTACACACTAATAGTGCTGCTGGTGCGCTACCCCGTTTGTTGGATATGGAAGCAGAACCATTTTTATTGGCTTCATCTATTACTTTAGCGATGGGACAGCGAGTGCTAAGAAAAATTAACCCAGCTTACAAAGAAGAATATCAGCCTGAAGCAGTAGTAATTGAAGATATTAAAAAAGTTTTGGGGACGCATTTTGATCGTTGGTGTAAGGACAATGGTAAAGATCCTAATAAAATTACTCTTTTCCGGCCCAGTAATAAACGACCAGCGACTGAACCAGAATACAAAGGTAGAATTGGTATTTTTGAAGTAATGCCTATTTCTCCAGACATAGCAAGCCTAATTCTTAATCGAAAAGCAGCTAGTGAGCTTGAAAAAATTGCTGTTCAGCAGGGAATGCTTTTGATGAAACAGGACGGTTATCTAAAAGCCTTAGACGGTATTACGACTATTGAAGAGGTTTTACGGATAGCCGAGGTTACTTAAAACAGATGGCTTGTGTAAGCTGTAACCGGGCATATATAATGAATGAATAAGGAGTTTAGTGAATGACTATTCAAGAAATATTACAATTTTTAATTGACAATCAGGGGTCTGATGTTCATATTATTCCTGCTTCCCCACTTGCCATTCGTGTCAATGGAGTTTTAAGTTTTCCTGCAGGACCTCAGGCTATTGGTCCAGAGCAAACTCAAGCTTGGATTTTTGAATTATTAAGTGAAGCGCAAAAGCAAAAATTGAAAGAAAACAAAGAAATTGATCTGGCTTACCAATTTGGTGACAATGCCCGTTTTCGTATTTGTGTTTATCAGCACTTGGGTAATTATGCAGCAGCTCTGCGCTTAATTCCTCAAGAAATCAAAAGCATCGATGAACTAGCTTTGCCAAAAATTTTCCATCAATTTACAACTTACAACCAGGGTTTAGTGCTCTTTACTGGTCCCACTGGTGAGGGTAAATCAACTTCTCTAGCTGCCATTATTGATGAAATTAATCGCACTCAGAGTCAACATATTATTACTATTGAAGACCCAGTGGAATTTATTTATCGGCCAGATAAAAGTGTGGTCTCGCAGCGTGAAATTGGTAAAGATACTCACGAATGGCACTTGGCTTTGAAAAGTGCCCTGCGCTCAGACCCCGATGTAGTTTTGGTTGGTGAAATGCGTGATTTGGATACAATTGCGGCCACTTTAACTCTGGCAGAGACGGGTCATTTAGTTTTTGCTACTATTCATACCAACACAGCTGGCCAAACCATTGACCGTATTATCGATGTTTTTCCTGCCCATCAACAAGGTCAAATTCGTCAGCAACTAGCCAGTGTTTTGCGGGCAGTAGTTTCTCAGCGTCTAGTAGCAAAAATTCATGGCGGCAGAACAGCCGCAATTGAATTGTTATTTAACAATTCAGCTATAGCCAATTTGATTCGTGACTCTAAGGTGTTTCAAATCGACAGTGTGATTCAAACTAATCTGAATGCTGGCATGATGTTGATGGAAAATCACTTGTTTGACCTTTATATTCAAAAAATTATTAGCAAAGAAACAGCTATTCGTAGCTCTTTTCGTCCAGCAGATATGCTTCGCTTGTTAGAAAATAACTAAGGCTTGTTGTGCCAATTTTTAAATATATAGCTAAAAATAAACGTGGTGAAAATATTAAAGGTAAGGTGGAAGCAGCCTCCAAAATGCAGGCAGTCTCTACCCTGTTTTCGAGAGATTTATTTGTCATTGATGTCAGTAGTCTTGGCCAGGAGACAGGTTTTTTTTCTAAAATTTTTAAACCAAAAGTTAAATTTACTGAACTAGTTAATTTTACTCGACAGCTAGCAACGATGATTAATGCTGGTTTGTCTTTGGCTAGTGCCCTATCGATTCTAGAGGAAGAGGGCGAAAACGAAATGGCTAAGTTAACTGGCAACTTGCTTAAAGATGTAGAAAGTGGCTTAAGTTTTTCAGATGCTCTGCAAAAATATCCAGATAATTTTTCAAGAATTTATGTGCAGTTAGTCAGAGCTGGAGAAGCCGGCGGTGTGCTAGATGAAGTATTGGAGCGCTTAGCAATTACTTTGGAAAAAGACAAAGATTTTAAGGCAAAAACCAAAAGTGCCATGATTTATCCAGTCATTATTTTGATAGCGATGTTGGCAGTGGGAGCAGTGATGATGATTGCTGTAATTCCTAAATTGACAGAAATGTATGATGATTTTGGCGCAGAATTGCCTGGCATGACTAGATCTTTGATGGCAATTTCAGGTTTTATGGTTAAGTTTTGGTGGTTGATGTTGCTACTGGGTATAGCAGGAGGCGCGATTTTGCGCTCTTACAAAAAAACAAAAAAGGGCGAATTAGCTATTGATCGCTGGTTATTGAAATTGCCCATTTTTGGCAAAATGCGCCAAAAAATAATTTTGACTGATTTTACTCGCACCCTTTCTTTATTGTTGGGCGCAGGAGTGTCTTTATTGGAATCAATTAATATAGTAGCTCATGCTATTGATAACGCAGTTTATCGCGAAGAATTAGCTGAAGCAGCCAAACAAGTAGAAAAAGGAACCTCACTGTCAATGGCAATATCTCGCTATCAGGATTTTCCTTCGATCCTGCATCAGATGATGAGTGTTGGCGAAGAAACTGGCAAACTTGATGAGATTTTACAAAAATTGGCAGAATATTTTGAAAAAGAGAGCGAGTATGCAGTCAAAAACATGACTACTGCTATGGAGCCGCTCATTATGATTGTTTTGGCAGTGGGGGTGGGTTTTATGGTGGTGGCGATTATTATGCCAATTTATAGCTTAACCAGTCAATTTTAAATTGCTACTTGAAAAGCTGTTAAAAAATAAGTTACACTGGATATACGAATAAGCAAGAATTACTTGCGATTAGTAGTTATCAAAAGACAAATTATGCAAATCAAATCTTTTTACCCAAGGTTAAAAAAACAATTAGGCTTCACCATGATCGAGTTACTAATTGTAATTGCCATTTTGGGTATTTTGGCAGTGGCTGTCTTATCAGCAATTAATCCAATTGAACAGATTAACCGTGGCCGAGACACAGGTACTCGCTCCGATGCAGAGCAATTGGTTACAGCTATTGATCGTTATTATGCGATGAAAGGAATTTATCCATGGATGGATGCAGCTTCTGATCCGGTCGCTTACCCCTGGACAATGGTGGGATTGACGGATAATTTAGGAGCTCCTACCTTTTTGAGTACTGGTGGCTGCCCAACGCTTTATCGACTAAGTGACATGCCAGCGACTCCGCCAGCTGAATGTGGAACTGAGGTTGGTACCCAAGAATTAAAAATTGGTTTTGTCAACAAAGTTGATGCAGACACTTATAACAAGCTCTATGTGTTTCATGATGACCAAAACTATGATTCAACCTATGTTTGTTTTGAACCAAAATCTAACTCTTTCCAACAAGAGGCAGATGATCGTATAACAGCTGGTGTCCCAGATGACTATCCAGCAGATGCTTATGCTCAACCTGCTGACGGACACTGTGGTCCAGGAGGAAACTGTATCTGCTTACCATAATGAATTAAGTTTAAAACTAAAACCCGAGTCCTAGCACTCGGGTTTTTTTGTTATGATGAGGTGATGGTATTATTTTTTACTTATTATCTTGTTTTTGCCTTACTCTTATTTTTATTTGCTGCTATTTTGGCTAGTTTTTTAAATGTAGTGATTTATCGAACTGCAGCTGAATGTGAACTGATCAAGGATCAAAAAGGAAAAGTGCTAAAATTAGCTCCTTTTTGGCGTGGGCGATCACTAACTGATTGTTGTCAGCGATCAATTCGAGCTGGTGACAATATTCCCCTTATTTCATTTTTATTATTAAAAGGTCGCTGTCGCTATTGTCAAAGTAAAATAGCCAAGCACCACTTTAGTAGTGAACTGTTATCTGGACTTTATGCCTTGTTTTTTGCCTGTATTGTTTATTGGCAAATAAGTGCTGGACAATTATTAAACCCGATTACCCTAACCGCTCAATTTTTGTTTTTTTTACTTTTAATGTTTGTGGTAATTGCTGATTTTCGATACCTAATTATTCCTGATTTTTTTATCGTTTTATTGAGTATTTTAGCTATTTTTTTGGCTTGGCCAAATTATTTAAGTGCTTTGATTGGGACTGTGATTTCTTCAATCTTTTTTGTTCTCCTCTATTTTTTAGCCAGCTGGATTTTTAAAAAAGAAGCGATGGGCTTGGGAGATATTAAGCTCATGCTACCTTTAAGTTTTGTTCTGGCATGGCCCAGGGTGTTGTTGGCAATTTTCCTTAGCTTTATTGTTGGGGGTATTTTTGCTACAATTTTATTGCTATTTAAACAGAAAAAAATTGGTCAAAGTCTGCCTTTTGGACCTTTTTTGGTTGTGGGTTTTATACTTAGTTATTTTTGGGCAGAGCCAATTTGGGCTTGGTATTTAGCTCTTTTTTTATGAGAATTATTCGGATTTTTTTCTCAACTTTAGCTTTGATTTCGCTCTTTTTATTACTAGCTATTTTTTTGGGTCGGGAAATTTTACTGATTATGGCAGTTAGTGATTTAAAAAGAGCTAGTGTTTTTCTCAGAGAAGAGCGACATTTAGCCAATTGTCAGGATGGTTTTGCTATTTCTTCTACAGCTTGGGGTCAAATGCGCTTTGAAAATGAGCACGATTATCACTTAGAAAGTGTCTGTAGTAGTTTTGCAAGTAAACCAATTTTTCTTGAGGAGAGACAGCTACCTATTTTTGTTAAAAAGGTCGCTGGTGCTTCAGGCTTTATCTTTGATCATGAAAAAAACCCCAGTCAAATTACTCTGAGCAGTTTTGGTAAAGAAATAACTGTCTATAGTGAAGACAATCAGCTCGAGTCGGGTCAAGCTCCTGAGTTGAGCTATATAGTTGGCCCAGTTAGTTCTTGTCAGTCTTTTAATTATCGCTGTTGCCAAGAAGAAGTGGAAAAAGGTGTGGGAGAAGTGCAATCTTTGGCAAGTGACTGCCCCAAGGCTTGTTTTAAATCTTGTTTAGCACGACCTTTAGTTTTATCTTTTAATGCCATGGGTTCAAATTTGGCCAATGATGGTGTCTTGTACACTAATTCAGGTAGGAAAAATACTTTTACTTTTGTAGTAAGTGACGGTAAGCAAGAGTTGTTTAGCGACCAAGTTTTAACTAAGCAAAAGCCAAGCGGCATTGCTGGCTTACAAGATCGTTTAGAAAATTTGATTGCAGTATTTAGTAAATTAGATAATAGTAGTATACAGCAAGCTAAAATGCCAATTACCACCACTATTTTTTTTGGTGATGGTCAAAACTATAGCACTCAAGATTTGCAAGGAGCAGTTGATCACATATATACTTGCAGTGAGACAGTGTGTTATTTTGATGCTTGGATTGAAGCTCAGGATGCAAGATTAACGCCATCACTTTTGACCGAACTAAATCGTTTGACAGTAATAGTAAACAATTAGAGGATTTTATGAATAAACAAAAACAAAAAGCTTTTACCTTGTTAGAGTTACTAGTGGTAATAGCCATCATTGGCATCTTAATTTCTTTGGGTGTGGCTAGTTTCTCCAATGCTCAAAAAAAATCACGTGATTCGCGTCGTCGAGAAGATCTAAAGGCGATGCAAAATGGTTTAGAACAACATTATGCTGATTATACTAGTTATTCTAGTTCTTCAGGTCATGACGAACAAGGTTTAACAGGAATTTTATCTGGTTTAAATAGTGCCAGCGAGTATTTTCCAGCTGGAGCTCCAGTGGATCCGAGAAATCAAAATCCCTATATCTATCGAGCTAGTTACAACAATAGTTCTTATTGTTTGTGCGCTCTTTTAGAGAGCCCTGGTACAGGCAATTCTAATTCAAGAACCTGTGCTGGGTTTGTGGCAAACGGTAATTATTTTTGTGTTAGCAATTTACAGTAAATTAAAATTCTGAAAGATATTTATGAAAAAAAAAGAAAAAAAACAAAGTGCTTTTACCCTGATTGAAGTGTTGGTGGTGGCCACTATTTTGGCAGTGCTATTATCTGTCGCAGTTGTTTCTTTTTCCAATGCTCAGAGAAAATCACGCGATGCCAGGCGTAAAGCAGATTTAGAAACGGTGCGACAAGCTTTAATTCTTTACCGACAGGACAATGGTAGTTATGGCAGTATTGGTTCGGATAATACTGGTTTTAATAACTTAGTTACTACTCTTTATAATGAAGAGTATTTAACCACTCCCACAGTAGTTGATCCTAAGAATGACGTTAGTTATTTTTATAGCACTGCTTGTCCAAGCGCTGACAATCCCAATTGTAGCAAAGTTAGGTTAAGTACTACTCTTGAATCAGACGCTTCCACTTATGAAATTTTCACTCCATAAATCTTCAGCCTACTCTCTGATTGAGCTTTTGGTTTCGATATCAATTGTCTTGATTTTAGTATCAAGTGCGCTGGCTGGTTATATTCGCTACAGTGATAAACAACGACTAGTGGCAGCAGCAGAAAAACTAGAAACTGGCTTAAAAGAAGCACAAAATATGGCAAGAATTGGTTATTTAGGGACTTGTGATGAGCTAGCGGGGGTTAATTTAATAACTAGCTCTTATGGAACTGCTGGTATCGCCTATCAAATTAGCATATTATGTGAACCATCTGGCTCGGACCTCATGCCAATTGTTAATTTAGATGAAGATTTACTAATTGATGCCCCAATTAATATTACTTTTAGACCTTACAATCACCTCGGTAATTCTACCAGCGTAAGATTAGACTCTGCTCGCAGTAATTACTATGCTGTTTTTGATATTGATCAGGGAGGCGGTATTAAAGTTACTTATCATTAAATTAGCAATGAAAAACATAAAAGATTTTTATAAAGATAGAAAGAAAAAGCAGACAGGCTCAACTTTTATTGAGGTTTTAGTAGCAATGGTAGTGGTGGCGACAGTGTTGACTGCTTTGGGCTCAATGATGGCTTTGTCAATGAGAGTGGCTGAAGCCAATGAAATGGAGCAATTAGCCCAGCTCAAAGCCCAACAAGTGCTAGAATTTTTTCGCAAGGAGCGTTTGGTTAGAGGTTGGATCACTTTTTTTAGTAGTCTAGATAATGGAGATTATTGTCTTAGTCCCTTGCCTGATAGTATTGATAATATTAGTCCTGCCCCCTGCCCCACACCTCTTACAGTACTCAATCATTTTTACTACAAAATTGAAACCAATGTTAGTAAGGATACTGCTGTCGATGAGGAAAGTGTTCAACTAGAAGTAAGTGTTTATCGCTATAGCAAGGGAGGAACGTTGTTGGGCAATGGAGCCTTTTTTACCCTTAATCAGGTTTTTAAACAATATTAAACAATGGTTTTCAATTACGTAGACTAACTCCTGAGCTAAAATCTAGTTGGCTGTGACTGGCGCTAGGATCACTAGCAGCACTACTAGCTAGAGTAAAACTAATTTCAACATATTTTGCTCCAGAGTCAATGTTGTGACAAACAAACTCTAAATCTCTGAGTTGATTGCTGCCGGCACCCGGACTACTACTTAAGAAATAAGTGTTGGTATCAGAAACTAAAGCTATTTTGTCATCTATATTGCTAAAAACACTAATCACTTCATCTGCGCTAGTGAATTCTAAAGTGGGGCTAGGACTACCATCACAAGTAGAAGTAATACTTTTAGCGTTACGCAGTTCTTCAATCATTTTTTGCATAGCAGAACCACCATTTTCTCGAATACTTTGACTGAGGCGGGCTTTTCCAGCCGAAACAATGAAGCTAATAAACAAGCTGGTCATACCCATCATTACCAAAACAGTAAGACTGGAAGTAACCAAGAGTTCAATTAGGGTAAAGGCGCTTTGCTTATTAGAGCTCATTGTGCTGATTTCTTATTTTTAATAAGAGATTAATTGTCAAAACTTCGAGGAGCAATTTCTCGCCAATTAATAATACTAACCTTAAGCTCGTCTGGCCAATTGATTAAAAGATCAGGTCGATAAAGAAAATTTTCCAAAGCCTGAATGTTGTTTATCTCTTTGTATGATTCTGTGGCGGGCGTGTTGTCATCAGTTTGGCGATTGAGCTCAATGCCTTCAAGACCAATAAAAGTGCCAGCAGCAATTAGTTTACGATCTGGATAACTGACAAGAGCAGAGTCTTGTTCTTGGCCGTTGACAACAATTTTTTGATTACTAAAGAAAACTCCCTCTAAGTGGGTATTATTAAAATTAACAGCTGGGTTGTTGAGACTGACTGGATCGAGAGTGGTGCCGACATTAGAGCGAATAATAATATCTTCGGTAGTGAAAAAAGCTAAGAAGCCACCAGTATTAGCACTGGTTTTTCTAGCGACACTGATGATTTTGGCGCCACTAGCACCGGTATTATCAATGGTTAGTGAACCATTGACAAAGACAACAACACTTTCCCCATGGTTGACTATAAAATTTTTACTTTGATCAATAGTTAAATTACCATTAACTTCGAAAAAATTTGTTTGGGAACTTGTTAACCAGCCATTATTACGCCAATTAAGCAAATTGGTTTCAGCTGGGGTTAGCTGGTGCAAAGTTCCACCAATATTATTTGCCAGTTGTTTAAAGTAGTTATAACTCAATGCTTGAGGGTTAAAGCCTAAGGCGAATCCGTCTGAACTTTGACTACTAGTTCGTTGACTAGTTAAGTGAATATTAGCTAAGTGCTCATTGGAGTCAATATGAGTTTGTATTGAATTAAGACTGGTGCTGGTAAGTAGTGGAAAACCACTGGATAAATTATCATTAGCGGGTTGAGGGACAAAAATGCCAGCCTGACAAGTAGGTAGTAAGCAGTTATTGGCATTGGGCCCAATTGATCTGAGTAGGTTTCGAGTAAAAGCGTTAGCTCCAAAAATTTGAAACCAGCTTTCTGAATAATTGTTAAAGTAAAAATTGCGAGTAAGTGTGTCACCTACCGGAACATTTAAGGCGTAGCTACAACCAACTGGACAAGTACAAGAATATGTAAAATCTTGGACATTGGCAGTTATGGTCAAAGGATCTCCTTCAGCTATTTCATCAAGATTAAAGTTATAAGTATGGCTATCGATTAAACCATGATTAAAAACGGGATCACTTTTAAGTTGTGATTGTAAAAACACTCCATCAGAGTAATTGTTAGCGTTAGTATGACTACAACTATTGCTAGCTGGATTATAGGTAGCACTACTTGATTGATAAAAATTAACAGTCACCTCTAGTTGTTTGGTAGGTATGTTTGTCGGCGTTGGTGGTGGATTTGTCGGTGGAGGTCCACTTGTCGGTGTGGGGTTCCAAGGGTCATCATCTCCCCCTTCGTTTCTTGCGCAGCAGCTCCAGGTTCGGCTACCATATTTTAACTCACAGCCATAATTGGAAGAATTACAACCACAGACATCCCAAGGATAAGCCCCATCCCAGTCGTCCCGACACTCTTCGTTTCTGGTACATGTTCCACCACCCTGTTGACATCTGCATGTTTGTATTGGTGCTGAGGTTAAATCACATCTGATACCTCCATATATTGTGCAAGTGCATTCATCGTTGGTGCATGTACAACTATCACCTGTGTAGCCATTGCCAGCACAGTAATTACTCAAACCCCCAGCAGTACCACTGTAAGCAATAAATCTACAGCCGGTATACCACACCATGCTTGATTGTTGTGATCCATAACAATACCAACCATCTCCACAACGATCATCTGCTTGAATAGGTGACAGTTTAACCGCTATTGTGATTGCGATAAAGAAAGAGATGAGTAAAAAGATTTTTTTAGTCATTGATAAGTTTGTAGCTTACTACTGGCCAAAAGTAGCGCTTACCACTTACTTCTGGTAAAAATTGTGTATCGCCAGTTTGATAGAAACTTGTTAAATCTTCCATGGTGTAGGGCGGATTGGATTCCAACAATGTTTCAAAGGCAGCTCCTCTGGTTTTTTCAAGCCTTAGTTCGGCACTGGGATAATCAAGGTCAACTTTAATGCTTTTACCCACGGCCACACTTTCCCCCCAAAAAGTCTCAGTCATGGCCTCGTACCAAGTTAGAGAGGTAATCTCGGCAATTTGTCTGATTAAATCCTCATCTGGTTCGATTTGCATATCTGCTCCAACCAAGAGATACTCCATTTTTTCAGGATGATAAATGTGGAGTGGCAAATGGATTATTTCGACTTCTTGCAAAACATTCAAGTATGAACAGGCAATATCTGCCAAGACTTTCCACCCCCCAGGAACAACAGGAGCTCGTTGATAATTGCGATATTGATTGATATTTTCAATTTGACACTCTAAGCGATGAATCTGAAAAAATTCCCCTTGTTCTGGAACGATGGGAAACTGATTTGTTTTTTGTTCTTGACCTTGATAGTGAACGATCGGTTGAGGGTTCGAGTTTTGTTGTAGCCGCATTTTGCGCCAAAAAAACAAAAAAATACTTGTAAAAAGAAGAAGAATCAATAGAGCTAACAGTAAGTAATTTTTTTTCTGCACTAGCCATTAGTCTAAAGATTTTTTTGCCAGCTGACAAGGCCTATTTTATTTATTCAGTCTATGGCAGTGCTTGCCAGTGTTGTGGGAATGGAGGTCCATCTGGATTGCGCCATTGTTGTGAATCATTTGCCCAACTTGCTACTTCCTCAATGAAGGTTTGGTTTTGGTAGTTGTCTGTCGTTGACAAAGTGGCGTAATTGACAAAGGGGTAGATAAAAGGGATTTCAATACCGGTTTTGCTATCAAGCATGAAGTAAGGAAAAAGATCAGTGTTACCTGTGTTTCTAAAATCAAGCATTTGCTCTTCGCTGTAGCTTGGGTCTTCTACCATTCCAGCGCCACCAATAAACTCTTCATTGCCTGGATATTCACTATCAAAATTGATAAAGGCACCCGGTCCCATCCAATAGCCTTGTTTTGCATAGTTCGTCATAAATGAGACCCTAAAATCATAATCTGGATTATAATTAAAATTAGGATTGCTGTAATTGCTTATTATATCTCTAAAATGATGTCCGCTATCTATTTGACTTGCATATCTAGGAGGAGAAAATATGGGGCTTTTGTCCCACATCAATTCTTTTTCAATTTCCCAAATGTCAATGGGTAGTAGCACCATTTGGTATTGGCCGCTCGCATTTTTGTAAATGGCTTCGATCCAGGCCATGATTTTTTTGTTGGCAGCTGTGGTGGGTGCTTGGTCGTAGCGAGCTTGGCTATTGAGAGAATCTACACCAACAACCAGCATGGTTTTAAAGACTCGATCATCACTAAAACTAGTTTCAAGAGCCTCCATAAAACCCTCTAAGTCTTGAATTTCACTAAACCAAAGGTTGTTTGAATTATCTATATTTTCTAGATCAATGCCTGCTTCTCTAGCTCGTTGAATACAGTATTCATGCATGTTTTCAGCTTCAGTTTTTTCTGGAGTAGCGGTATTTTCTGGGGTGGCAGTGTACTCTGGGGTGCTAGTTGCAGTTATTGTTTCAACAATTGTTTCTTCGCCCTCGCCAGGGACATCAAGCCCATCAATAGTTTGAGTGATGGCCGGTCTAGTTTCTTGGGCTTGTCCTTCTGGGGTACAAGAAGTGAGAATGAAGGTGGCCAAAGTGACAAAGCCCAGAGCTCTATAGACCTCCGCTTTTATCTTAGCCATCTTGATTGGCAAATTTTTTAAAGATTCAGGCAGTTCTTGTTTAGAGCTAATTTTTGCCTGTTTGTTTTCAATCTTGTTCATTACCGCCTTCCTTTATGTATATTATATAAAGACTCAGTATCAGGTCATTATATCACAAACCCTCAGCTCTCCCCTTGCCTTTTAGCTCTTTTGCCCTTAGAATAAAGCCCTCATTTAGGATAAAATACGTAAAACAAATAAAAAGGAAACTCATGGGAGCCCTACCAAAAAATAAAATTACTAAAGTTGAGCGAGGCAAGCGTCGTGCTGGTAATAAACCCAGTCTCAAAAAAGATGCTAAACGCGCTTCTACCCCAGCCCACAAACAGGGTTTGGTAGCTAGTATTTTTAAAAAAATCGGCCTTAATTAAAGCTTTTTTGAGTTTTCTCTTGACTAAAAGGAGATTATTTTCCCTCTTGCAAGTTTAGCTTTTTTCCCCTAATCTACTGCTATGGATAAACGTCACAGTCGGCGCCTTGAGCGCATGCAAATCTTATTCGCTAGGACTTTTTTAAAGCCCATGGAGCCAGAAATGGAGCCAATGATCTTACCTATGCCTGAACGCTTATGGTTTGCTGATTTGGTCAAAGAGTTAGCTGACATTGATCGAGAGTTGGCTATTTATGCTTCAGAAAGACCGCTGACAGACATTAACAAGGTGGATTTAGCAATTTTGCGCCTCATTGTTTTTGAGGGTCGCACTCAAGACACTCCCAAGAAAGTTTTAGTTGATGAAGCGATCGAATTGGCTAAAGAGTTTGGTACAGAAAATTCACCTAAGTTTATTAATGGAGTGTTGGGTAAAATTTTATTTATGAAAAAGGCTAAGGATAAATCACCAGCTAAGAGCGAAACTCCAGATAAGAAGAAAAAAACTAAGCAAGCGAAAACAAAAAATGAATAATCCTGATATACAGTTTTTCTCTCAAGTACAAGATCTTTTAGAGACAGTGACTGTTAATAGTTGCCAAGAAATTATTCCCGAAGCTAATTTAGAAGAAGATTTAGGCTTAAGCTTGGAAGAAGATTTACCAAGATTGGTGGCTACAATTAATCGTCATTTTGAGATTAATCTCGATCCAGAAATAGTGATTAAAGAATTGACTGAGGCTGGAGCAACGGTAGCTGAACTAGCGAAACTTATTCACGACGAGTACGAATTGGGTTAGAATAGATAAGTGATGTTACCGACATTTAAGAATCAAGATCTATTAATTACTGCCCTCACCCACCGCAGTGCGCTTAATGAAAAAGAACAATCTGGCACAACTGCCAGTGAATCTAATGAGCGTCTTGAATTTTTGGGTGATGCGGTGTTAGAGCTGGCCAGCACCATTTTTCTTTATCGCGAGCGACCTAGTGATGCAGAAGGGATGTTGACTACTTATCGCAGTGCCCTAGTGCGCACTGAAACTTTAGCACAACTAGCCAAGGAATTGGGTTTAGATCAGCGCATGTATTTAAGCAGAGGTGAAGAGGTTGGTGGTGGACGAGATAATCCGGGATTGTTGGCTGATTTGCTAGAAGCAGTAGTTGGCGCTCTTTATTTAGACCAAGGATTTGAGATTGTTCAATCTTTTTTAGAAAAGGTTTTATTTCCCAAGTTTACCGAGATTTTAGCTAGCAAAGCTTATCGTGATCAAAAAAGTGTTTTGCAAGAAGTGGTGCAAGCTCGTTCTCTCCCCACTCCTGTTTACCGAGTAGTTAAGGAAGAAGGTCCAGATCACGATAAACTATTTACAGTTGAGGTCTTAATTGGGAAAGAAGTTTGGGGGCTTGGTAGAGGTCAAAGTAAGCAACGAGCTCAACAAGCTAGTGCTAGAATGGCTTTGAAAAAAATTATTAAAAATGATGACTGATGGAAACAAGCGAATTGATCAAATTTAAACTTGCCCTTGAGATATTTGTCTTTTTCTTGTAGAATTCTCCGATATGCTGAAAATTAAATTAGCCCGATTTGGTAAAAAAAATCAAGCCCATTATCGAATAGTGGTCAATGAAGCCCGGGATCGCCGAGACGGTCAATATGTGGCTCTCATAGGTCATTATTCTCCAAGTTATCAACCCAAAGTTTTGGAAATTGATGTTAAGGTTTATGACGAATGGATTGCCAAGGGCGCTCAACCCACCGATACCGTAGCCGCTCTTTATAAGCGTTTTAAATCTGGCAAGCCTTTTCCTGAAAGAAAAGCTAGACTGTCTAAAAAAGCCAAGGCTAAGCTGGAGGCTGCTAAAGAAGAAAAAAAGAAGCCTGTTGAGAAAGTGGCTGAGGAAAAACCAGCTAAGGTTGAAGAAAAGCCCACTAAAGTTGAAGAAAAGCCCACTGAAGTTGAAGAAAAACCAGCCGAAGAAAAAGTCACTGAAGAAAAACCCACTGAAGAAAAACCAAACGAAAAGACTAAGGCTGAATAATTAATAACAATATAAAGCGAACATGAAAAGTTTATTGGAATTTGTTTTACTGCGTTTAATTAAATTTCCTGAAGATCTCAAGATTGATGAGATTGAGGAATTTGGCCACCACAAATATTTAATTAAGCTCAATGAAGAAGATTATGGTCGGGTGATTGGTAAGGGTGGTAAGGTAATTCGGGCTATTCGTAAGTTGGCTCAAACGCGAGCTATTAAAGATCAAGTCCGTGTCCGAGTTGATTTACTTGAAGATAATAACTAGTTATCAATTGTCAACCGTTTCTTCTATAAGTTGTCCGTCTTCGTCATAAGTCTGCCACTCTACCTCGTCTAATTCAGTTTGACTAGCTTCCAGTTGCGCTTCTAATTCCTCAATACTCATTCCTTGTAAACCAAAGAGATTGCCTCGGTCATTTTTTAGGACTTCTTCTTGGATTGGCAAGTTGCCGGGAATCAACTTTTTAATTTCTTCCAGGATGATTAGTTGATCGTTAGCTATTGGTGGCAATGGTTCTGTAATGGTGACACTAATAGGCTGAGTAAAATAAAAGGTTTTTAGTGTTAAGTTGGCAGTCGTGTTGACTGAGCCAAGTTCATTAACTTCTCGACTGAGAGAGATATTGGTAATAGTGCTAATGGGAGTAACCTGCTCAATGAGTGTCATAAAGCTTTGTACATTTCTAAGTGTGCCTGAAACAGCAAATTCCAATTCTAGTTCGTCATAGTTTTTTTGTTTTTTAGTTTTGCTTAAAAGAGTGCTGTCGGTAGCGATCTCTCCTGGAGAGAGGGAAAAATTTTCAACTAGAGTTTCACTCTGAATAGATACATTATTGAGGTTATCTAGCAACTCTAATAGGGGTTTGTGTGAAGGCAGGACCTCATCAATTTCACTCATTTTTTTAAACTCACTATCAAAGGCCATATTGGCTAGTTCGTCAGCTTTGGTTTGAAATTTATTTAATTCTTGATTGGTTTTATCTAGTTCAGCAAAAACCGCCTTGATGGGAGTGATTTGTCGCAGAATTACCATGGTAAAAATTACAAATGATAAGGTAAAAAACAAGATTGCTAAAACTAGTTCTTTGCGAGTATTCCAAATGAGCTTGTAGTTAAATTCTTGTTTATTAACTGACATTTAATTATCTTCTTCCTCAATTAAGTCACTATTTTCTGTACCCAATAAACCTAAGTCTTCAACAGTTTTGAGTTGAATTTTTAGACTAAGTTGGTAGTTTCCTTGGTCTTCTCTTTTCAAAGAAGTTTTTTCAACATTTTTATAAACATCTTTAACTAGAGAAGAATTAATAATTGCCATACTCTCTTCTAGTGGAAAAACACTGCTGTGATCTAATTGAAGAATTAAACCACCACTGCTTTCGTTGTAAGTCATGCCAGTGATTGTGGCAACATCAGTCATTAAATCAGCAAAATAATTCATGGCTGCTTGTTTATCACTTCGTGCGGAATAAATTTCACCAACTGATTGGAGTTTATTGACAAAGATTAGGTAAGATAATTCTATTTCTTCTTGATCAAGAATGGTCTTTTTTAATTTAGCGATTGTTTCTACTTTGTTTTTGATTCTTAAATTGACTAGTAGTCTGAGTCCCACAACAGCCAACAATAAAAAGACTACTGTTGACAGAACAATAACAGCTATTTTAAACAATTTTTTATCTTGTTGTTTTTCTTTTTGTTTATGTCTGGTCTGACTAGACAAAAAATTAATTTCAATCATGATAATTTTCGCATCACCAAACCCATACAGACCGTATATTGAAGATGCCTATCTTTTGGAACTTGCCCTTTGGCTTTGGCAAAAGGAGCCATTAAAAGAACTTCTACATTACTGAGCTGTTGGGATAAATATTGACTAAAGCCAATCATTTCCGCTGGGCCACCTGACAGCACGACTCTTTTAATAGTTTGACCAGGATGAAGTTGGCTAAAATAGCGGAGTGCTTTTTGAATTTCTATGACAACATTGTTGATCATGGGTAACATCAGTTGGACCAATTTACCCTCTAGTTGTTCAGAGTTTAGTCCATAAGTAATTTTGTAACTTTCTGCTTGCTTTAAGTCTAGGCCAAAAGTTTGAGCGATGGCATTTGTTATTAATTGAGAACCATTTTTACTACTAAAGACAAAATCAAACATGCCGTTGGCTACTACAGCCAAATCAAGATTATTTGCGCCCAAGTGCACAATGAGAGTTTCTGGATCATCACTTTGCAGGTCTAGAGCTCTAATGATAGAAAACATTTGAGTTTCTATGACTGTTGGTTCAATGCCAAAACCAAGAAAAATACTATTAAGTTTTTCAATAAAAGATTTTCGAGAAGCCACCAACAACACCTTCATTTTATTTTCTGGCGTTTTCTTTTCTGGACGAAGCAAGACTTGATATTCTAGTAATAAATCTTCTTTAGGAATGGGAATGTATTGTTCTGCTTGCCAGCCAATTGCGCTAGCTAATTCTGCATCGGTTAGGACTGGTATTTCAATAACTTTATTAGCAATTACTGATTCTGGTAAGCTGAGGCGAACATCACTGGCATCCAATTTATAATCATTCATTAGATTGGCAATCATTTCGCTAAATAGAGCTGTTTCTTGATCGCTTTGAGGAATTACTAAATTAGTAATATTCGGCACGTCGACGGCCTGAATGATATTGATTTCCTTAGCATTTTTGGCTGAGATAGCTTTGATACTATGAGTACCAATGTCTAGGGCAGTAATTGACATAATTATTATTTTTTATTTTACGATAGTGCCTCCACTAAATAAAGCAAAAGTCATGAAACTTGGAGCGCTGGGTAGGCTTTTATTGGCCTCAATTGTTTTGTTGCTAATATCGCTCTCACTTTTAGCTAAAGACTCGATTTTATATTGGCTGGAGCTAATGAGGTTCGCGCTCGCGTTGACTTGCAGATCTGTACCTGATCCAACAGCCTGTATGTACAAAGTAGCGTCATTGTTGTTGCTACTATCAATTGTCAAATTATGGGCATATTGAAAGGGTGAGTCAGCAGCAATAGGACTGATAAAATTTTGATTACTGCTGTAGAGACAGTCACCAGCTCCAACCAGATAGTAGTGATTTTGGTATTCACTGCCACTTAAATGAACTAGGGTGAGCAGGACAGCTGTTTTATAAGTCGCGTTGCAAGCGTTTTTTGACCAATTAATTTTAATGGTGCCAGTTGTATTAGCAACATCAATTCTTAAGTTTTCACCTTGGTTAAGGTAACCCTCATATCCTTGGGTGGTGCTAATAGAAACCTGATTTAGGGCATTATTTGAGATATCTCCAGAGGGCAAGCTGGGTATTTGACCAGCTTCATATTGATAAATTTGGTTAAGAGCTTCATCAACGCCAGTTTCGGCGGTATTAAAAACTCTGGTGGCGTCGCTTTGATCTACAACTAGTTTATTTTCTTGAACAACGCGGTTAGCTACAGACAGGCCAAAGATTAAAACGATAGCGGTAATTAACATCACCACCACCCCAATTTGACCACCAACCTGGTGAGAAGAAACTTTAGGCATATATTTAATCATAAAGTAAAAAAGAAAGAAGAACAAGCGGTTTTGCTTGTTAATTGTTGTTAATTGTTTCTAAAAATTCCCGTTTATCAAAGTAGGGAGTGAGCGGTGATTGATAATTTTCATTGTGATCGGTGATTATTTTAGCTTGTTCAATAATTTTTAAGTTTGCCCAAGAGGCAAATTGTAATTTATCAAAACCGCTTTGAATATTGCCAAAAATATCGCCAGCACCTCTTTGTTTAAGGTCCAATTGAGCTAATTTAAAACCATCTTTTTCTTGACAAAAAATCTTCAGTCTTTTTTGACTAGGACTCAAATTAAGCTTAGAGTTATTTTCTTCTTGAGTGGTGAATAAGAGACAAAAGCTTTCTTGACCGACTCGCCCTACTCTACCCCGCAGTTGATGCAAACTAGCTAGACCAAAGCGCTCTGCCGCTTGAATTAAAATGATATCAGCATTGGGTAAATCGACACCGACTTCGACCATGGGCGTGCTAATTAAAATTTGTATTTGCTTGGCATAAAGTTGCTGAATAATTTCTGTTTGTTCTTTTTTCTTTAAGCGAGAGTGCAGGGTGGCTAGTTTTAGCTGCTTAGCTTTTGGGATATTGTTTTTTTGATAGTAGTCATCGAGCAGATCTGTCAGTTTTTTTAAACTATCTTTGACTGCAGCGACATTTTCCAAAGCACTATGTTGTGAGGGGTCAATAAAAGGACAGATGATTAGAGCTTGTCGATTATTTGATTCTAGTAATTGCTCAGCCAACCAAGCTATAGCCTTTGTTTCTTTATGCTTTGGTATTAGCCAAGTTTGAGCAATTTGTCTGTTGGCTGGCATTTCGTCTAAAATACTAGTTTTTAGGTGAGCAAAAATAGTTAGCATTAGGCTGCGAGGAATGGGAGTAGCAGTCATGCTTAAAAGGTGAGCTCCCAAACTTTGGCGCTGTTTGGTGCCAAAGCGATGTTGTTCATCGTAAATAATTAGGGCCGCCTTAATATCTTCTAGGCGATTGATGAGAGCATGAGTGCCAACATATAGAGTTTTTTTACTTAATTGAAAATTTTTGCTGGTTTGAGCAGTGACTAAAACTATTTTTTGCTGAGGTAGTAATGTTTTTAAGCTTTGATAATGTTGTTGAGCTAAGATTTGAGTGGGAGCAACCAAAGCAACATTGTGGCCAGCTAAGCAGGCATGCCAAGCTGCTATGGCAGCTACTACAGTTTTGCCGCTGCCAACATCGCCAATCAACAAGCGATTCATGGCACTGGATTTTCCCATATCACCGGTGATTTCTCTGACAGCTTTTCTTTGAGCCTTAGTCAAAGTAAAAGGCAGGGTGTTTGGGATTAGATTTTCTTTTTTAATATTGATAGCAGGAGCTAGGTTTTTTTCTTGCCAAGTTTTTTTTAGCTCTTTTGCCTTATTAATTAAATAAATGATTTCTTCTAGAGCTAGCTGTTCTCTAGCCCCAATGATTTCTTCACTTGATTGAGGAAAATGTAGGGCTTGAAAAAAGAGCTTGGGGTTGGCAAAATTTTGCCAGTTTTTTGCCGCTGATTGATGACTGAGATTATCGATGATTTCTTTTTGCAACCGTCTCAAATTGCCCTGTTTAAAACTAGCGATTTTGCTATAAATTGGTACTAAGCGAGCGGTATGAGGGCTATCTGAACCAAGTGGTTCTAAATTTGCTTGCACCAAGCTATTATTTTTTAATTGACCAGAGGCATAATATTTTTGCCCTACTTTTATTTTATTTTTGAGAAATCTATTGTTAAACCAGATAGCTGGTAATTCACCACTATCATCAAAGAGGGTTGCTCTAGAAATTAACAAGCGACCTTTGTAATATTGGCGATAATCTTTGACTTGAACAATTAAGGTAAAAAATTCTTGTTTAGATTGATAGTTATTTTCTTTATTTTCATTAGTTCTTGGGCTCTGGCTTTCGGGAATTAGTGTCGAGTTATCGAAGCGCTGTAGTTGAGCGATTGATAAAATTGTTGAACGGTCCTCATAGCGTAGTGGTAAGTTGAGCAATAAGTCTAAGACAGTATGGATATTTCTTTTAGCTAAGGCTCCTGTCCAACTGTCCCCGATGCCACGAACGGAGTTAAGAGCTTGTTGAAGTTGGTACATAGTTCAAGTGGTTTTTATAGTCATTAAAAAAAGACAAAGAGCAGGCTCGCTAGGCTACTAAAAACCATAATGATAATCGCAAAAATCACAAAAAAGCGAATAATTTTTTCTCGTTTACGACGACTCAGTGACATAATTTTTCTATTGTTTAATTTTTAATTGATAGAATCGGTGTTTGCCAATTTTTAATTTGCTGTTGTTGCTCAGTGCCAATAATTCTTGCCAACTTTCAATAACTTTTTGTTCAGGTAAAAGCTTAACAGCTCCCTGTTTTAAGAGCCGAGCTAATTGGCTGTTGCTGAAAACATTATTGTTTGAAGTTTTTTGGCCATTCTTTTCTTGGATTTCTAGAACCAAGTCAGAAAATTGTTCGTTTTCAGGCATGGCTTTATTTTGAATAGTTTTTTGGAAATGCTCACTGGCTTGTTGAGCCGCCTGCGAGTCATGCAAATTTTTAGTGATTTCTAGTGCCAGCTCTTTTTTAAACTGCATAGGATTATCACCAGCATCTAGCGCTTTTTTAATTTCTTCTAATTTAGTTAAATCAATTCTGGTTAGAATCTCAAAATATTTAATGATTAGATCATCACTAATACTCATGATTTTGCCATAAATATCCACAGCTTTATCTTCTAGGGCGATGTAGTTATTGTGAGATTTACCCATTTTACGGCCATCAGTTCCTTCAATTAAGGGGGTGGTGAGCACCCACTTTTCTTTTTGTTTATATATATTTAGTAAATGTCTACCCATCATCATGTTGAAGGTTTGGTCATTGCCACCAACTTCCAAATCAACATCCATCACCACTGAGTCATAACCCTGAATCAAAGGATAAATAATTTCATGCCCATGAATTGGTAAACCCTTTGCCATTCGGTCTTGAAACATGTCCCGCTCTAGCAATTGTTGCACGGTGGTTTTGGCCATTAACTTTAACATTTCGCTGTAGCTTAATTTGTCTAGCCAATCAGCGTTGTAGCGCACTTCAATAATTGAAAAATCTAAAATTTTACCAGCCTGTCTTTGCCAATTAGCAAAGTTGGCACTAATTTCTTCGTCACTGAGCATTGGTCGGCTCTCATCACGACCACTTGGATCACCAATTTTAACGGTACCGTTGCCAACTAATAAAATTACCTTGTGACCTAATTGGGCAAAATCCTGAAGCTTGCGCAGTGGGACACTGTGGCCCAGATGCAATTCATTGCCAGTCGGATCAATACCTAAATAAAGAGTGATTGCCTTTTCAGTCATGATTTTAGCCAAGGTCTCTTTTTTCGGTAAGATATTTTCTACGCCACGAGTAAGGACTTTATCAATATCTTTAGGATTAGTGTTTAAAATTGTTGACATAAGATTGTTTTATTGTAGCATGAGGACAAGTTTGATAGAATGACGGCATGCAGGATTTCTCTCAGCAACCGGTGATTGTTAGGGAAGTTAATCCAAATAAGAAGATTTCATTGTGGAGGCGTTTAAAATGGCTTGTAAGACGAGTTAAAGTTAAATTAAGTATTTTCTGGGAAAAAATATTATATTCGATTATGCCAAAAAAATATCGTTCACGACGGCGACAATTAAGCCCTAGCGAAAAGAAACTACGAAGAATTAAGACTTGGCGAATTTTAGCCGTGGTTTTTTGTAGTTTAGTGGTTTTGGGAATAATTAGTTTTTTGTTGATGTTTGTTTGGTTTTCTAAAGACTTGCCAAAACCTGGTGAGGTCATTAGAAGAGAGGGTTTTAGCAGTAAGATTTATGATCGCGAGGGCGCGCTGCTTTATGATCTTTTTCAAGAGGAGCGTCGTCAACCCAGCAAAATTGAAGACATTCCAGAAGTGCTCAAAAATGCAACCATAGCTATTGAGGATAAAGATTTTTACAAGCATCGTGGTTTTGATTTTTTAACCATTGTTCGTATTCCTTATAATTTTATTTTTAGAGGTCGGGTAATTGGTGGGTCTACTCTCACCCAGCAATTGGTGAAAAATGCTTTGTTGACCAATGAACGAACGCTTATTCGTAAATTTAAAGAATTGGTTTTATCTATTCAAATTGAGCGTAAATTTAGCAAGGATGAGATTTTAACCATGTACCTTAATGAGGCGCCTTATGGGGGTAATCTTTGGGGAGTAGCGACTGCAGTTGAAACCTATTTTAATAAGCCAATGGGTGAATTGACTATTTTGGAAAGTGCTTTTTTAGCTGGCTTACCTCAACGCCCCAGTGTGTATTCTCCTTACTCAACTCGTTTAGATGAAGATGGCGAGCCTTATTGGAAAATGCGTACCAAAGCGGTACTAAAAGCTATGAAAGACAATAAATATATTAGTGAGGAAGAATATGATGAAGCGCTTGCTGGACTTGCTGATTTAAGTTTTGAGAGAACGATGGCTGAAATTAAAGCTCCACACTTTGTTTTTTATGTGCAAAAAGAACTTGAAGAAATGTTTGGTGAAGAATTATTGATGCGAGGTGGTTTAAATGTGACCACTACCCTAGATTGGGATTTACAAGAATTAGCCCAAACGGTGGTTGCCGAAGAAGTTGAAGCAGTAACTAGATACGAAATTACTAATGGTGCTGCAGTGGCTCTTGATCCCCAGACTGGAGAAATATTGGCTATGGTTGGTAGTAGAGATTACTTTAATGATGAGGTGGGTGGTCAATTTAATGTGGTGGTAGATGGTCTTAGACAGCCAGGATCAGCGATTAAGCCAATTACTTATCTTGGTATGTTGCGACGCGGATTTACACCGGCAACGATGATTATGGATGTTCCAACTACTTTTGCGCGCAATGAAGCAGAAAAACCCTATACTCCTCGCAACTATGATGGGCAATTTCGTGGGCCAGTAAGTTTGCGCCAATCTTTGGGTAGTTCTTTAAACATCCCAGCAGTTAAGTCTTTGGCCACCGTTGGTCTAGAGGAATTCCTAAGCTTAGCTTACGAGATGGGTTTAGAAACTTTAGAGCCAAGCAAAGCTAATTTACAGCGTTTTGGCCTAGCTCTTACTTTAGGTGGTGGCGAGGTTTATATGCTAGATTTGGCTGGAGCCTACAGTGTTTTTGCCAATGGAGGGCAAAAAATAGATGCTGTAGCAGTTTTGAAAGTAGAAAATAGTGAAGGCAAGGTGCTCTATGAGCACAAACATACCCAGGGTAAGCAAATTATTGATGAAGCAGAAGCATTTTTAATTAATAATATTTTGTCTGACAACAATGCCCGTCTCTTAGCTTTTGGCGCTAATTCTTTATTGAATACCGGACGACCAATTGCTGTTAAAACTGGAACCACCAATGACATGAAGGATAACTGGACTATTGGTTGGAGTAGCGATATTTTAGTGGCGACTTGGGTGGGCAATAATGACAATAGCTCTATGAGTTATGTTGCCTCTGGTATTACTGGAGCCTCACCAATTTGGCGACGAATCATTTTGGGAGCACTAAATTCTGGCTATGATGCGCCAGAATGGGAAGTGCTCAGCAATGTAGAAAGAGTTGAGCTTGATGCAATTTCTGGTTACCCCAGTCATGATGATTTCCCTAGTAAATCCGACTACACTATCAAAGGAACGTTGCCAGCTCTCCCCGACCCCATCCATCGTTTAGTTAAAGTTTGCAAAGGAGAAAACGACAAGTTAGCTACTGAGGCAAAAATTGCTGCTGGTGACTATGATAAGCGCGAATTTATTTTTGCTCTAGAAGATGATCCTTTTAGCGAAGATGGTGTGAATAGATGGCAAATTGGTATTGATGCTTGGATTGAAACTCAAGACGATTCTCGCTATCGAGTGCCGACTGATTATTGTGGGGATTTTGGAGATGTTAGCGTGAGATTGAGAAAGCCAGGTGATAAACAAAATTTTGACAAAGAAGAAATTGAAGTTGAAATTAAAGCTGGCAGTGATGACGGTATTGAAAAGCTAGAGCTCTATGTAGATGGTAAACTTTTGGAAACCGTTCTTGGTCGTAGTGAGTATAAGGGAAAAATTAAATTAGATGCGGGTAAACACGAACTCTACGCTAAGGCTTATGCCAAAAGTGGTGAAAGCAGAACTAGCGATAAAGTGAAAATTGGTACAGGTGGTATTGACTGGGACTATGTAGAGCCAACTCCAACTCCAAAACCAAGTATTGCTCCGGTACCCACGACACCCCCAGTTGATTTAACTCCCACTCCCGCGCTTACTCCAACTGAAGAAGATGATTAATAAGAGACTGCTTAGAGCTGCAACCTGGGTAATGAGGTAGTGATCCAAACTGGCGATAGGTGCTAAAATTAGTAGCTTTGACCAATCTATCTTTTTTCTTAATTTCCAAATGATCAGCAATAATATTGTTAAGGCAAGTATTCCACCTTCACTTAAAATCAATAAGCCTAAGTGGTGAGCCGGCTGAACAAAACGCACTACTTCTTTATTTTGACTATAGTTTTCTAGTTGCTTGACAAAGTTATTAGAGCCGACACCCAAAATTGGTCGATCAAGTAGCATTTGCCAAGCCGCATCATTAAGCATTTGTCGTCGTGAGATAGATAAATAATTTTTTTTCAGATGTAAATCTAACTGCTTAATAATTAAAGGAGAACTAATAAAAAATATAATAAGTAAAGAATTAAATAATTTTTGCCAAGATAAAATTTGTTTTTTAAATTGTTTATTTTTTGTTTTTAATTTTTTCAAAAATAAATAAATTAAAAATATTAAAAAAGTTAATAAAGCGGAAAAGGACTGAGTTAAAATAATAATAACTAGACTGTTAAATAAAAGCAGGGTTTGGACGCCTTTTTTTAATTGATTGTTATCGATTAAAATAATACTAAACATTAAAACTAAGCCTGCCAAAACATTGGGATGAGCAGTGCTACCATAAGGCAATATTTTTTCTGCATTTAAAAATTGGCCGCTAGTAATTGTTGCAAATTCTTGTAAGTTGCTCTCACCAAAATAGTGATAAGGAGCGAGTGATCTTTGATTAAAAAATTGATAATAAGCGAGAAAACTTTGCCAAACAAGACTGACTAAGAGAGCTTGATAGATAGTTTGTAAACGCAGCTTATCCAAGTGAATTGATAATATAAAAAAACCAAGCAAAATTAAGCGAAGGTAGAAAATTAAAGAGCTAAGGGTGAGGTTAAAAAAATGATTTATTATAAAAAGTATAATTAGAAATAATATTGCTATATCAATTTTATTTAATTTTATTTTAATTTTTTTGAAGATTTGGCGATTTTTTTCTTGAAAGAAAAAAATCGCTACACTCAGTGTTAATAAACAATCAAATAAATAAATTTTAGCTATTAGATAATCAAGCAGTAAACCCCTAACATAAGCTTCTCCTAAGCCTAGTTTCAAAAAAAGGTTGCTGCTTAAACTCAGGATAGTAACAAATAGTAGTAGATGTTCAAATTTCACCCACCAATTGGGCTTGGAATTTTTTTTGGGCCAGGTCCACCACTTTTTGACGAATTGGTTCCACATCTTCTTTGCTCAAATTCTTCTTTAAATCTTGATAAATAATTTGAAAGGTATAATTATTTTGGTAAATATTTAGCAAAGAAAATTCTTTAATTTTTTTACTTGTCTTTTCCAAGATTCTGATAAAGTCGCCAACAGCTATTTGTCTTGTTAAAGTAAAAGTCAATTGTTCGATGATGGCAGCTTGTTGCTTGGGTTTTTGGTAATTAGGATAGAAATTAGCCACTTTTAATAAGTTATTTAATTTGATTTCAATGCCAACTAATTGTTCGTCTAATAGATGTAGGTAGCCCAATAGCGTTCGTTTTTCTTGATTTTTAATTACTAATTTAGCGCTTTGTTGATAAATAGAATGGTTTTTAGCCATAATTTCTTCTACCAAAAGTTCAACTTCATTTTTCTTAAGTACAAAAAACTTTTCTAGCAGCAATTCAAAGTCTCCCTTAACTTGCCTAAAATTTTTCTGACTAAGCATAGTTAGGTAGCTCTCTTGAAGAGGTAAATCATTTTTACGTGGCTGATAAAGACTAGCAATTTCAAACAGTTGCCAGTCACTGCTTTGAGGATGATCTTTAATAATTGTTAATAGCGATGGCAGAATTGATCGGCGCAAATAAGTATTTTCTTCCTTGAGGGGGTTTTGCAACTTTAGGTGTTGGGTTAAGGAATAGCCAGACATTAGAGCCTCTTCTTCACTAACTAGTGAATAGCTATAAATTTCTTGCCAACCAACATCAGCCAAAAAATTTCTAAGGCGCTCTTCTAATATAAAAATATTTTGATTAGGTCGGTCCGTGGGAATAGCACTAGCCATTAGTTTACTGGGTAAATTGTGATAGCCATAAATTCGAGCAATTTCTTCGATGATGTCTGCTGGGATTTCTAAATCAGCTCGATAAGTAGGAGCGATGACCTCTAGTTTTTCTTGTTTACTTTGTTTGAGGGTTTTTACTTGGCAATCTAAATCTCGCAAAATACTAATAATTTCTGATTTAGGAATTTTTACCCCCAAATATCTTTCAATCATTTCAGTTTTAATAATAATTTTATTTCCTGTTTTTTTATCTGGAAAATAATCGTAAACTGGGCTAGCCACTTTAATTTTAGCTAATTTTTCTAGCAAGTGAATCGCATACTTGAGGGTTTTTTGAGCTAAATGCGGATCAACTTTTTTCTCATTTAGCTGTGCAGCCATGGTGCGAATGGCATGGGCCATTGATGCATGACGAACTTTTTGAGGATTGAGTGATTCTATCCAAAACAAAATATTTTTAGTATTTTGATCGATGCCAGTATTGAGGGTGCCCTTCACTGCTGGTAAATCAATAATTTCGCCAGCACTATTTTCGAAGATAATTTCTCCACCCACTGTTTCATGCATTTCTTTATCTAAGGTAGTAAATTTTTTGCCTGGATGCGCTTCTTTGATAATAATCTTGCCACCCATTGTCATAATTTTATCGTAGTCAAAAACATGGCAAGGATGTCCGAGTTCGTGAGTTACATAGTTGCTAACGTCAACCACTACATCGTGGATGTTAATATCTACCGCTTGTAAGCGATTTTGTATATATTGAGGACTAGCTTGCTGTTTAAAGTCAGTTAAGACGACAGCCATCACTCTTCTTATATGATCTGTTTCATAAATGATTTCTGGTAGGGGCAAATTATGTTGAGGATGCTTTTTAATTTCTGGATAGTTTTTTTTGATAGAGCGAGCATTAAAACCGGCTCTTTTTAAAATAGTAAGTGCTTCGCGAGCGATGCCTTCTACTGACATCATGTCTACTCGGTTGCTGGTTACTTCGATATCATAAACGACATCTTTGCTGCCATCAGCAAGCTTGACCGTTGTGAGGTGTTCCACAGAAGGGCCGCTGAGAGAGATATATTTTTGGATATCTTTGGGTTTAGCTTTGCTGCTTAGGTGTTCATTTAACCAGCTATGTGGGATTAATATATTCATTGTTTCTTTATTTTTTCAATATTTTTATTTTTAAAACTGTTCTAAAAATTCTTTGTTGGCTGAATAAAAAAGGCGGATATCATCAATATTTAAACCTTGTTTGAGTGTGTAGCTTCTCTCTACTCCCCAACCAAAAGCAAAACCCTGATATTGTTCGCTATCGATACCACCTGCTTTTAAAACGTTGGGATGAACCATGCCTGCCCCACCAACCTCATGCCAACCAGATTTGCAAAAGCGACACTTAACTTTTTTATTATTTTCGTCTTTGATGTAACCACTGCCAGCACAAATCTGACAACTAAAATCAACTTCAAAAGAAGGTTCGGTAAATTGAAAGTGAAAAGGACGAATGCGACTTTTAGTTTTGGGTCCAAAAAATTCTTTAGCAAAGTAATCAATGGTGCCTTTGAGGTGTTGAATATTGATGTTTTTATCAACCACTAGACCTTCAAATTGATGAAACATTTGGGTGTGGGTGTTGTCACTCTGTCGTCTGTAGCAGCGACTAATATTGATCATGCGAATGGGTGGCTTGCCTTTTACTCTCTCCATTTCTCTAACTTGACCATTGGAGGTGTGAGTAGTCAACACCATTTTTCCTAATTTAGGATGAGCAGGAGTGTCAACAAAAAAAGTTTCCCACCCATCTCTGGCAGGATGATTAGCTGGCATGTTTAATGCAGCAAAAACATAGTGGTCCCAGTCAACTTCGGGGTAGCGACCGCGAATAAATCCAATATTTTCGAAAATTCGACTAATTTCTTCAATGGCTTGTGAAACTGGATGTACGTGACCCAGTTTTTGTTTAATACCAGGCAGACTAAGATCAAGATGCTCTTGAGAGACAGTTTGGGTTTGCTGGCGATTGTGCAGCTCTTTTTCCAAATCCTTTTTTAATTGATTGAGGGTTTGACCAAAATCCTTTTTTTCTTGATTTTTGAGGATTTTAATTTGGCCAGCCAGTTGTTTGAAAAGTCCCTTTTTTCCAAGATATTTAATATTTAGTTGTTCAAGATCAACAGTATTTTTTTCTTTAGTCAATTGGACTAGAAGTTCTTGGCTTTGTTTAACTAAATCTTGGTATTTAGACATGTTTCTTAAACTTTCTGCATCTGTATTTTAACAGTTTTCATAAAAATTGACCAAACTACTTAAAATTACACAGACCGAGGCGACAGATTTTTGCCAGGCGATGGAGTTTGGGGCCACTTTGTTGCAGTAAAGGATCGTACTGATTTGGCAGATCTAAATTTAGTAATTTAGCTTCAAGTAAATTAAGAGTTAATGTATCGCTCTCAATTTTTTTTTGTCTTTCTTTATTTTTTTCTTTCATCATTTTTCATTTTTCAATTAAAAAACCCCGCTGAGTGGCGGGGTTTTGTTTTTATATATAATTACAAGAACATTACCCCGCTCTTCGTTTAAAGAACTTTTGCATTAAGCAATGATAAGGTAATATCTGTGACAAATTCATGGACATTTATTTATATACTTATTTTGTGTTTTGACAACAATTTCTTTAAAGGTATCAAAATCACGAATAGCCAATTCACTCAACATTTTTCGATTAAGAGCAATTTTGGCAGTTTTTAAATTATTGATAAAGCGAGAATAATTAAATTGTTGGTTGATTTTTTTTAGTCCAGCATTAATCCGAATAATCCAAAGCTTGCGCATATCACGCTTACGCAGTTTACGCCCAATATAGGCATATTGGCCAGCATGCAGTGAAGCTTCTTTGGCTCTTTTATATAAACGACTATTAGTGCCACGAAAACCTTTAGTTAATTTAAGGACTTTTTTATGGCGACGACGTCTAATAACGCCTGTTCTTGTTCTTGACATAATAACTTTCTAAGAATTTATTCGAGACCCAACATTCTTTTAATTTTTTTAGCGTAAGGTGCTTTAACTTCAACTGGAATACGATAATTACGAATGGCTTTTTTGCTCTTGTTACGGCGCAGATGGCGACGGTTTTGAATTCGACGCATTACTTTTCCGGTACCAGTAATATGAAAACGACGAGACACACCCTTTCTGGTTTTAACCTTGATTTTTTTCATAATTATCCTTGTTTTTTACTTTCTTTGCCCAGTGGGGCAAGTTGAGCCTGAAGCTTTTTGCCTAGCAATCTGGCTTCAACTTCAACTTTTGCGAGATCTTCTGTGTCCTTAAAGATTTTGGCAAAAATTTCATAGCCAGCCTCCTTATAGGCAATTTGTCGTCCTTTAAAGAAGAGAGTGATTTTAACCTTATGACCTTTACTCAAAAAATCTCGCAATTGTTTGAGTCTGGTTTGGTAGTCACCTTCTCCCATAACCGGTGAGAAACGCAATTCTTTAAGATCTTGAACTTTTGACCTCTTTCGATTATCAGCCTCTTTTTTCTTGAGTTGATACTTGAATTTTGATAATTCAATAATCTTAACGATTGGTGGTTTAGCTTTGTCTGTGATTAAGACTAAGTCTTTATCTGCGTCCATTGCTTTTTGAAAAGCTTCTCTGGACGACATGATTCCCACCATTTCTCCATGTTCTGTTAAAACGCGCACTTCGGGAAAACGAATGTTAGTATTCGCTTTCACAAATAAGTTGTCTTTTTTATGTTTGTTGTATTTTCTTCTGATCACCTGAGGTCTAGAATTATACTATAAATTAAACAAAAAACCAGTAAGCAATCTCTGGAAAAGATTACTAACTTTAGTTACTATTGTAAACTCTAGAACTTATTATAACATGACTTGCTAGACAGAAAGCAGATTGATTTGCAGGTGTGCATCGAGTATAATTCAAAACGTTTGCTGATCGAGCTTGTAGCTCAGTTGGTTAGAGCGCTTCGTTGACATCGAAGAGGTCAGAGGTTCGAGTCCTCTCAAGCTCACTTTTTATTTATTAATAAAGTGACTTTATGAGTGAAGAAAACAATTTAATTATCAAAGAGTTGCCTAGCAATTACTATTACAATGGCAACCCAGAAATAGTTATTAATCGAGTAGCTGATTTAGCAAGGCTAAATGGTAACCCAGAATTAAGTGAGAAAAAAGCCTTAATGGTTAGAGAAGTGCTAACTTTTTGTCCTGTCCCTTTTTTAAACGAATTGATAGAGGCGCTAGAAACCCCCAGCGATGCGACTGTAGAGCTTTTAATCGATAGGGCCAGTCATGGTGAAATTAATTTAAAAACTAATAATACTTTAAGTGCAGAACAAAAAAATCAAATTAGCACTTTAGCTTTTAATTTATTGACCGAGAAAATAAATAACTCTAGTGCGGAGGAACTTTTACCGATTTTATATTTTATCAGGGAATACATCTCGGTTCAAAAAGCAAGAGAAAACGAAACTAATCAAAAAATCATGAAAATCGAAGAACAAGTGGGACATTTACGAAAAGAAGTTGAGTTTGAGAAAGATAATTTAAAACAAGATCAAGAAAATTTGTTTTTGCTTTTTATTCAAAAACTCAACAACTCTAATTTTTAAGCACCCATATTCATGCCGAAGTTTTTCTCACTACCCATCGCGTCATGAACATTTTTACTATTTTTAAAGTTAAAAGCGCTGCCTCGCCCTCGCTTACCTTTGCCAGAAACTTGTGACATCCAAGTCTGGGCACTATGAACCTGCTTGCGCAGGAGCATAATCCATTCGCGTAATTTATGAAAAAAGTTGAAGAAACCAATGCCACTGGTACCTGGATCAACCACTTCTCTAGTTAGTGCTAAATCAATTTCTTTATCTAAATTTTTAATGTCTTGAGCCAACATTTTTAATTCTTCTCTGGTGGCTTGTAATTCTTCTAGATTTTTTTCAGCTTGAGCCGAAAAAACCTCATGGGTTTCAACGGGGTTGATTTGATCATGGAGTTTTTGACGCAAACTATCTTTTTTTTGCTGAGCAAGCATTTCTGCCTGTTTTTTTAGAGAGAGTTCTTCTTCTAATTGATTGGGAAACTTTCCTCCGGCCTGACTTAGGGCTTGAGCAAAAGGATTTAGTTTTTGTTTTTTTGCTTCTTCAGTTTGGGGACTGGGTGAACTAGTAAGGTTTTTTTCGCTTTCCAAAAGAGCTCGAGCGAGAGATTGGTTTCGCTGAGCTGTTGCTTTGCTGCCAGCGGAGTTAGTATTATTTTGATTCAAGTTATTCATGATTGTAGCGTGATTAAAAAAAAAGGACAAGAAAGACTAGGTTTTAATCAAACTTCGAATATATATTATAAGATCAAAGTAGTGCAAAGTCAAACTTTACCTCTGGTGAAAAGAAGTAAAAAACTTATTTCTTTAATAAGCTTTCAATTGTTTGTCGGCGCAGCAATTGAGCTTTAAAGCTGTTGAGATATTGCTCATGACTGCTAATTTGTTTTCGTAGTTTTTCATCTTCGATGGCATCTAGAGCTGTTTTGAGAGCACTATCTTCCACCTTGATTTTTCGCTCTTTAGCGATAGCTGCCAAAATGAAATCAATTTGTAAGCGATTAAGTACGGTGCCAGCCAATTCATTGCTTAGCTCTTCAAGACTAACCTGCCTCTTTTTTAAGTAGTCCTCAATAGAAATTTTGTAAGAACTTAACTGTTCTTTGAGTTTTTCAAATTCTGCTTGAGTTTCACGGCGCAGTAACAGCTCACCGATACTTGGACGGATATTGACCACTAATTCGCGTAAAATATGTTGGTAATAAATTTCTTTTTCCTGATCTGGAGAAAGCTTTTGAGCTTGGGGTGTTTCTTTTTTATCTTTAGCTTGAATTTTTGTATCTTTTTTTACAGTTTCTTTTTTGATTTTATCATTGTGTTCTTTGATAAATTTAGCAGCAGCTTTTTTGCCGCTAGCCAGATATTTTTCATAATCTTTTAGCTCAATGGCGGGGGCTTCACAAAAATGAGCTTCTAAAACCCAATCTTCTCCCTTTTTTATCGATGCTAAATGATATTCTGGAGCAGTAATGGGCTGTTTTTTTGTTGCTTTTAGGGCTGCTATATATTTTTTTGGTAAAAGTTCTCGTAAAACTGTTTCAGCGATTTTTTCTAAGGAAACTTGTTTTTCTACAATATCTAAAGGTGCTTTTCCTTGGCGAAACCCCTCAATCTTCATGCTTTTTGCCAAATTGGCCACAGCTGAGCGATAAGGTTTTTCTAATTCTGACCAAGGAATAGTAACGCGCAAACTATCATTACTGGCAATTAAAGATTTTTTTTCTGGTTCTTGTTTAACCTTTGTTTTGGAAGCAGATTTAGTTTTGTCTGCACTTGCTTTTTTAGCACTGGGTTTTTTTTTGGTTTGTGTTTTAGCCATAGGTGTGCATTATACCTTATGACTCAAGCCCTGATTAGGGTCGTTATTTCTCGGAAATCTAAAAAAGCATGTAAACAAAAGGACTAACTGGAGAGGTAGTTGAAAAGATGACTAAAAAGCCAAAAATAATAAAAATAATGACTGGAGGAATTAACCACCAATTGCGTTTTTGCCAAAGATATTCAAGTAGTTCTTTAAACATAATAACTATTTTCTTAATTTATTTACTTACAATATATTGGTCAATCACCAAATGATCAATATCAGTTTGCAGAAAACAACTAATGGCATCTTGTGGAGTGCAAACTATTGGCTCGCCGCGCACATTAAAAGAAGTATTAATAAAAATGGGAATACCAGTTTTTTTAAAATAAGCTTCTAGAAGATCATAATAAAGAGGATTGTCACCGCGAGCGAGTGTTTCGGGACGGCCACTGCCGTCCACATGAACAACTGCAGGCACTAATTTTTTGGCTTTTTCCCTGAAAGGATGAACGGTTAGCATCCATTTTAGTGAGGGGGAAAAATACTTGTCCATATGAAAGTATTTATTAGCTTCAGACTCAATAACGACAGGTGCAAAGGGCCTAAATAACTCTCGCTTCTTGACCTTTGCATTAATAATATCTCGCATTTCTTCAGTTTTGGCGCTAGCCAAAATACTTCGATTACCAAGCGCACGCGGTCCCCATTCTACCCGGCCCTGAAACCAGCCGATGACTTTTTGCTGAACAATTAAATCACTGACTTGCTTGATTAATTGCTGTTTGTTGCTGATCAATTGATATTTCAATCCCGCTTCTTTTAGAGCATGCCCAACTTGATACCAAGAATAAGCAGGACCGAGGTAGGGGTGAAAATCGTGATTATTTTTAGCGACTTGTTCGCCCAAACTAGCTGCCAACTCTAAAGCTGCTCCCATAGCCCCACCACCATCACCTGGATCTGGTGGGATAAAGAATTTTTTAAAACTAGTATTTTGTAAAATTTTACCATTCATAACGGAGTTGAGTGCAACACCGCCAGCTAAACATAAATTTTCAGTTTGGTATTTTTTTTGCACTTGACTGAGTAAATTAAAAACGACTTCTTCTAATTTGCTTTGTAGTGCCGCTGCAATATCTTTATGATGCTGAAGAATTTTTGCCTCTTTTTGACGAATTGGATGTCCAAACAAATCAATTAATTTTTTACTAGGCATTTGTTCTCGCCAAACGAAGTCAAAAAACTCCATGTTTAGTTTGAAACTACCGTCAGCAAAAATTTCAATAATTTGGTCAAAATGTTTTTTAAAAGGTTTTGCATTGCCATAAGAAGCCAGGCCCATGACCTTATATTCAGCGTCGTTAGCCTCAAAACCTAAATAGGTGGTAAAGGTGCTGTAAAGCAAACCAAGTGAATCGGGAAAATGTATTTCTTTGTCTAGTCTAATTTTGTCATTTTTTCCCAGTCCAATGCTAGTAGTAGTCCACTCACCTACTCCGTCAATGTTGACGATGGCTGCTTTTTTAAAGCCTGATAAGTAATAAGAACTAGCGGCATGAGAAAGATGATGCTTGATGTAGCGAATTGGTCCATGATAGTGAAGTTCTTCTTTAAAAGTTTTACTCAAATTAAGTTTTTCATTAAACCAGGGGGCCATATATCTAATGAATTGACCCAGACTTTTGGGGAAATACTCAAGGTGTTGGCTAATAACTCTTTCAAATTTAACCAGGGGTTTCTCATAAAAAGCCACATAATCAATTTCTTTAGCTGCTATACCCAGTTCTTTTAAACAAAAATCTATAGCTAATTTTGGAAAACGATTGTCGTGTTTTACTCGAGAAAAACGCTCTTCTGCAGCTGCAGCAATGATTTTTCCATCTTTAATCAAGCAAGCTGCGCTATCATGATAGTAGCAAGAGATGCCTAAAATAATCATTAATACATTTTTTCTAAACTGACACTGGAGTGTTTTTGGAGATCAATTTTTTGCCAGTTACTATTTTTATGCTTTTTATTTAAAAATTTTTTACCAACAATCTTAGCCACCACAGCACTTAAGCCAACGCCAAAGAAATAAATAACGATCAGAGTGAATTGAGTGAATTTTTTTTCAGCAAATTTTCGCCAATTTACAAAAAAATCACTAATAGCCTTTTTCATAAATTTTGCAAACTAAATTAGAACTAGTTGCTCCATCAAGCGACAAGTATAACCCCACTCATTGTCATACCAAGCTATAATTTTTAGAAGGTTGCCATCAATTAGTTGAATGAGTGGTAAATCTACGACAGCGCTGTACTCGCAGCCAATAAAATCACTGGAAACCAATGGCTCAGTGCTTACTGCCAAGATGTTTTTATATTCTCCCTGGGCAGCCTCAATAAAGCTTTGTTTGATTTCTTCAGTTGTAGTATTTTTGCCAAGGATAAAAGTAATGTCAGCAAGGGAAACCGTTGGAGTTGGGACACGAATAGCCAGACCATCAAATTTATTTTTCAAAACAGGAATAATGCTGGCAGTTGCTTTAGCGGCGCCAGTTGAAGTAGGCACCAGATTTAGTGCAGCTGCTCGGGCTCGACGGAGATCTTTTTTATGAGAATTATCATGTAAGTTTTGATCACTGGTGTAGGAGTGGATGGTGCTTAAAATGGCTTTTTCAATACCAAAATTATCTTGGACAATTTTAACAATTGGAGCAACACAGTTGGTGGTACAAGACGCATTAGAAAAAATATTTTTACTTAAATCGAGTTGGTTGACACTAATTACCCCAGTGCTAATCAATTTATCCGGATCATCCTTTCCGGGAGCTGATAATAAAACTTTTTTAGCCCCAGCCTGTAAATGTAAACTAGCTTTTTTGGCTTTATTAAAAGCACCGGTAGCTTCAAGAACACTATATACCCCATACTTTTCCCAAGGGATTTTGGCGGGATCGCGTTCAGCAGTAAGAAGAATTTTATGCCCATCCACTATGATGTATCCTAGCTCAATTTCCCCTTCAGCCAGTTCTTTAACTTTTTTTAGTTCTTCAAAAGCAATACTTTCTTTAAAAGTGCCATAAACACTATCATATTTAAGAAGTTTCACCCAGCCCTCCAAATCCATAGAGCCAGAGGTATTAATCACTTTTAAGTCTAAGCTTTGGCGATGTTTGTCAAACCATACTCGAAAAGCTAGGCGAGCAATACGACCGAAGCCATTAATGGCAAAGTTTTTCATAGGCAGTTTTCCTTTTAATACTTCACAGGTTCAAATTAATTAAGCTAGTTTTGTTTCCACGTCATTAGATACATAAGTACCAATGTCTTCTCCACTGACTGCTTTTTTGAGATTATTTTCCTTAAAGAGATTAAAGACCATAATTGGCATGTCGTTTTCTTTGCACATTGCTAAAGCACCAGTGTCCATAACTTGTATTTCTTCTTTTTCGATAGCATCTTTAAAGGTCATAGTTTTTAATCTTTTGGCATCTGGAAATTTCATTGGATCGCGCTCATAAATGCCATCAACTTTGGTAGCCTTCATCAAAACATCACAGTGTAGTTCTAGAGCATGTAGGGCCGCACCAGAATCAGTGGTGACATAAGGCATGCCTGTGCCAGCCACTAAAATTAAAATTCTTCCCTTCTCTAGGTGACGAATAGCTTTATTACGAATAAAGCTTTCACTTACAGCTGGCATAGTAAGTGCTGATTGAGTTCTCACAGCTAAACCAACCTTTTTTAAGGCATCTTGGAGAGCTAAGCCATTCATCACGGTTGCCAACATTCCCATATAATCAGCTGTTGCTCGATCAATGCCATTTTTTGAAGCAGCTAAACCACGAAAAATATTACCACCACCAATCACGATGACAATTTCAATTTTTCCATCAACAATGGTTTTAATTTTTTTTGCCATGACAAGCACAGCTTTGGGATCAATACCAAACTCTCTGTCTCCAAGTAGTGATTCACCGCCAATTTTGAGCATGATTCGCTTAAATCGTTTTTCTGCCATAGTTTTTCCTTTTTCTTCTATTTATAGCTTAATAAATTTTTTCTTCAAACGCAAGAATTTCCATCGCCAATCTTCAGCCAAAGTATAGAGCTTATAAGTCGGATAGTTATAGACGAGATCGTAGGTGCCAATATGCTCAATTAGTTGTCCGCCATAACTTCTTTTAAAACGATGAAAGCCAAACCAAGGATCTTTAGGATCAGGATTTGGTCCGAGTGCTCCCCATAAATCAAATAATTGACAATTATGTTTTTGGCCAAAACGAATAGCTTCCCACATCATGAGATTGCTAGCCATGACTTCTCGATGTTGACTGCTGGAGGCCCCATAGGGATAGTAAAGGACATTGTTAAAAGTAAAAAGGATCCAAGTAACAATGACTTTGTTTTCATAAGTGGCTTTTAGAATATGCATGATGTTGCTATCTTTGAAAATCTGCCACATTTGGCGAAAATAATCTGGTGTATGAGCATAAAATTCTTGTCGACTGGTGGTTTCATTTAAAACTTTTAAGTAATCTTCTAAACCCTTCTCGCTACTATCTTCAAAAACTTTAACTCCCTTTTTAATTGCTAAACGCGTGTTATAGCGAGTTTTACTAGTCATTTTACTCATTAATTCTTCTTCAGACAGGCTGAGATCAATTTGAAAAGTATAGGGAGTAAAAAGAGAACGACCCTCTTCTACTTGGTAGTTTTTTAAAAAATTAACACTTTTGTGCTGATCGTGATTTTGATCAAGATCTTTAAGTACAGCTGGCTCAAGCTTAATACAAACAGCCTTGTGCTTATTAGCTAATTGCTCTAGAGTAGCAATTTGATCTTTATCAGGGTCAAAGCCTTTGGGGAAATAGCCAATTGTTTTTCCTAATATGGGTAAATCATGAAAGGTAACAGTCATTGCTTTTTTAAGCTGACCATCTTTAAAAAATCCAATTCTTTCAACTTTTTGGCCAGTTTTTTTACGGAATTCTCCCCACTCATAGGATTGAATGGGATGATGAACGGATCGATTATATATTTCTTTTTCTTCTGGACGAATATCGCGAATTAGCATATTTTATATTCCTTTATTATATGAGAAAAAGTCGATCTTGTCAGCCGAGTCTTTACTTCTTCAAAAATTCTTTGACATCGATGTCATCTCTCAGCAGTGCATCTAGTTGATCTTCATCAATGATGAGGCGTCTTTTATTTGATTTAACTTGATTAGATTTTTTCCTAGCTCTTCTAGCATAAAAACCTTGATGGCTACTAATAGCCTCATCAAAATGTCGATTAACACTTACTAAATTAGTATTAATTTCACTTAAAAAACGGCTGGGCAGATTTTGTTGTTGATTGCCAAAGGCGTAGCGATTGCGCGCATAACTAAAAAACAACTCTTGTTTGGCTCTAGTAATCCCAACGTAGCAAAGGCGGCGCTCTTCTTCCAATTCTTCTTCATTGAGCATTGAGCGGTTGTGGGGCAGCAAGCCCTCTTCCATGCCAACCATAAAAACAGTTTTAAATTCCAAACCCTTGGCAGAATGCAAGCTCATCAGTTTAATACCACTAGACTTTGTTCCAGCCTTTTGTTCTAGTAGATAACCATCTTGGACAAGAGCTACATTTTCCAAAAAATTTTGACTATTTTCAAATTGACTGGCAACACTCAGCAATTCTTCAATATTATCTAATCGACTTTGATCTTCTGGATCTTTTTTATTAAATTTATCTAAGTAATGAGTGGCTTGTAAAATGCCTTGCAGAGCTAGGGCGGGGTTATCCAATACCTGATCGTCTATTTCTTTTAACCAGGTTTGGAAATTTTTAAAACGCCTTTTACCAAGTTTAATAGTGCGAGTTAGGCTAGGACTATCAAGATCATTAAAGCATAATCGCAAATAAGCCAAAAGATCTTTGATTTCTTTTCGCTGGTAGAATTTTGTGCCGCCAATAATTTGATAAGGGAGTCGACGATGAATGAAGCTTTCCTCAAAAGCTCTAGACTGGGCATTGGTGCGATATAGAATTGCTACCTGATTTAGTGAATCAAGAAATCTTTCAGTAATAATTTGAGCGATTTTTTCTGCCTCCAGTTCAGCGTTGTTTAATTCATAAAGTTGGATTTTTTGATCTTTTTCATTTTTTTGATCAGTCCACAGTTCTAGAATGGGATGAAGGTGATTTTGTTGAATGATTTGAGTGGCCGCATCTAAAATGTTTTGCGTGGATCGATAATTGCGCTCTAAACGATATTCAGTAATGTCAGGAAAATCTAAACTTAGTTGTTTGAGATTTTTATAATCTGCCCCTCTCCAAGCATAAATACTTTGAGAAAAATCACCCACCACAAAAAGATTGTTCTGAGGTTTACTTAATATTTTACTTAATAAATACTGTACTTTATTGGTATCTTGATATTCGTCTATCAAAACATGTTTAAATTGTTCTTGATATTTTTGGCGGATGTGTTGGTCTTTTTTTAGCAATTGATAAGTGAGAATTAGTAAGTCATCAAAGTCAAGGGCGTCTTCTGTTTTTAAGCGTTGTTCATAATTTTTATAAACCTTAGCAATGGTTTGGGTAAAAGAGTTATTTGCACTTGCTGCATAGTTGCTGGGGCTAATTAATTTATTTTTAATTTGGCTAATAATCGCTCTCGTAGTTGTAATTTTAAACTCTTGACGATCAATGGTATGGTTTTTATAAATATTTTTAAGTAGATTAATTTGATCCTGATCGTCATAAATAGTGAATTGAGAACTTAGAGACCGTCCAGCTATTTGCAGGTAACTATTCTTTTGTGCTTGGCTATTAGTTTCTAGGCGCAATATTTTGACCCCCAAGCTGTGGAAGGTCCCTGAGAAAAGTAATTGCTGACCTGTATAGTTAAGAACCCGTCTTTTCATTTCAGCAGCTGCTTTATTGGTAAAAGTTAACAGTAATATTTCTCTGGGGCTAGCGATCTTTTCTTGAATTAAATAGGCAGTACGGCTAGTTAGTACTCTGGTTTTGCCACTGCCAGCTCCTGCCAAAACAATTGCTGGTCCTTTTTGGTGTAAAACAGCTTGGCGTTGTTCTGGATTTAATTGGTCAAGGAGTGCTTGGCTCTCGAACATAAGTCCAATCATATTAGCATAAAACCTCATAAAATTGCTTTGTTACTGGGTTTTGGCTAAAATAAAATGATGCAAAAAACTATTTTGCTTAATTGGAAGTCTAATAAGAACATTATTGAGGCTGAATATTGGGTTAATAATTTTCCCAAAGATTTATTATTAAAACATCCAGGCATTAAACTCTTAATTGCTCCACCCTATCCTTTTTTAAGTCAAATGAAGCGTTTAATCGATCATCAGCATTTGCCAATTTCCCTAGCAGTTCAGGACATAAGTGCCTATGGTTCTGGAGCTTATACGGGTGAAGTTTCAGTAAAAAACTTAGAATTTTTAGGTGTAGAAGCAGCAATCATTGGTCATAGTGAAAGGCGGCGACTTTTTCACGAAAACTCTCAGTTAATAGCGGGAAAAGTGCAAAAAGCAATCGAAGCTAATCTAGATGTAGTTTTATGTTTAGATGAAACGGATTTTCCAGAGCAAGCCAAACTGCTGACTAATAGTGAAAAAGCTAAAATCAGCATTGCTTATGAACCAATAGCTGCCATTGGCAGTGGTCAAGCGGTTAAAACAATTTTGGTAGAAAAATTCTTTACAAAACTGCGCCAACATTTTCCTCATAATCCTCTGATTTATGGAGGCAGTGTTAATGCTAATAATATTAATGATTTTCTAGCCATTAGCGATGGAGTGTTAGTTTCTAGCGCAGCTTTAGAATTAGCTGACCTCCTCATTTTAATTCAAGCTATTGCTGATTAGACTTGCAAATTTGTACTATTTATATATATTCTGATAGATAGTGAAGATTAAAGAATTAATTTATTTAGGCTTGATTTTGTTGTTTTCTTTGCTTGTGCGCTTATGGCGCTTAGATTTTCCATCAGAGATGTACTTTGACGAAAGCTATCATGTGCCAGCGATAAGAATGTTGGCTCGGGGAGATTTTCAAACACCTTTTGAATGGTGGCATCGATCCGAGTGGCCGGTTTATTATGATTGGTTACACCCTCCTTTGGCAAAATATATTCAAGCACTGTCAGTACGCTATTTAACTTTTTGGCCGACTGTGGTGGCTTGGCGCCTACCCTCAGTTATATTTGCTTTGGCTAGCTTGTTAGTTTTTTATTTTTTGGCTAAGACAGTGGGCCTTGCTTTGTTGGATAATAAAAAGCTGAAAAAGCTTTTTTTAAAAGGCAAGAGCATTGAAGATGGGGCCATCAATTTTGCTTTAATTGCTACTGTGCTGTTGGCTAGTGATGGTTTATTTTTAGTGCAAAGTCGCATAGCCATGAATGATATCTTTTATTTGTTTTTTGCCTTAAGTGCTGCTTATTCTTATTTTTTATATCTTCGACAAAAAAATCTGCTCTTATTTTTTATTAGTGCATTAAGCTTATCTTTCGCCTTGCTGACTAAATGGACTGCCTTATGGTTGATTCTTTTCTTCTTTATTTTAGAGCTTGGAAAAACTATCAAAAGCAAAAGTTACCAAAAAATCCCTTTTTTATTATTTTGCTTAGTTTTAACGCCAGTTGTAGTCTATTTTCTAGCCTTTATTCCCTATTTTTTAAGTGGTAAAAGCATTGATGATTTCTTTGCGCTGCAGAGACAAATTGTTAATTTCCAGTTTAATTCAGCTAATTCACACGCCTATCAGTCAAAACCTCTGGCTTGGATATTTAATTGGCGACCAGTTTGGTATTTTGCAGATTTTTCTCAAACAAATTGGAGAAGCGATATTTATGCTCAGGGAAATCCAGCTATCTTTTTATATTTTTTCTTATTGCCAATTTTTCTGTGGAGATGGTTCAAAGGTTTAAAAAACCATCGATTAGTAAAAAAATATCAAGAGACGATTTTTCAAACGCCTTATTATTTTTTAACTGCTATTTTTTGTTTTTCTTTTTTGCCTTGGCAGCTTGTCAGCCGACCTTTATTTTTTTACCATTTTCTGCCAGCTCTACCCTATTTGCTTCTATTAGTAGTTTGGCCAATATATTTATATTCACTAAGTTTAAAATCTCTGAGTAAGAAAAGAGCTCTAATTTTTAATTTTTTATTCTGGCCAATCTTAGTAGCAATAATTTTTTATCCTCACTGGACTGGTCTGTCTGTACCAGAATCAGCCGCCTCAGTTCTGTACTTTTTTTTGCCAAGTTGGCGATAATGTATAATTCAAAGAGTTTAATAGAATTGAATTAGATTGCTGAAAATTTTATGAAAAAAATAGCAATTATTGGTGGTGGCTTCAGTGCTCTGAATTTAGCTTGGCAGCTGAGCAATTCTTGTCTTGGGGAAAATTTGGATATAAGTATTTTTGAAAAAGAAAATCGTTTGGGTGGAATGGCAGCTGGTTTTAAAAATAAAGATTGGGATTGGACTTTAGAAAATCACTATCATCATTTGTTTGCCAAAGACAGGGCTTTTAAAAGTTTTTTAAAAAGTCTTGGCTTGCAAGATCAGCTTTTTTATAAAAAGACAGTTTGTCGTACTCGTTTAAAGGGTGAAAACCATCAGTTAGACTCTGTTTTCAGTTTACTAAGTTTTAAGCAACTATCTTTTGTTGAGCGTTTGCGCACTGGTCTAGTTTTAGCCTTTTTAAAAATTTTACCCAATGGACAATTTTTGGAGAAATACCGAGCCAGTGATTTTTTGCAAAAAACTATGGGTGAAAAATCTTGGCAAATTATTTGGCAGCCACTATTTAAAGCTAAATTTGCCAGTTGGGCTGAAGAAATAAATATGGCTTGGTTTTGGGCGAGAATTCAGCCTCGAACCCCCAAACTTGGTTATGTTGAAGGAGGTTTTCAATCTTTGATAGATCAAATTCAGCAAAAATTACTCAAAAAGGGTGTTAAGATTCATCTAAATCAAGAGCTTAAAAAAATTAGTTGTGATAGCAATCAGCCTTTAAAAAACTCCTCAATAAACTTAAATATTGCTTCTTCGCTTAGTAAAAAAGTCAAGATTAAAAAAGAAAAATTTGATCTATTAATTAGTACATTGCCATCTTCTCAGTTTAAAAAAATTATTGATTTAGCAGAACTAAAATCAAATAATTTAAAGGGTTTGGCGGCGATGACTTTGATCCTATCTCTTAAGGAAAGTTTTTTAGAAGACGATACTTATTGGTTAAATATTAATGAAAAAAACTGGCCCTTTGTAGCTGTAGTTGAACATAATAATTTTATTGATCAAAAGCATTACAACAACCAGTCCCTTTTGTATTTAGGCAAATATTTGTCCAGCAAAGATAAGTTTTTTAAACTTACAGCTAAACAGGTTCTTCAAGCTTATCTGCCTTTTTTGCGACAGATAAATCCTCAAATTGAGCAATTAATTATTGACTATCGTTTGACTAAAGATACTTTTGCTCAACCACTGGTGCCCATTAATCATAGTCGTCACTTGCCAAGTATGCGCACTAGTTGCCCGAATATTTATTGGGTATCAATGCAGCACATTTATCCTTTTGACCGAGGTATTAATCAGGCAATTAATAGTAGTAATCAGTTATTTAAGATGATTAAAAAAGATCTACAAAGTGAGCTAGTTTCTTAAAAAACTGAATGTTTTTAGTGTGATTATTAGTCACAAGTTTAGTTAATTTTGCTATAGTGGTAGAGATGATTTTTAGAGCTTATTTATCATTACTTTTTTTGCAATTATTAGCCCTGCCTTTATTTGCGTGCTTTAGCAAACGCTTTCCACAAATCAAAGATGGTTTGTGGGCTTTTGGGCGTTTTTTTACTTGGTTGTTTTTATCTCTGCTTGTTTTTTTTATAGCTTTCTTTAAATTACCAGCTAATACTTTATGGGGTGTTTATTCGTTTTTGTTTATTATTTTTTTGACAAATATTTATCTATTATTTTTTTGTAAAAAAACTAGATACTGCTTGCAGGGATTGAAAAATTATTGGCGTTTATTCCATCGACAAATCCTTATTGAAGAGTTCTTGTTTATTTTATTTTTTATTTTTTTATTAGTGATACGCAGTTTTCAGCCAGAAATTCTTGGTTTGGAAAAATTTATGGATGCCGGCTTCATTCAGGCTTATCTCAAATCTCCTACTCTGCCTGTTCAAGATATTTGGCTAGCAGGAGAAACTATTAATTATTATAGTTTTGGCCATTTCATGGGGGCTATTTTAGTACAGCTTTGGATGATTGATTTGGCTTGGGCTTACAATTTGCTCTTAGCCACTATTATGGCCTTACTAGGCACGATGGTTTTTTCTTTAGCTTTTAATGTCAGAGCAAATTTTGCTTGGGGTGAAATTGCTGGAAAAGACTTTGGCGCTAAAGAAAAATATAATTTTAGAGCAGCTTTATGGACAGGCTTATTAGCTAGTTTTCTGGTGACTCTGTTTGGCAATGGCCACAGCCTATGGTACTTGCTGAGTAATGGTAGCTTTGATGGCTATTGGTATCCCGAGGCAACTCGCTTTATAGATAGAACCATTCATGAATTTCCGGTTTATAGTTTTGTAGTTAGTGACTTACACGCTCACGTTTTTTCAATGCCGGTGGTGATTGCCTTACTAATGAGCATTTTTTTATGGCTTAGCCAGTTGATTGAGGAAGTTAAAAGACAAAAAGTATTAAGATTGTTTGCTGAGCGCTTTTTTGCTCTAAGTTTAGTGATGGGGATTTTATTTGGTGTGTTAGCAATGACTAACACTTGGGATGTTTTAATTTATGCTTTACTATTGTTTGTTTTAGGTATTTTGCTACTAATTTGGCGAAGTAATTTCTTTTGGCCCCTAGTCAGTTCAGCCCTCGGCTTGAGTTTAACAGCAAGTTTAACGAGTGCACCCTGGTTTTTAAATTTTCAATCAATTGCAGATGGCATTCGTTTAGCTAACGAGCACTCTCCCCTTTGGCAGTTAGCAGTTTTATGGGGCGCCCAGTTGTTGCCAGTATTAATTTTTATTATTTTTTTGTTGATTTATCGCCGCCAGCTGCAAAAAAAAGAAGAAACACCTTGGTTTTTTCTGCTAGCTATTTTTTTTACTTTTCTAATTCTGCTATTTTTTACTGAATTCTTTTATTTTCAAGATATTTATACTGGGCACCCTAGAGCTAACACGATGTTTAAGCTAATGTTTCAAGGCTTTATGTGGATTGCTTTTTTGCTAGCAATGGCCATTAGTTTTTTTATTAGCCAAGCTAGGCGTAAACAATGGTTTACTTGGCGACTAGTTGACTTACGCGAGGTTTTATTGTGGAAAAAATCAAAATTATTTACCCTTAAAGTTTTTGTTCGGACTTGTTTTTTCATATATTTACCAATTATTTTTTTACTCTTTTCTTTAGGAGCTTATCCATATTTAGCTTTTAGAGCTTATTACGGCAATTTTCAAAATTACCAGGGTTTAGATGGTCTACAGTGGATGGTCAGAAAATATCCAAGCTCTTATGCCATCGTTAATTATCTTAAAAATGAAGAGCCTAGGCAGATTAATATTTTGGAAGCGAGCGGAGAAAGCTTTACTGAATATTCTTTAGTCTCAGCCTTTTCGGGTATGCCAACGATTTTAGGTTGGCAGGCACATGAGTGGTTGTGGCGCGGCTCTTGGGATGTTCCCTCTCAGCGTTTAATCGAAATTGAGAGCATTTATCTTGACCCTCTTAGCGATCAGAGCCGCGCCCTACTTGAACACTATCAGATTAAGTATTTAGTCATCACTAGCCGGGAACGGGATAAGTATCCACAACTCAATGAAACAGAACTAATAAGCTTGGGGCAAATTGTTTGGAGCGGTAGCGAAGACGGAATCAATCAAGATTATCTTATCTTAATTGAAAGGTCACAGTAACTGTTTTAAAAAATGTGCTACTGCCCGGTTCTAACGAGTTATTAGCCACACCCCCTTCGGCCATTGCAAATTGATCTCTATAAAAGGGTTGCGGGCCGCCAACCTGATCTTCAACAACTTCTAAAATTTTTCTAACCTTTTGCTTATTGCTGGAAGCTATTGCCTCTGCTTTTTTGCGAGCATCAGTCACCGCTTCATTGAGTAGTTCAGCTTCATTGAGTAATTCTTCATCAAGGCGGAAATTAGGACCATATACATAGTTGGCTTCACTGGCGTCGAGCATGGCCAGTAGATTTTCGCTCTTGCTTTTTAATTGTTCTGGATCTTCAGAGCGCAAGATGATAGTAGTACTAATATCAGCCCTCCAATTACCCTTTTGAGTAGCTCTAGGAGGATAGATCATCATCAATTCTCCCTCCACTTGGGATTCAACATATTCATCTTCTTGATAAAAACTTACTTGAGAAGTTTGAATGTCTTGAGGGTCAATATCAAGAGTTTTAACTTCGGCTAATAATTGATTCATGATTTCTGTGGCTTGAGCTGTGGCTTCTGCTTTTTCATCTGCGATTACCTCAATACCAGCAGTAAATTCAGCCACCTGATTGCTAATTGCTTTTTGTGCGGAACCCGCAACGGTGACCGTAGCGGTTTTGCCAAATAAAAACCCCAATTGCTTATCGAGCAAGCTTTGTATCGAATACAGCAAAGCAGCACCAAGGAGCATAGCAAATAAAAAGACAAGGATGCGGGAAGAAGATGTTTTGTTCATATTTTTTATTATTCCATAAATTTAATATTTTTACATAGAAAAAATTTTTGTGGCCAAGTAGTTTTTTATTTTTTTATACATGCTTAGTCGGTAATCAATTGAGCAAAGTTGGCGCTGACCCAAGCTTCTTGATTTTCAAATTTAATCTTCAACCATTCCCCAGACTGATTAGCATTAGCGCTGTCACCAAGATTTTCAAGATAAGGATAATAAAAATTGCTCTTAGCAAAACCTAGTTCTTTAGCGTTTAAACTAGGTTTTTCTCGAACTCTTAAAACCTCTTGATTGTCGATAAAAAAATTAGTATTTTTAATTTGCACCTTTTTACCAACTATTTGATCAGCTTCAGCTACTCCCCAACTCTCATTTTCCAGATCTGTTGAGCTTTCTGTTTCCTCTGCGCTATCAATTAATTGAGGTGAACTGCTACTTTCTAAATTAGAATCAGCACTATTGTCTAATTGATCGTTAGAAAGACCATCTGTTAATAGCTTGGCCAGCTTAATGGTAACCTTAATTTGATGTCCTGCGAGAACTTGTAGTTTATGTTCTTGTATTTCATAGGATGGTAGGCTGACGGAATAACTATATTCCTGTGGTAATAGTGCTTCGATGGTGATTGGGGTGTATTGAGTTGGAGCTTGGTCAAAACTCAAAAGAGCGTTTTCTGGGTAAGTTTCAAAACTAACTGTGCCCAGTTCTTTCAGATCACTTTGAGCTTCTATTTCATAAATGGTGGCTGAGCTTTGTCTAGTGTTGGGGCCAGGATTGTAAGTAACAACAGTTAAGGCTCCTTCGGTTAAGGTAATTGGAGTGCTAAATTCGGCTAAGTCTTGGTTGTCTGGAACAATTTTTAAAATATAGTCACCGCTTTGAATATTTTTTTCAGACAAGGGTGCTTTTTCCAAATATTGATTGTTGAGAAAGACGCTGGCATATTGATCTGGTCCATTATACTCAACTTGCAAACCTGATGACTTAAGTTTAATTAGAGGATTGAAATAAAGAAAAACCCCAGTGCTTAAGATAATTATTGAAAGAAAAAAGGGCCAAAAGCGTTTAATTATTGCCTTGCTTGTTGTCATTTGTTATTGCTAGTATAGCAAATTTACTCAAAACTTAGCTGAGAGCGATTTTTAAAACCTCCTTGACATCTTTGACTGCCTGAAAATCTAAATCTTTTTTAATTTCTTTGGGTATTTTAACTAAATCACGCTCATTTTCTTGAGGAATAATGACAACTTTACTACCCGCTCGATGGGCGGCAATGGCTTTTTCTTTTAAACCACCAATACGCAAGACCCTACCTCGCAGAGTTACTTCTCCGGTCATAGCAACATCTCGACGAACAGCTCTTTTCTTAAAAGCAGAAACAATAGCAGTGGTAATAGTGACTCCTGCTGAAGGACCATCCTTGGGAACAGCGCCTTCTGGTACATGAATATGTACATCAGTTTGATTAATTTTTTCAATATCAATTTTTAACTCCTTATGATGAGAGCGAACATAGGTCAAAGCAGCTTGGGCCGATTCTTTCATCACTTCACCTAATTTACCAGTCAATTTAATCTTACCTTTTCCAGGAGAAAGAGCGACTTCAACAAATAAAATATCACCACCAACACTTGTCCAAGCTAAGCCTGCGGCCAAACCAATTTGATCTTCTTTTTCAGTAATCGTTTCATCAAATATTGGGGGGCCCAGAAACTCTAATAATCTTTTATTGCTGACTGCAATAGTTTTTTTATTTTTTTCTAAAATTTCTCTGGCAGTTTTGCGCATAATTTTATTAAGTTGTCTTTCTAAACTGCGCACACCAGCTTCTCGAGTATAGCGACTAATAATTTTTTTCAAAATTGTATCGGTCAACTTACTTTGGGTTTTTTTCAGGGCGTTCTTTTTGATGGCTTTGGGAAGTAAATAGCGTTTGCCAATTTCAAATTTTTCATTGAGTGTGTAGCCGGAATACTGAATGACCTCTAAGCGATCCAACAATGCTGGTGGGACGCTATCTAAGGTATTGGCTGTAGCAATAAAAAGGACATTGGATAAATCATAAGGCACATCCAAGTAATGATCTTCAAAACTAAAGTTTTGTTCAGGGTCTAAAACTTCAAGTAAGGCACTGCTAGGATCACCGTGAAAATCACGACCCAATTTATCAATTTCATCTAACATAAAGACTGGATTATTGGATTGAGCATTTTGTAAACCCTTGATGATGCGACCAGGCATGGCACCCACATAAGTGCGACGATGACCACGAATTTCTGATTCGTCTCTGACTCCACCTAAAGAAATCTTAATAAAGTGACGATTTAAACTCTTGGCAATGCTTTGACCAATGCTGGTTTTCCCTACACCCGGAGGTCCCACAAAACACAAAATAGTGGGTAAATTCTTTTCTTGACTATCATTTTTGTCTTTGAGTTGCATGACTGCCATATGTTCAAGTACTCGATCTTTGACTTCTTTGAGTCCGTAGTGATCTTGATCTAGAACTTTAGCAGCACGTTTAATATTGATATTGGTTTTTCTATCTTTTTGCCAAGGTAGGTCAAAAACTAAATCCAACCAACTTCTTAAATAAGAAGTTTCTGGGTTATTGGGAGACATTTGCTCGAGTCGAGCAATTTCCTTTTCAACCTTTGCTTTAACTTCTTTTGGTAACTTTTTCTTTTTTAAAAGATCACGATAATCATTGATACCCTCCTGCCCATCATTTAATTCTCCCAGTTCTTTCTGGATAGTGCGCAAGCGCTCTCTTAGTACGCTTTCTCGCATATGCTCATCAAATTTTTCCTGAGTTTTAAGATTAACGTCTTGTTCAATTTCCAAAATTTTAACTTCTTTAGACAGGTGTTCAATAACCAGAGCAATTCTCTTTTTAACATCAGTGGTTTCTAGAATTAACTGTTTCTTGTTGCTTGGAATTTTTAAGGTACTGGCAATTTGATCAGCCATTTCTCCTTCGTTAACACCGCTTAGCAGCTTAATAAAATTAAGGAATTCAATTTGTTTACCCATTTGAACGGTTTGGCGAAACAATTTTTGTAATTGGTTGCTTAGAGCAATTAGCTCATCATCACGCTGGATAAAACTAGGAACTTTTTCAGCTACTGCTTGTAAGAAGGGTTTTTCTTGGACGAATTTTTGAATTTTGATTCGGCTAATGCCTCTAACAAGCGCACTAATATTAGCAGAATTTTTGAGGGTTTTTTCAATGACAGCTAAGGTGCCAATTTGATAAAGGTCTTTAGATTGAGGCTCTTTAATTCTGGGATTTTTTTGGGTTAATAGAATAATGTGATTACCTTGTTTTTGTGAGTGACGAATTGCCTTAACCGATAATTCACGACCAAAGCCAAGCACCGATTCTGTTTGAGGAAATAATACTCCCTCGCGGATTGGCACCACTGGTAAATTTAACAAATTGCTGGGTAGTTGAATAACTTTACTGTTCATATTTATTAAAACAATTATACCCTAACTTTAGGCAAAAATGTTGAGCAATTGGCAGTCCTTAACTTTGACTGCTAAATAGGAGTTTTTAAAAAGTGGGTATGCTTGGAATCGAACCAAGGACCTCAGTCTTATCAGGACTGCGCTCTAACCAACTGAGCTACACACCCATTTATTTTAAACTTGTTTTAACAACGCCATATTTTAGCACAAATCAAGCTTTTACCAAATCAAGTTTTTTACCCGTCCAATCTAATTTAATCTGATCACCTGCTTGAATTTTGTTTTCAATCATTTGGCTGGCTAGTTCGTCTAAGACTTCTTTTTGAATGAGGCGCTTGAGTGGTCTTGCTCCATAAATGTGATCGTAGCCAGCTGCGGCTAAGTGCTCAATAAGTTTTTTGCCAAATTCTAATTTAATTTCTTGGTCAGCCAGGCGCTGGCTTACTAGATCCAATTGGAGTTGAACAATCTCTTGAATTTCTTTTTTACCAAGATTTTGGAAAATAATGATGTCATCGAGTCTGTTCAAAAATTCTGGACGGAAGTGCATTTTCAGCAAACCATCGAGAGCCTTCTTTTGCTCCACTGGATCATTGCTAGTTTCACTAATAATTTGACTACCCAAGTTAGAGGTCATAATGATAATGCTGTTTTTAAAATTGACCGTACGGCCTTTGCTATCAGTCAAATGACCCTCATCTAAAACTTGAAGAAGAATATTAAATACTTCACTGTGAGCTTTTTCAATTTCATCTAAGAGAACTATAGTATAAGGATGGCGGCGCAGAGCTTCTGTTAGTTGGCCACCCTCTTCATAACCAACGTATCCTGGTGGCGAGCCGATGAGGCGAGCCACACTATGTTTTTCCATGTATTCACTCATGTCAATGCGAGTGATTAGGTGTTCGTCACCAAAAAGCTGTTCGGCTAGGGCTTTAGCCAATTCGGTTTTACCCACGCCAGTGGGTCCAAGGAACAAAAAGCTACCAATGGGCCTGCCCTCTTCGCTAATACCCGCACGATTGCGACGAATGGCACCAGCTACTGCTTCAATAGCTTGGTCCTGACCAACCACCCTTTTAGCTAGTTCTTTTTCTAAATTCATTAGCCTTTCAGTTTCTTGGGTAAGCATGCGCTCAACCGGAATTCCAGTCCATTTGGAAACAATTTTGGCAATATCGCTTTCATCAATTTCTTCTTTAAGCAGTCTTTGTGTTGGATCAATATCAGCCATTTTTGCTTGAGCTTCTTTAACCTTTTTTTCCAATTGAGGAATTTCTCCGTAATTGATAGCAGCAGCTCTTTCTAGGTCATAATTGCGTTCACTGCGCTTTGCTTCTTCACGAAGTTCATCTAATTCTCGATTATATTTCTTAATTGAATCCAAAATTTCTTTTTCTTTACGCCATCTTAGTTCTAAAGTTTTGTATTGCTCTTTTAGCTCACTAATTTGTTTTTCAATATTTTTTAGACGATCCTCACTTTTTTGATCTCTTTCTTTTTTAAGAGACTCTTTTTCAATTTCTAGTTGGCGAATTTCACGCTCCAGCTGATCAATGTTGTTGGGTTTGCTATCAATTTCAATACGCAGCGCTGAAGCTGCCTCATCCATCAAGTCAATAGCTTTATCTGGTAAAAAACGATCGCTGATGTACCGGTGAGAAAGTTTAACTGCTGCAACGATGGCACTATCTAAAATACGGACTCCATGATGAGCCTCATACTTGCTCTTGATGCCACGCAAAATTGAAATTGCATCTTCAACTGATGGCTCTTCAACCATCACGGGTTGAAAACGTCTTTCCAGTGCGCTATCTTTTTCAACATATTGGCGATACTCTTTTAGAGTGGTGGCGCCAATGGTGCGCAGAGTGCCGCGAGCTAAGGCTGGTTTCAGTAAGTTGCCAGCATCGGTTGATCCTTCGCTAGCTCCAGCACCGACAATGCTGTGTAACTCATCGATAAAAAGGATAATCTGTCCTTCACTTTTTTCAATTTCTTTAATGACGGCTTTTAATCGATCTTCAAACTCTCCACGATATTTGGCTCCAGCAATTAAGGAGCCCATATCTAAAGCTAAGATTCTCTTGTTTTTTAATGCTTCTGGAACATCGTCATCAATAATTTTTTTGGCTAAGCCTTCAACAATAGCGGTTTTACCAGTGCCTGGTTCACCAACTAAAACTGGATTATTTTTGGTACGGCGCGACAAAATTTGAGTTATGCGACGAATTTCTTCATTACGACCAATGACGGGATCAATTTTTCCTGAACGCGCTAGACTAGTAAAATCTAAGCAATATTTTTCCAAGGCTTGATATTTACTCTCAGGTTCTGGATCAGTTACTCGTTGCTGACCACGCACTGTTTTCAGAGCTTGTACAACTTGTTTGGGATCAAGATCAATTAGTTGAACAAGTTTTTTTTGGTTTAATAATGCTAAAAACAAATGTTCTGTACTTATATATTCATCCTTGAGCTTTACCGCTTCTGTTTCTGCTTGACCTAGCACTTTACTCAGTTCTGGAGAAGCATAGGCCTGAGTAGGAGCATCGGTGCTTGGTAGTTGTTTTAGCTCTTTTCTAATTAAAGCAGCAATTGTTTCAGGTTTCTTATCTAATTGTTCAAGTAAGTTGGGAACAATGCCCCCCACTTGTTCAACAAGGGCTAATAATAAATGCCAAATTTCGATTTGGCTATGTTTTAGTTTGCCAGCTAGTTGCATAGCATCTTGCACAGCTTCACCGGCTTTGCTTGTGTAGCGATCAAAGTTCATAAGTGTTCTTTCACAAAATTTGCTTTTCTTTCAAAATTTACTTCATAGATTTTATTAAAAATCTATTAACTAGCATTGCTAGTAGTTTTATTTTAGCGCGCTAGAAGTATTTTGCAAAGAGTCAATTAGCAGACAAGAAAGGACTCTGCTAATTAGCCAAGAGATAGCTTTTGCTTGATGCTTCTTATATATTTTGATACAGTTTGATACAAAAACAATGATAGCAAATAAAATCTAACTGAGTGAATTGCAAAAAAACGAGCCTAAGCTCGTTTTATTTTTTTAATTGACAATTAAATTGATTAACAGTAAATACAGTGACAGAAAGCGACCTGGGCACCTATGTCCACAGGATTTTAGTTTTTCGTCTAAGTTGCCTTAGACGGGAGAAGGAGGTCGTGAAAACTCCTACCCATTCTCCTTAGAAAGGAGGTGAT
>CAYOIJ010000005.1:0-63228 GCA_964404025.1 uncultured Pseudomonadales bacterium
TCATAGGTTTTTGAGACCTACGCGTCTACCAATTCCGCCATCTCGGCGATGACTTCTTAGTTTAAGCTTGTCTATTTTACCGTAAAAAGACTTGTTTTTGTAAGCAAATTGCGTCATGATATTAAGCACAAAAGGAATAATGGATAGTATTCAAGAATTAGTTCACCTTGCCACTTCGGTCAATAGTATTTGGTCAATAGTGCTAAGAGGTGTGATTTGGCTAGTCATATCTTTAATCATTATTATCAGCATGGATCATCCTAATGCTGACCTAGCTAATAAAAAACTTAAAGCCAATTTGGGATTTTTCTTAATCTTTATGATTCTATCTGGAGGCTTAATTTATTTGCTCTTTGGCTTTAAACAAGGTTGAGACAGCTAAAGTCTAGGAAAGACTTTGGGTGCGACGCATTTCCATTCCGTAAAAACGAACTCTGTCCCCTCTAAAGAACAACTCAAAATCTCCTAAGCTACCATTACGATGCTTTGCAATTTTCAAAGTTACAGATTCGCGTAAATCCTCATCTTTTCGATACAAAAACATCACTACATCGGCGTCTTGTTCTATAGAACCAGATTCACGTAAATCTGACAATTGTGGTGATCGCTCTCCCCTTTGCTCTACCGCTCTCGAAAGCTGAGCTAAGGCCAAAACCGGTATTTTGAGCTCACGAGCAATATTCTTTAATCCTTGAGAAATTTCCCCGACTTCCTGAACCCTATTGTCACGGTTAACTCCATGAGCTAATTGCAGATAATCAACAATTAACATATCTATATTCTGCTCCATCATTAAGCGCCTAGCCTTGGTGCGTATTTCAAAAATGCTAAGACCTGGCGTATCATCAATAAAAAGCTTGGCTTCGGCTAAAACACCCATTGCATCAGACAGACGACCAAAATCCTCCTGATTTAAACGACCAGTTTTGAGCTTCCAAGCATCAATGTCTGCCTGGCTAGTTAGTAAACGATCAACTAGTTCTTCACGACTCATTTCCAAAGAGAAAAAGCCCACTTTTTTCTTAGCGACTACCGTTAAATATTGAGCAATATTAACAGCCATAGCAGTTTTACCAGTACCCGGTCTAGCAGCTAAAATAATTAGGTTAGATTTTTGAAAGCCAGCTAACATTCTATCTAATTCAGCAAATCCAGAAGGCATGCCTCGTAGCTCTCCTCCACTCTTTTGCAACTCATCCAAACGATCAAAACTTTCAACTAAAGTGTGTTTGACTGGTAAGAAATCCTTACGCGCGTGAGTTTGAGAGATCTCCATCACTGATTTTTCGGCAGTATCTAAGATCTGGCCAACTTCTTTAGCATCATCAAAAGCTAAATTAGCCACATCATTGGACAGAGCAATTAATTCTCGTTTAACATATTTTTCTCTCACAACATCAGCGTAGTTTTTTACATTAGCACTAGTTGACAGTAAGTTAGATAATCTACTAATACCAGACACGCCACCAGCCTGGCTAAGTTTTTTGTGCTTTTTCAATTGATTTTTCAGAGTAATAACATCAATTGGTTGGCGATTATCATATAAATCAAGCATTGCTTGATATATGGCTCGATTAGCTGCACTATAAAAAGATTTAGCTATTAAAATTTCTGAAACTCGCAAAATTGCATCTTTATCAATTAAAATTGCTGCCAAAACTGATTCTTCAGCCTGTAAATCATGGGGTGGTGTTTTAGGGTCAATTTTATTGGCCATATTAACTACGAGACAAAACTACTAATTGCATTTCATCTGGCAAACGATCTTTTTCGACATTTAACTTTTCTTCAGCTTCAGCAGTGTTTCCATAGACCTGAAAAAAATCTTCAATTTTTTTCAGAGGAGCATCTTTGGGATAAGCAGCATCTGCATAATGCATAGGAATTAGATAACTGGGACTAATAGCTTGAGCTAATTTTACTGCTTCTTCACCCATAATTGAGCTGGGACCACCAACAGGCAAAAACAAAACATCAATTGCCGAGATGTTTTTCAACTGCTCATCACTTAAGGGATGAGCTAAGTCACCTAAATGGCAAACAGTGATTCCATCAATTAAAATTGTAAAAATTAGGTTACTGCCCCGCTCTTTCCCACCCTGTTTATCATGGAAGGTCTTTGTACCAAAAACACTTACTCCACCGACCTCATATTCTCCAGGAAAATCTATAATAAAGGGTTTTTTGCGATTAGCTGAAGCCTTAATTTTTTCAATAGCATTATGGCCTCGGTGTTGATGAGAAACTGTTACTAAATCAGCAGTTAATTTAGGCATACTAATGCCATAAACCCCCTCTTCACTGTAGGGATCGGTGACCACCGTGCCGCTCTTACCTTTTAACCTAAAACAAGAATGTCCATGATAAGTAATTTGCATATTCGCATGTTACCGTTAAAGTTGACATTTTACAAGATTTAACATAGGATGACTCTTCAATTATAATAGTGTTATGCGAAAAGAAGTTCTTTTAGCAGTTGTTATAGGCATGAGCCTAGGTCTTTTAATCACTTTTGGAGTTTATCAGAGTCGTCGTAGCCTGAGTGATGCTCAAAAAGACCAAGTTCAAGACGTCCTCAAAAATCCAGTTTTAGATGAAGAAGAAGATAGTGGCCAATTAGCTGTTACTTCTCCGGAAAACAACTTGATTACCGACACTCAGCGACTGATAGTTAGTGGCAACACCCAAGCTAATAATTTTGTAATTATTTTTGTTAATAATCAAGAAACCATCAGTAATGCTGATGAGTCTGGCAATTTTTCAAAAAAAGTTAGACTAGACCAAGGAGCTAATGTTTTGGTGATTTATAGTATTAATCAGGATGGTTTAGTTAATCAAGCTACTCGCACAGTTATTGTGGATGCTGATTTTTTAAATGAAGACTTTAGTAAAAACAGTGAAACAAATGAGGAAGAGGTCGAAGAAGAAATGGAAAAAGCAGAAGAAACAGAGAAAGTAGATAAAAATTAAATGTCAAAATTAAATAAAAATAAGTTTTTTAAATCTCAAGCTTTTTACTTGGCAACTGGCTTGATAGTCATAATTTCATTATTTTTCACTATACCAATGATCAATGCCCAAACCGAATCAGAAGCTAGCGAAGAATCAACCATCTCTAACATCAAAAAAGTCATCCAAGACAAACAGCTTGAACTGGGTCAAGGCAATCAACAATCCGCACAGCTTAAACAAGCCTATCTTGCTCAAGTCAAAAGAGTAAGCGCAGAAACTCTCACTGTTCTTAACAACCAAACTAACATTGTAGTTCCTCTAAGTGAAAATTTAGAAATTCTTAAAGAAGATGAACAAATAGAAGTTGATGAAATTGCGGTTGATGATTGGATAATTGTTTACAGCGTGGTTGAAGAAGACCTTTGTATTCCCAAAAGAATTTTATTAACAGAAAAAAACTTTACTCAAGAAGACCGCAAGATAATGATTGGTACTATCACCGAACTCTACTCTAGTAACTTACTATTTGACTCTCGAACTGGAGAAAGTGATTTAAATTTTTTATTAAATAAAAACACTCAATATTTTGATGACAGCGGAGATGAGATAAGCCTAAGGGATCTCTACTCTGACCTCCAGTGTCTAATTATCGCTACTGCTAAAAAAGACGGTCAATGGCTGGTCAGTAGCCTTAAAGCCTTGGTCAATTTAGTTAATTAGTGGACCTGAGGGAAATCGAATCCCTGACCTCTGCAATGCGAATGCAGCGCTCTAGCCAACTGAGCTACAGGCCCGTTTTTTTATTAAAAAATTAAACTCAAAAGCTTAATCCAAGCAAATTATAACAAATAATTGTTTGACTAATGCGCCTAAAAAACATATAATATTCCCCTGATGCAAAAATTAATTGCTCAAATTCTAGCGGTTCATCATCACCACTCGTAAGAGGGGATGTTTTGTATTGCTTAAATGAGCAAATAATAATTAATCCCCTGACAACGGGGATTTTTTTGTACAATAAATTATAAATAAAAGGATAATATGAAAAAAAATAATCAACTACAAACACTTAAGGGCTTTCGTGACTTTTTACCTGCGGAAGCTGATTTACGAGAACAAGTGCGCTCTATCATTCAAAATAGTTTTAGGCGTTTTGCTTTTGTGCCTTTTGAAACCCCTACCCTAGAGTATGCCAGCCTATTGCTGGGTAAATATGGTGAGGAAGCAAACAAATTACTATATACTTTTACTGATCGAGGTGGTCGACAACTCGGTTTGCGCTATGATCAAACAGTGCCTACAGCCAGAGTATTAGCCAACTATCAAAATGAATTGCCCAAATTTTTGCGTCGCTATCAAATTCAAACCGTCTTTCGAGCAGATAAGCCTCAGCGTGGCCGTTATCGAGAATTTATGCAATGTGATGCTGATATTTTTGGCAGTCGCTCTACTCTAGCTGACGCAGAAATCCTAGCCCTTTTCTATGATATTTTTAAAAGCTTAGGTCTGACTGAGATTCAAATTGAATACAATGATCGACAGCTTTTAGTTGATAGTTTTAGCGACTTGGCTAATGATCAAATTTCAGTTTTATCTATTATTCAAAGCATCGATAAACTGGATAAATTAACACCCGAAAAAGTTGCTAATGAACTCATGACTAAGGGTCTTGATCAAGAAGAAGTTGATAGTATTTTTGTTAGATTAGCAAATATTGATAAATCAGATAATTTAAAAGAAATTGAACAAAAAACTATAGAACTCGGAGTACCTCAAAATGCTCTAGTTTTTAACCCAAAAATAGCTCGTGGTTTAGACTACTATACTGGTTTAATTTTTGAAGGAAAAATTACTAAATATAGCAGTGGCAGTTTGGGAGCGGGTGGTCGCTATGACAATTTAATTGGAGAACTAGCAGGCTTAGACACCCCAGCCGTGGGTTTTGGTTTAGGTTTTGATCGTATTGTTGAGATCATTAAAGAAAAAGCTCAGTTGAAACCCAGCCCTAGCGCTCAAGTTTTGATCAGTATTTTCGACGATCCTCTTTGTCAAAAAAAGGCCCTAAGATTAAGCAGTAAACTAAGATCAAGCGACATCAGCAGCGAAATTTATCTAGAAAAAGACAAAATTGCTAAACAATTTAAGTTAGCAGAAGATAAAAACATTCCCTGGGTAGTAATCATTGGCAGTGAAGAAGTAGAAAAAAACTACTTCAGCCTAAAAAATTTGAGCACAGGCCAACAAAAAAAACTTGACTTACAAGAACTAATTAAAACAATTCAAGCCAAGTAAAAAAATAAATCCACTGTTTGGGGATGAATTTTTTATGTTATAATCACTGTTCGTTATGAAACAAAATATACATCCAGACTGGCATCACGATTGCGTAGTAACTTGTAGCTGTGGTAATAGCTTTGTTACTGGAGCAATGAGCAAAACCTTAAGTGTAGATATTTGCAATGCTTGTCACCCATTTTTTACTGGTGAAATGAGATTTGTTGACCGCCAAGGCCGAGTTGATAAATTTATTAAAAAACGAGCCACTGCTGAAGCTCTTGCTAAAGCTAAAAAAAGTGCCAAAAAAGCTACTCAAAAAACAACTGCTCCTGTTAAATCTTACAAACAAATTCTACAAGAACAACAACAAGCTATCAAAAACTTGAAAAAATCAACAATTGTTAATGAAAAAGAGGCTAACAACGATAAAAAAGCAGTTGTCACCGACACAAAAACTGCAAAAACCGATAGGCCTAAAGTCGCTAGCAAAAAAAGCTAGCTCTCCCCTTTTTGATTTAAATAAAAGCCCTTCTTCAAGAAGGCTATTATTGGGTATAATGAATAACAAACAGCTATGACAAAACAACTAAATCCATACAGCGCTGCCATTGAACGCTGTAAGGAACAATTAAAAAATAATCAGAACTTACTCACTGACCCAAATTTTGCTGATCCCAAAATGCAAAAGCTCGTTCAAGAAGAAATCAGTCAACTAGAAACAGAACTAAAAACTCTTGAATCAGCCGCAACAGCGCTACAAGAAGATCAAGAGCCTCAAGCAAATGATTCGACTCAAGAGATTCAAAAATCTAACGCTATTATAGAAATTCGTGCTGGAGCTGGTGGCGATGAAGCTAAGATATGGGCTAGTGAGCTAATGCGCATGTATCAAAAATTTTGTTTCAACCATAACTTAAAAATTGAACTCGTTGACGACTTGGTGTTTAAAGTTAAGGGTAACGCTCAGTTGCCAGTTTTTCAGCTAGTAAAAGAAGATAAAACTGAAGAATTGCTTGCAACTGAAAAAACAGAGCAACTGAGTGCGTTTAATTTACTGCGCTTTGAGGCTGGAGTGCACCGGGTACAACGTGTCCCCAGCACCGAGTCTCAAGGCCGTTTACATACTTCTACTGCTTCAGTGGCTGTTTTACCAGAAATCCACGCCAAAGCCATTGAGATTAGAGATGAAGACTTAGAATTACAATTTATGCGAGCTAGTGGTGCTGGTGGCCAATCAGTTAATAAAACTAGTTCAGCGGTTCGTCTAACTCATATTCCCAGCGGGATAGTAGTAGTTGCCAGAAGTGAGCGTAAACAAGTGCAAAATCGCCAGATTGCCCTAGAGCTACTTAGAGCTAAATTGTGGGAAATTGAAGAAGAAAAAAAAGAGGCAGCTCTTGGCTCTGCTCGAGAAAGCATTGGTCGCAGCATGCGCGCTGAAAAAATCAAAACTTATAATTTCCCTCAAAATCGAGTCACCGACCATCGTATTAAACAATCCTGGCATAATTTAACTGAAATTCTAGATGGTAAGCTTGAAACTGTCATTGCCGGATTTAGAGCTTATTTAAAACAATAAATATTTTAAAACTCCTCAGCCGCTCTTTGTAAAACCTCATCCTCTTCTGTTTCGTAGTCTTGTTCGACTTCAATATCAACAGCTAAGCCGTCATCATTAATCCAATTGCCAGCTGGAGTTAACCAGCGGCCAACAGTAACATGTAAACCACCACCATTACTCAGTTCTCGTCTATCTTGAACAGTACCTTTACCAAAAGTTTGCTCACCAATCAATTTCATAGCCAGATCATCACGCAAGGCTGCAGCTACAATTTCACTAGAACTAGCGCTACCTTTATTGACCAAAACCACCGTGGGCACTTGTGCTAGTCTTGCCTTACCAGTAGTCGCAAAATCTCTTTGATTATATTTAGTTTTTTGTGAAACAATTACGCCCTTTTGAATAAAATCACTAGCTATTTTTATAGAAATATCAAAATAACCACCGGGGTTGTTGCGCAAATCCAGAACTACACCAGCTATTTCTTGATTATTCCATTTACCTAAAATAGATTGCACCGCTCTATCCCACTCCTCTAGAGTACGATCGCCAAAACGGCTCAATTTAAGATGAGCTAGGGCCTTACCCTCAAACTCTGTAAACTCCAAGGTAACACTTTCGACAATAATCTCATCACGAATAATCTCCAGTTCACGACTATCATTATCTCCTGGTTGATAAATAGTTAAAGTAACCGGAGATCCTTTCGGACCACGAATATTTTTGACAGCTTTATCTAGAGTCCAAGTATTTGTTTCTTCATCCAAGCCGTTTGCTTCGTCCTTCACTCGCAAAATCATGTCTCCAGCCTTAATGCCAGCTTTCTCAGCTGGACTACCAGCCAAAGGAGCAATCACTCCCACTACACCCTCAATATAACCAAGCTCAATCCCTACTCCATAAAAACTACCAGCTAAATCTTCACCAGCTTTTTCATTATCTTCTGGAGGCAAATAGGCTGTATAAGGATCTTCCAAGCCCCAAACCATACCAGAAATAGCTCCATCCATCATTTTAGAATAATCAATCTTGCTTGAATCTAAATAATCGCGCTCAACAATTTGCCAAACTTCCCAAAATATATCCATTGATACAGGAGCTTGTTGAGAATTTTGCATTAATCTAGATAAATCCTCACTTCTCTGAGTCTGAGCTAATTGATCTAAAAAACTAAATTTCAAACCAAAGGGCAAATTGCCAATGGCGTAGCGATAACCGATAATCACTCCCAATATTAAAATTAAGAAAGTAACAGCTAGATTAGTTAAAAACTTTAGTGGAGATTTTTTTTGCTTAAACATATTATTCTCTGTATGATGGTCCAATTCTTCTAAGACTTGATAATTATTCATGGGTGACTGACAAATCATTGTAAAACGAAGCTAATAAAAAAGCTAGTAAAAAACTAGCTTTTTAAATTATATTAATAAAGCATTATAGCGTTTGAGTAAATGGCAAAAGAGCTAAGTGACGAGCTCTTTTGATTGCTCTAGTTAACTTTTTTTGCTCTTTGGCGCTCAAACCAGTTTTGGCACGAGGTAAAATCGAACCAAAAGGGGTAATGAATTTTCGAAGCGATTCAGGTTTTTTATAAGTAAATTGTTGATTCATAAGAAACTTTCGTTTTAATTGCCTTAAAAAGGAATATCATCACTGACATCCTCTACTTCTTCAGCCTCTGCTTCAGAACCACTATCGTCTTCTGCCGATTCATCTTTATCTTGTTTTTTGCCTTTAGCTTTTTTGCTTTTTTTATCATCACCATCCTCTTCACCCTCACCAGCTTCATCTTCTTCGCTGGGACTGTAACCACCTCGACTGTTAAGCAACATCATGTTATCAATGATGATTTCAGTAATTCGACGTTCGGCACCATCATCGGTTTCCCAATCACGAGTCTGAATTCTTCCTTCTACATAAGTTTTGTCACCTTTGTGTAACAATTGCCCACAAATTTCTGCCAATTTACCCCAAGCAACTATATTATGGAAATCTACTCGTTCTTGTTTCTCTCCACTATCTGAATTGGTCCAAGATCGATTGGTGGCCAAACCAAAAGAACAGACGGCTGCTCCATTAGGAGTAAACCTTAGATTGGGATCTCTGGTGAGATTACCAATTAGCATGACTTTATTAAGAGATCTTACTGACATTTTTTCCTTTCTCTGTAACAGAGTTGTTTTTGTTTAACTTCATCTTATTATTAATATTTAATTGACAAAATCCGTAACATTTTATTCTTCACTCTCCTCATCCTCTACTTTTGCTTTTAGAGCTTTTTTATCAGCAACAACCTCATCCTCTTTTAAAACCAATAAATGACGCATTACTTGATTGTGTAGAGTCATTTCTTTATCTAACTTCTGAGCTTTGCTTGGACTTAACTCTATTAAAAGATGGGTAAAAATAGCTTCGATATGAGCTTTGCCAGCGTGACGAATTTTGTAGGCTAAGAGCTTGCGCTCCCAATCAACTTCTTCAATAATTTTTCCCTTGAACTTCGTAATCAAATCAGTAATTTCTTTGCGAATTTTAGCTACATCGGCATCCAAAAGATCACCTGTTACTAGGTAAGTTAATTCATATTCTCTTTTGATTGATTCTTTGACCAACTTCATCTGTTCCATTCCAGTTCGCGAAAAAAATTGTCGGAAACAATTCTTTCCTTGGATAATTGATAAATTTAGCGAACTCTTGAAGGGTATTTTAGTATAGATTCCTTGAAATTACAAGCAAAAATAAGTTTAGCGCCCCACCATAAACTCGACCACATCTCCATCTTGCATTAAATAGTCTCTTCCTTCTTGGCGAATTTTGCCAGCTATTTTAGCTGCCTGCCAACCCCCTAAGGAAACAAAGTCACTGAAACTAATAATTTTAGCGCTAATAAATTTATCGTAAAAATCACCATGAATAACGCCAGCAGCCTGACGCGCGCTACTGCCTCGCTTAATTGTCCAAGCCTTAACTTCAATTTCACCTGCAGTTAAAAAACTTTGCAGTTCTAATGTTTCATAAGCAACTTGAGCTAGGCGCTCTAAACCACTTTCTTTTAAACCTAAATCCTCAAGATAAGCCTGCTGGTCTTCACTGCTTAGACTAGCTAATTGGCTCTCAATTTGAGCAGAAATAATCACTATTTGTGCCTGCGACAAACTAAGTTTATTTGCCCATTCTTTTTTTAAGGCGTCGCTGTTACTCAAGCCATCTTCGTCGACATTGATTGCAAAAATTTCAGGCTTGGCCGTTAGCAAACATAGCTCTTTAGCAACTGGGGCTTCGGTTTCGGTAAATTGTTTTATGTCTTGATTGTTTGACTGATTTAAATTGATGAGATTCTGACCCTTTTCTAATATTTCTTTAAATTTTTCAATAATTGACCAACGCAATTTTTCTTCTTTACTGGCTGAACCTTTAGGAGGACGTTGTTTATTGAGGGTTTCCAGATCAGCTAATTGCAATTCTGTACGAATGGTTAATAAATCTTCTTCTGGAGAAATACTTCCCTCTCGCAAAACATTATCATCACTAAAAGCGCGCAAGACATGACAAATAGCTTGAGTTTCGCGAATATTAGCTAAAAATTGATTGCCCAATCCTTCACCCTGAGACGCGCCTTTGACTAAACCAGCAATATCGACAAATTCTACTAAAGCATATTTGATGGGTGGCAAAGATTCTAGTTTTTCACTGCTTTGAGTAATTTCAGCTAAAGTTTGCAAACGTGCATCTGGCACCTCGACCACACCAACATTAGGTTCTATGGTGGCAAAAGGATAATTAGCAGCCAGCGCTACCTGTTTTTTTAACAGAGCGTTGAATAAAGTTGACTTACCAACATTGGGTAAACCAACAATCCCGATAGATAATTGACTCATGGCAGTTATTGTAGCATTGAAAATAATTTAAGAATGGAATAATTTAAACTGTCCTATAATATTGAATTATTTGCTGTTTTATAGTAAAATATCACAGCAGTTGTTTCTTCATTATCGAACCGTGACTAAAGCAGTTGCGGAAATTCAAACGGTAGTGAAAAAAGGAGTGGCGCATGGAAAAGAGAAAATCAGGCGTCAATTGGTGGTACATAGTAATTGCATTATTGGTGGTGACAGTCATAGTACTCGCCATCATACCCTCTATGGGCAGTGCAGTCGCTGAAGACTGCCTCAGAGGCAATCAATATGCCTGCGTATATTTTCAAGCGCAGGAAAATGTCTACCGAGCTCAAGAAGAGCTCCGGTTGGCCAGAGAGGCTCTGGCTACTGCTAGGGCCGAATATAAAAATTCGGTATCGACAGAAGAATAGATGAACAACTGCAAAATAGCCCCGTCTGCAAAGATGGGGCTTTTTCTTGTTTATTTCACAAAATAAATTATTTTTCCAAAGGCATCACAATCCAAGCAATGATGTAGGCCAAAAGACCTGGAAAACCACCTGGAATACAAGTTAGAGCAAAAATGAGGCGCACCAGCACTGGATCAATTTCAAAATAGTTAGCGATACCGCCAGCTACACCAGCAATTTTTTTATCAGTTTTGGAGCGAGTAAGACGCTTGACTGCTTTTTTTTGAGGCATTTGATCTTTCTTTATTAATTATTAATTTCTTGAGATGAATTATTATACCAGATCAAGTAAAATAGGCTTGATGGAAAAATTTAGTAATTATCAAGATTCAAAGACACTACTAGCTCAATTACCAGTGTTTATGCCCGATGCCACCCTGGGCGTAGTACGAAGTTTAGGACCTAGCGATCTCCAAGAGATCGGTCTGGATTGGCTGATGGTTAACACCTACCACTTAATTAATCAGCCAGGAGAAAAAATATTAAAAGAAGTGGGAGGTTTAAAAAAATTAATGAATTGGAATGGTTTTTTAGCTTCTGATTCAGGTGGTTTTCAACTCTTTTCTCTAATTCAAAAAAATCCTAATTTAGGAAAAATCACTGATGAGGGGGTAGTTCTATATACTGGGCCCAAAAAACAAAAGAAAAAACTCTTTACTCCAGAAGACTCAATTCGCCTACAATTTGCTATTGGTAGTGATATTAAAATTGTTCTTGATGATTTTAGTCCGCCAGAAGCAGATGAAACACGTCTAGGACAAAGTGTAAAGAGAACTATTACTTGGGCAAAGCGTGCAAAGGCTGAATTTGATAAACAACTCCAACAAAAAAAGAGCTTGGAGCCTCGTCCCCTACTTCTCGCTCCTATTCAAGGACATGATCAACAAAAATGGCGCCAATACTGCGCTGATGCTCTACTTGAAATCGGCTTTGATATTTATGGTTTAGGTGGCTGGCCACTTGACCAAAATGGTAAATTTGATTATCAGCTTTCTCAATTTAATGCCAATTTAACACCCCAGCAAAACCTTCGTTTTGCTTTGGGTGTAGGTAGTCTAGAAAACATAGTTCAATTGTTTTTTATGGGTTACCAATTTTTCGACTGTGTCTTACCAACCAGAGATGCTCGCCACCAGCGACTTTATGTGTTTAAAACAGACCCTCAGCAACTAACTCAGAAAGACTTAAAAAAAATCAATAACAAGAAAAAGTTTGATCAGCTTTTTGACTACTTATATATCGGACAAGGAAAACATAAGACAGATTTACGAGTAATTAGTGAACACTGTGATTGTCCAATCTGCCAAAAAAATCAGATCAGTCGCGCTTATTTACACCACCTTTTTAAGGTAAAAGATAGTAGTGCTTGGCGCTTAGCAACTTTGCATAATCTTCGGACATTTAAGTTGCTGATTGAAATCTTACGAAGATAAAACAAAAAGTATTTAAAATTTCATCACGCTTAGGGTCATTTTCTCTAGCTAAAATTAAAGGGTGCAACAACGATCAATTCCCACTTATCGTCCGAGAGAAAAACTTAATTATTCTGGCACTACCAGCCTGAGCAACGCAGAGCTGTTGGCTATTATTTTAAGCAGTGGTCATAAAAATTTGCCTGTTTTGGATCTGGCTAAAAAAATTCTAAAAAAATTTCCCCTAAGACTATTGCATGAATTGTTTACTCTCAAGAAGTTAAGCCGAGAACAAGAATTACTTAAAGATTTGCAAAACATACCAGGGATTGCCTTTGCTCAGGCTACAAAAATTATCGCTGCTATTGAGTTGGGTAGAAGAAGTATTTTGGAATCAAATTCCACTCCGCTGCGCTCTCCCCTTCAAGTTTTTAATCACTGTTCAGACTTGAAAAGCAAAAAGCAAGAATACTGTCTAGCTTTTTTTCTCAATGGCCAACAAGAGTTGCTACTTAAAAAAATCATCACTATTGGCGGTTTAAACTTTAACTATCTTGAAGGCCGAGAAATTTTTGAAATTGCTTTTCAACTCCAAGCCAGCAACCTAATTTTAGCTCACAACCACCCCTCAGGAAACCTAGAGCCATCCGCTAATGACTTATTAGTCAGTAAAAAGTTAGCCCAACTAGCAGAAGCCATGGGTATTAATCTTATTGACCATTTAATCGTTTCTCGTCAAGGATATTTCTCTATAAGAGAAGAGTGTGGAGATTTAAAAAAACTAAATTGCTAAATTCAAGTAAATAAAAACCCCAGCTAAAATTAGATTTTTCTTATCAGCAGCTCGTTATTTTCCATATCTAAAAGCTCAAAACCCTGTTCTTTAATTTCTGCTCGATACTCATCAGCTTCGGCAAAATTTTTTTCTTGACGAGCAATTTGGCGCTTTTCTATCAAGTTTCGCACTTGAGCTGGCAAGTCTGCCAAGCGCAAGCCCTCTGCTTCCAGACCCAGGCTTTGAGCCAAATCCGGATCAATTGTTTTTTTATTTAAAGATTGACGTAGAGATTTTAGCAAGAACTCTTCACTCAATCCTGCCAAACCTAATCCTAAAACCTGATCAAACTCCATAATTAATCGGTATAAAATATCAGCTTCTAAATCACTCTTAAGCAATTCCCACAGCACTGTTAGCGCTTCATTTGTTTTTAAATCATTTTCTAGAGCTGCAAAAAAATCACTACGCAACTGCATTGCTCCTGGGAAATCATTTAGTTCAATTTCTCGGTTGTCTTTGTTAGCACGCAACTTCAACACAAAATAAGTTAATTTTAAATAAGCCTTGTGAGCGGCCTGCAAACTATCCCAGGTAAAATTCTGTTCACTGCGATAATGACTCATTAAAAACAATAGGCGTAGAGCCTTAGGTAAATAGCCCCGTTCAATAATATTGTCTATGGTATAAAAATTGTTGAGAGATTTACTCATTTTTTTTCCCTCAACAAACAAATGGTTGTGATGCACCCAATAGCGACTAAAGGGCTTTTTGCCAGTTACAGCTTCAGATTGAGCTATTTCATTACTATGATGGACGTTAATATGATCAATTCCTCCAGTGTGGATGTCGATCTGATCTCCTAAGTGCTCAATGGCCATGGCACTGCACTCAATATGCCAACCTGGAAAACTCCGTTCATGCCAGGGGCTGGGCCAAACCATTTGTCTATTTTCTCCTGGACGTTCAAATTTCCATAGAGCAAAATCAGTTGGGTTTTTGCGCCCAGGCACTTTATCTACTCGCTCACCTTCACGTTGCGCTGTTAAAACTTGCTTAGCTAGCTGGGGATCTTGATTGATTAACTTTCCATAATCATCAATTTTGCTAGTATCAAAATATACTCCATCACCCTCTATCACATAAGTTAGCTCTTTTTTTTCAAGTGCCAAGACCATTTCTAGTTGAGCTTGAATGTGATCTGTAGCACGACAGCTAAGACTAGGACGTAATACTCCCAACAAATCCATACTATAAAAAAAATAATCTTCAAAACGACGAGCTAGAGCTGTTGCGTCAGTGCCATATTTTTTGGCACCTTTTTCTAATTTATCTTCACCAACATCATCGTCACTAACCAAATGGCCAACATCGGTGATATTTTGTACATGTTTGACTTCATAGCCACCATGACGCAGTGTTCTCACTAAAACATCATCTAAAACATATTTTCGTAAGTGACCTAGATGGGTATAATCATAAACAGTTGGACCACAAGCATACAATTTAACAAAATTTTCTTCTTGTGCTTGAAATTCTTCTATCGATCGCGAAGCGGTGTTGTAAAGTTTCATAGCTAATTCATTTTAGCATTAAAAGACTTATTCTGCTCCGGTCATGGTAGTGCGCTGGCGCTGTAAAATAGTCTTGGCTTTCTGAGAACCAGACATGCCAACAACACCGCGAAAACCAGTTTGCCGACCCTGAGGAACTGGTAGATCTTGGGCTTTAGCTTCTTCTTCCTCTTGCTTCTTTTGCTCAAGAGCTTCTTGCTCTTGGCGCTTTTTAGTTAAACTTTCTTCATACAAGCGTCTCGCCTCAGCTTGTTCAGCCTCAGTAAGCTGTTGCCAACGAGCAGCTACTTGTTTTTGTTTAGCTTGTTCTTCTGGAGTTTTAACTTGAATATTGAGTAAACGATTAGGATCAAACATTGCCTTAAAAGTATCTAGCACGTCGGTGGCTGGTCGCTTAATTAGTTCCTGATTCAAACCAGCGACCGAGCGTGGCTGAGTAGCTACTTTGTCTGGAGTTTTGGCTAAGTCTGTTTTGTCAGCTCCTTGGGTGGCGGCCGCCTCTCTTTGTGCTCCCCCTTGTCCCAAGACACTAGCTTGTTGATTACTTTGCTTACTTTGACTACTAGCCGTAGCGGCCGCCTTATCTAAATGAGCCTCACTAATACTACCCCCAACAGTTTGACGAAAACCACCGCTGCTAGTCAGCTGGCTTTTAACCCCAGCACCTAAACTTGATCCACCTTCCATAATAAAATTAGTCTAATCTTTTTAATTGAGTAATTTGATTAGGCTTTTTCTTGTCTTCTTGATTCGAGATTCCATCTTGAGCCTCTTCTTGTTGCGCAAAATCATCATCAATTACCTGAGAAAATTCTTCCCTTGTTTGAGCAATTTTTGCTTGATCCTCAAGTAATTTGGCTGCTTCTTTATCCTTAAGCTCAGCAATTCTTTTTTCTTGCGCTGCAATCTCTTCTTGAGATTGGACTTGCTGATCTTGTTTATTATCAGTATTGTTTTGTACGGGCTCTACTCCCTCTGGTGCTTCAATAATTTTTTGTAGCATAGTTAAAGGATCCTGATTATCTGACATAGGATTAGGATAACATAAAAACAAGGCTAATAACTACTGGCGTTTTGTTAAAGCTTGTGTTGATCTAGGTGTTTTTCTTTATTTTTTCTCAGTTTGCGAGTTGCAGCGTCAATCGCATCAATAATTGCATCATAAAAATCATAACCTGCGACCTCAACCCATAAGTCTTGGCCTGGTACTTCAATTTTAAATTTTACTAAAACATTCTTGCTTTTACTACTTTTTTTGGTACTTCGTTCTAAGTAAACACGCACTGCTGTCACATTTTGACCTAATTTATTTAATTTTTGACTATGACGCTCAATGAATTCGCGCAAAGCTCTGCTTACTTTTAAACTTTTGGCTTGAACAATCACTTTCATAGCTTCCTCTTCTAGCACTAAGGCTTACAACTTAATAATATTGTGTGTTTTCTTTGATTTAGTAAATAATTTTTTTGCAAAAAAACCGGCGACTCTGTAAACAAACAAAGCGCTCGGTTTAACTTTAGCAGATGCTGATCCATCTACACTTCAATATAACAAAAATAGTATTAAGAAACAAGTTTTGCTATAATGTTTTTTATGACCGAAACTATTAATCATCAAATAAACAATACTTCTAAAAAAGAAGGTTTAGCACAATTTTCTCAACTTAAAAAAATAAAAGCAAAAATTTGCTTGGGTTTAGGCCTTTTGAGTTTAGCGTCTAGTCTTACTAGTTGTGATTCCTTTGCTGAGCATATGGCTCAAGATGATTTTTTTACTGGTCCTAAAGACAACAGCCCTATGGTTTTAGAAGGTCAAAGAATTTTTGCTGAGCAAGAAAATGAAGCAACTGAAGATCCTACACCATTAGCGACACATGAAGCTTTTGAGGTACCAGCTACTGATCAAAGAATTCTACCTGGTTCGAGAGTAAGAGTAATAGAAACTGGAGGTATTGGACTTAACATTCGCTCAGAGGCTGGTGTTGATGCTCAATTAGTAGCAACAGCTCAAGATGGAGATGTTTTTAAAGTTGTTAGTTTGGCTGGTGAAAAAGATGGTTACTCTTGGGTTTTAGTTAAACAAGAAGTAGATGATGGAGAAAGAGAAATAGTCGGTTATGCTGCAAGTGATTGGTTTCAAGTTTTGAAAGATGAACCCATCCAATAATTTATAACTTTCTTCTTCCCTCAAGGGCTCGTGCTAAAGTTACTCCATCCGCGTATTCAATATCAGCACCAATTGGCAAACCATGACCAATGCGAGTAATTGTTAACTCGCCACTGTCAATTTTTTTGGCAAAAAAACGATCATTTTTTAGCATTTCAGCAATATAAAGCGCTGTCGCCTCACCTTCCATAGTTGGATTGGTGGCTAAAATCAGTTCCTTAACCTGTAAATCTCCGGCTTTATTTTTTAAACGCTTAACAATGTCTCGCAAGTAAAGCTGATCGGGACCAATATTATTTAGGGGTGCAATTGAACCGTGTAAAACATGGTAATTGCCTAAATATTTACCGGAGTGTTCTATGGCTATCAAATCTAAGGCCTGTTCTACCACACACAATACTTCTTGATCTCGTTGTTTATCCTGACAAATATCACAAGGATCTTGCTCTGCCACATTGTGACAAGTTTTACACATAACCGTTTCTCGTTTAAGTGCCAATAGTTTTTCAGAAAAGTCCTCTAGATGAGCTTCTGAAGTATGTAGTAAATAAAACACCAAGCGTTGAGCGGATTTTGGGCCAACACCAGGCAGAGTTTCAAATTTTTCAATTAAACGACGCAGTGCTTTAGGTAATTTTTGCATAAATTATTCTGAATATTCCAAATCAAGATCTGACAGCTCATCTCGCCAAGGACTAAGCTCTTTTTTCACTAAAAAATCTTTAACAATTTGCCAAATTTTCTTTTCAACCTGTTCAATGCTGGGCTGAGCATCAATAACTACCCAACGAGCATTTTTAGCATTTTTTTTCTGATCTTTTTTTGCTAGTTCTAAATATGATTGACGAACTTTTTGGTGAAAATCTTTGGCTTCCATATCCAAACGATTAACATCACCCGCGCCATTTCTTCTTTCAAGACCAATTTTTACTGGAATATCAAGTAAGAAAGTAATATCTGGATAAGTTTTTTTGGTTGAAATATCATTCAATTGCTCAATTAATTCAATGCCAAAACCCCTTACCATGCCCTGATAAACCACGCTACTATCCCGAGATCGATCCATGACGACTATTTTGCCAGCCTTCAGTGAAGGCAAAACTATTTCTCGATAAATTTGCGAACGAGCCGCTTGAAATAATAAAACTTCCGTAGTAAAAGCAATACCAATGTTTTTACTAGATAAAACTACTTCACGAATTTGCTCACTAATGGCTGTCCCGCCTGGTTCACGCAAAACCACTACATCCTTACCAGCTTCAATAAGACGATTCTTTAAACGCACAATTTGAGTAGTCTTACCGCCTCCCTCTCCACCTTCCAGAGTAATCAATAATCCAGTTTTTTGCGCAGGCTTCATAAATTTACTTTCTATTTAGTCTTTTATTATATTTAGCAATAATTATAAAATCTTTTTTTATTTAATGCTGGCCAGTACTACCAAAACCACCTCGATTTTTCTGATCATTAAAATCATCTAGCTCCTCCCACTCAACTTTTTCTCTTCTCAAAACTATCATTTGGACTACTCGCTCACCCTTTTGTACAGTCACCGTTTTTTTGGAGAAATTGAAGACAGCTGCCCGATACTCATCTTCAGCGCCACAATAATCACTATCGCCAACACCAACCCCATTAACTAGAAACAAGCCTTTCTTATGCAGTGAACTACGCGCTGCTACCAAAACAAAACTATCTTTAGGTATTTGTAGTGCAATATTAAGTGGTAAATAAGCAACCTGTCCAGCTTCAATTTTTACTTCTTCTCTACTAGCTAAATCCAAAGCCGCAGCGCCACTAGTTTTATAAGCTGGCAATACTAGGGTTTTATCGAAGCGCTTAATCTTAACTTTCATTAATTTCCTCTTATTAAATTCAGCGATCATACTAACAAGTTTTTGATAAATAAGCTAGACTAAAGTAATGAATTTGAGTACTTTTACACTTGGCGATTTACAAACTAATTGCTATTTACTTGATAATAATCAAGAAGCAATGATTATTGATCCTAGTGATGATGGTGATTTTTTAAATGAAGAGCTAAGTCGAAATAATTTACAGTTAAAAGCAGTAGTCTTAACCCATGGTCACTTCGATCATTGTTTGGGTCTATTAAGCTTAGCTGTTTCTTGGCCTCAATTAAAAATTATGCTTCATCCTAAAGATAATTTCTTACTGGCCCAAGCCCATGATAGCGCTCTACATTGGTTAGGTCGCAACGCTGATCCCGTACCTAAGGCCAATCAAGAACTTAGTGATGGACAAAAAATCAAATTGGGATCAGAAGCTCTGGAAGTTATTCATACGCCAGGACATACCCCGGGCAGTATTTGCCTATTAAGTGATAAGCAAGAAAACGGAGAAAGATATTTATTTAGTGGCGACACCCTATTTGCTAATGGCGTGGGTCGCACAGATTTCAGCTATAGCAGCCATCAAGATTTACTAAATAGCCTAGCTAAACTAAAAAAGCTTAAACAAGATAATCAATATTCACTTGTCTTAGCTGGTCATGGTGAAAGTTTTTATTAAAAATCAAAAATGTTAGCAAAAAATATAATAATTAAGTATAATAAGAATATATGATGGAACAAAGACTAGAAGGTCAACAAAGATTAACTGAAAAAGCTCAACTAATTGAGGATGCAAAAAGAACAGCAGAGGCTCTAAGAAATAATCCACCAAAAATGCGCTTTGATGTGCTTAAAAAACAATATCCTGAACTGAGCGACCAAGAAATAAATAAATTAATCGAACAATAATTCTAAAACAAAATTTCAATCTTTGCGTAGCCAATATTGAACAAGGGTTCCTTGTTTATTGAGTGGTATCTCTTTAACTAACTGAAAATTGCCAAAAATTTTATTATCTTCAAATAGTTTAATCCCTTGACCAAACTTAACTGGTTCAATGGTGATAAACATTTCATCAACTAAATCCTGCTCAGTAAACAATTGATATAAACTTGCCCCACCACATAAGGCTACTTGCTCATAACCCTCAGTCTTGAGCGCTTGCAAAACTGCCTGAGGAGATTTATTGGTGAAGCGTAAGTTATTAGGCAACCAATCCATTTTTAATTTTTTTCGGGCCAGCTCGGCTTGTTTTTCACTATCACGAGTTAAAACCACCATCAAACGTCCAGGTAAAGGTCGACCAATTGTGTCGTAGGTAGCCCGACCCATAATCAACACTCCAATTTCTTTAGTTTTTTCAGTAAAAAATTGATAGTCTTCCTCACTGGTCCATTTTGTTGAAGGCAATTTAACACTATCCGCTGGACTAATAAAACCATCTTGGCTGGTAGCTACAATTAAAGTGTTTTTAATTCTGCTTTTTTTTTGCTCAATCATCTTTGCCCTTTTGCCAATCAACACTCGTCAATAGTGGACCATACATATCATCTTCGATTTCAATTTCTAGTTCAGCTAATTCTTGCTCATTAAGTGGTCGGTCCATAAATTCAATCATTTTGCTATCACTTATCAGAGCTAGTGGTGTTTGCTCTGCGACCTCACCCATCTCAAACACAGCAGCTGTAGCCAGTGCTTCGGCTGCATTGACTTGTACCATTTTAATCTCTCGACCAAATAAATCTTCGTCTCCAACATGATCGTTGAGTGGTTTAAAACCACAACTAGCTAGCGACATACCTACCACTCCCCAGCGTAGAGGAACAGAGCGACTATCAGGAATAATGACACCAACTTCTTTGACTGAAAAATCTTCCCTAAGATTTCGCCAAATCTTTTCTGCTTCAGCATATAAATTCTTTGGCCAAAGCACATAGTGCTCATCAGCATTAGATTCATCAATCCCTGCATTAATCATTAAAGTTGCATTGGTGACGGTTAGCATTAAGTCATATTTTGAGCTATGAGGCTCAAGATAATAATCAGCTTCTTGGCGCACTAACTGGTGTTTTAAAGCCCGTTCTTCTTCTCTACTTACTTCTCTGCCTGTTTTGGCTGCTAAGGTAGGTACTAGTCGTCCTTGTTCGTAAGCAATAATTTTAGAAGTAATTACCAGTACTGAACGCTCTGGCAGGCCATCACTAAACTGTTTTTTAATAGCAGCATTGATAATTGGTCGTAGTTCTTGACCAACAGCAATCATTGGAGTCTTTAGCGCAGTAACTTTCATAAAAATTCTTTCAGTTCGGCTTTATTCTTTTGTTTCGGCTTTATGATATATTAGAACTTATGGAAAAACAACGTTCTCAATATCAACAACTATTAGCTGAAATTCTTGAACACGGACAAAGAGTTAAAACTCCACAAGGAGTAGACGCTCTGACCATTATTGGTCCCAAACCCATGCACTACCAATTAGCAAACGGTTTCCCTGCCATTACTGAGCGCAAATTGAGTGAAAAAATTTGGCAACAAGCAATTGCTGAAATTATTGCTTTTATTAATGGTGCTAGAACCATTGAAGAACTAGAAAGTTATGGTTGCTATTGGTGGAAAGCCTGGGGAACTGAGGCTAAGGCTAAAAAACGAGGGCTTGAAACTGGCGATCTAGGTCCTGGATCCTATGGAGCTGCTTTTCATGACTTCCCTACTGCTGAAGGGGAAACTTACAACCAATTTGCCAGCATCTTACAGCAAATGCACGAAAAACCTCACCTGCGCACTCATTTTATTAGCCCTTGGGTACCTCAATACACTATGCGCATTAAAAATCGCACCCAAAAAGTAGTGGTCTGCCCATGTCATGGTTGGATTCACCTGCGAATCATTGATAACAAATTAACTCTACACATGTTCCAGCGTAGTGCTGACGTCCCGATTGGTGTTCCAGCCAACATGGTTCAGTATGCTGCGCTAACAACGATGATTGCTCAGGTTTTAGATATTGAAGCTTTCGAATTCGTTCATAGTTTTTCTGATGCTCATATTTATGTTGATCAAATTGAGGCAGTAAAAACCATGCTTGAGCGAGAACTACGCCCCCTACCCGAAATGAAGCTTAATCCTAAAGTTAAAGATTTATTTGCTTTTCGCAAAGAAGACTTCACTTTAGAAAACTATAAACCTCATCCTGGTATTTGGAATATTCCAGTAGCAGTATAAAAATGGCAAAAAAACAGAAAAATCAGTTTATCGATATCGATAACGCACGCGAAAAAGAGCAAAAACAACTCATGGAGGATATTGCTGAGGCTAAACATTGCCCTTTCTGTCGAGAAAATCTTTGTAAATATCACCGAGAACCAATTCTTAAAGAAGGCAAGTTTTGGATAGTGACTACTAACCAATGGCCATACAAACATAGTAAGCATCATTTTTTATTAATTTACAAAGTTCATGCCATCAATTTAAGTGATTTATCACCAGCTGCTGGTCAAGAATTATTTGAACTAGTAGCAGAAATTGAAGAATCTTATAAACTTCGGGGTGGTGGCCTTGCCATGCGTTTTGGCGATACGGATTATAGCGCTGGCACCATTAGCCACTTGCATATTCAACTAATTGAACCAGACTTAGCAGATCCAGATTTCAGTCCGGTCAGAATCAAAATTGGTAAAGATAAAACTAAGTAGTAAGACTTTTCTTAATTAGCTTTTGTAAAAGCCAGGCTACTGCGCATTCATCATTGGAACGCTCTAACACTATTTCAGCCACTTCCTTAACTGCTGGTTTAGCATTAGCCACAGCTACTCCCACACCCTCTACCATAGCTTCAATATCATTGTCTCCATCACCAACCATCATAATCTCTTTTGGGTCCAGTCGGTGATACTCTGCCCATTTTTTTAAACCCTTGGCTTTTGAAACGCCTGACAAAGTAATGTTGTAATAGGGTCGCTGATCAAAAGTACTTAATAATTTATCTAGCTGAAATATCTTTTTTTCCTCTAAAGCTTGCATGTAGGCCTCCACTGACTCATTTAAATGATTGATTACAATTAAACCAGTGGTCCAATTATCATCATTTTTTATATTTGCGTGGGGCAAATAGTCAATAGGTTCGCTACTCTGCCTACCTTCAAGAAAAGATTGTCCACAATAAAAAACCCGTCCATTACCGAAAGCAAAGCTGCCACCCAACCCCTCAATATCTCGACAGATTTTTTTTGCAATCAAAGGGTTGATTGCTTCCTGCCACAAAACCTCTGCTTTAGCATCAATTATCATGGCTCCATCACAAACCACATGCAAAGAGTCGGGAGCAAATTCAGTAAATACTGGTAAAACTGTCTTAATTAAGGCCGCTGGATGACGAGCAGTACAGAGGGCTAATTTGGGTAAAGAGGAGTCGTGCTGGCTTTTAATTAAATAATCTACAATGGCATCCCGATTCTCTATTGACAATTGCCGATGACTATCCAGTAAGGTGCGATCAACATCCGTTAAAACACCTCTAGGCATGGGTAGTTCTTTATTGTTTATCATTCAAACTATTATCTATTATTTCTGATGATATTATATCTTGAATTTGATCGCGTAGGTTTTGTGGCAAAGTTCCTAGTTCACCTAAGATGCTTTCCATCCATACAGAATTAGGTTTTAACCATTTATGGTGAGCTGGAGTCGCATTGGTATCTGCATAATTGAAAATAAACAAATAAGCTAAAAGTAATTCTTGCTGTTGCCTATTTCCTGGTAAGAATTCTCGCCAATCTTTGAACTGTTCACAACCTAAATCAAGAGTAAAATTATAAAAAATATGGTGATTGGCTATTAAATAAGTAATTAATTCTATTTCTTTCTCTCCCAAATATTCACTTTTAAGTTGATTAGCTCTCCCTTCATAAAGACTTAAAAAGAGTAAAGCGGAAGTGAGTTGGTGATCAGGAAAAGAATTTTTTAAAACTCCCTGTTCATCCTTAGTGTCTTCGTAAGCCTGATGAGCTAAGGCTTGCTCAAGTTCTTCTCTATTTAAACCAGCTGAAATAGCCTTACCCAAATCATGGTGTAGAGCAAAAACTCTTAATATCAGTTTATGTTTGTCACCTAAATATTCTGTCGGTAGTTCATCTAAAACTTTAAAAATATGCTCAGCTGAATTGAGCCCATTTTTTTGATGAGCTTTGGTTAAAATAATTTCTGGATCAGCTAAAAATCTAAAAAGTTGAGTGTTGTCTAACAAACGCTTTATAGTGGGCAAAATATCTTTTTTAAATCTATCGTTTTCAAAGCAATTGGCAATACTTAACAAAGTCATTGCAGACTTAAAAACTTGTCGATCTAAATTAATGTTTGGCCAGAGCAAATCACAAGCATCTTCTTCTTTATCTGAATGTCGCTGACTGGCCTCTATTCCTCTATTTATTTTTTTTGGATGAGTTAGTAACTCTAAGCTAGCTAATGAAAGTTTCTCAGATAAGGACGTCATAGATTTGTATAATCTATCACACTAGATCAATAGCTTCAAGAATAGCGCTTTTTAAAATTACTAGAGCGAGCTTGTTGATTTGCAAGCTCCTGCTCTTCTTCTTTAGAAAATTGCACTTTAATGATTTCTATGCCAGCACTAGCTAAAACCTTGTACCCATCCAAAAGCGAATAACCTTGGCTGTAATAAAGCCGTTTAATCCCGGCCGCAACTACTTGTTTAGCACAAACCGGACAAGGAAAAGTGGTCACAAATAAATCTGCTCCAGCTAAAGCAATGCCTTGGCTGGCAGCGCGAGCGATAGCGAGCGCCTCCGCATGAATAGAACTTGTTAATTCAATGGCTTCTCCAGAAGAAAATAAAGTGCGTGGATCACCACTAAAATATTGTTCTTGTTGGCTGGGTAAATGCTGATTGTAGGCACTCATCAATACTTGACCATCTTTAAGAAAAACCACTCCCACTTGTCTCCACCAATCATTACTATAATTAGCCTGTACAAAGGCTTTTTTCATTACTTCTTTTTCAAACTCATCCCCACTAATTACTTGATCAGCTGTTAATTTATTTTCTTTTTCTAAAACTGCTTTGGACTGTGCTGCCCGTTCAACACTGGGTCTATCCCAGCGCAAAAAGAAAGAATCAAAACTAATCTTTTGCTTTTTCAAAAATTTTTTAGCTAAATATCTACCTAAATCATCATTGCTTAGCACCCACTCTTGCTCTTTACTTTGAAGTTTATCTAGAAAAACCTGCCAATCTTCTCGATTTTCTACTACTTTAATTTCGATATTAGGGTAAATTTTCTCCAGGATCTGCTTTACCAATTGGCTACTTAGAGCTCTAATATCTTTTTTTAAATATTCAAAATCTGGCCATTGAGATAAAAATTGCCGATCAAATAAAAACAATGATTTGGCGTCTTTATTCTTTTCTAAAAATAAACGATAACCCTCATGTATTACAGGTAAATACAGAGCTAAGTTTTTTTGCATTTAATCCTCTTTAAATTCTGCCAATACGTCTTCTATTGTATTAATCAACTGGCTGGCCATTTTATCTTTAATTTTATTAGCAGTATTCATCTGCATTAGACGAATTTTACCCGTAGTACTTGTAGTTGCCATTGGCTCTAAAACTACAATCTTTCCACATATTTCTTCTAGTTTGCGAATTGTTTCTATATCGTAAGTTTCTTTGGTTGCTACCAAAACATCAGGCTTAATCGTTTTAATTAAATTAAATTTTGCATCATTCAATTCTTTAAGTACTACATAATCTACACTGCGTAAATGAGTCAGCATTTCCATTCTTTCATTTTGCGGAACAATTGGTCGATGTCGACCTTTGCGTTTTTTTACTTTTTCATCACTATCAACTCCAACAATTAATAAATCACCATATGATTTGGCTTTTTCACAATAACGAGCATGGCCAATATGTACTAAATCAAAGGATCCCTGAGTCAAAACAACTTTTTTAGCTTTTTTTCTAGCTTGATCTACAATCTCTTTTATTTCACTGGCATTAAAGATAATGCGCACTGTTTTGTTCATAGAGAAACTATAACATAAGTTTAATTAAAGAAACAAAGCCAGATAATTAGCTAGTGGGTCGTTTGATTTTTACGCCCACCATATCAATTTTAGGAAAATCCTCTCTGACTAGGTCCCAAAACTTTTGAGAGAGTTTGTCAGAGTAAACACTATAAATACCTCGGCCCATAGCTGCACATAGTCGACGATCATAATCACGAATAATATCCAAAACCTCTTTGCCTAATTGATGAAAGGCCTCCCCACCCTTTTCTTCATCTTGCTCAAATTGTTGATGAATCTTAGCAAATTGATCAAACACTGGTCGATTGTCATCAATCATTTTTTGATAATAAATTTGATATTTAGCTTGAGGCATATAGGTTGTGTTTCACAATATACTTAATAATTCTTTGGTCAAGTAATTTTACTAAATCAGTTTCTTTGCTGGGGTTTTCCAAAGCCTCTCTGACTTGAGTGGAAGAAACAGCCACGGCTTGCAGTTGAGACAATGGAATCATTTTTTCATACAAGGGTTTCAGAGGAAAACCTACTCTTGGATAAACATAGGTTGGATAATTATTGAGTAAATAATGATAATCCCTGCCTAGTTGGTCATACCATAGATCAAATTTAGCTAAATTGTCGCTACCCATCAAAAAAGAAAACTGATGCTGCGGATAACGAGCACTTAAATAATCCAGAGTGGTCGCAGTATAACTAGTTTGAAAATAACGAGTTTCGCAATCTTCAATTTTTATTTGATTAAAAAAATCCTCTCCTGCTTTGGGTAAAATGAGCTCGAGCATATCTAGACGCCGATCGGCTGAAACAACGCTTTTGTTAAAATCATGTTCGCCTACTGGCAAATACCAAATTTGATCAACCAGTCCCATTTCCAATACTGATTTGACCATTTGTTGATGACCAAGATGAGGAGGGTTAAAGCTTCCACCAAAAAGCATTACTTTCATGAAGATTTTTTCTTTTTACTCGCCTTCTTAGTTGTAGTTTTTTTACTTTTACCTTTAGCTCGTTTGGCTTTCCAAGCAGCCCGCTTGGCCTGAATTTCTTCCCATTCGGCCTGACTGAGCTTATATCCAGGCTCTGGCTTTTTCCAGGAAGCCCATTTACATTTTGGATAATCAGAGCAACCATAAAAAGATTTGCCCCAACGAGTATTTTTAATAACAATATCACCTTTACCACACAAAGGACAAAGTTGGTCACCCAGTGTTTCAACTAAATTTTCAGTATATTTACAATCTGGAAAACGGCTACAGCTCTTAAATTTGCCAAAACGACCAGAGCGAATAACTATTTCACCTGCTTCTTTAGCTTCCAGTTCTCCAGCTTTCACTAATTTAGCGCAATCAGGACAGTTTTCACCGGTTTTTTCAACTGGCACCGCCACTCTATCTGCTTCTTTACTAACTGATTCAATTTTTTCAGCTAGAGGTTTATAAAACAAATCAACTACTTTTGTCCAAACTTTTTTTCCCTCGGCTATTTTATCTAAACTCTCCTCAATCTTGGCGGTAAAATCATAATCCATCAGCACTGTAAAGTGTTTTAATAGAAAATCGCTAACTGTCGTTCCAATTGGTGTAGCAAAAAATTTGCGATTTTTTCTTTCTACATAACCTCTTTGTCTAATCACTGAAATAATGGAGGCATAAGTACTAGGACGACCTATACCTCTTTTTTCCAATTCTTTAACCAAAGACGCATCGTTGTAACGAGCTGGGGGTTGAGTAAATTTTTGCATTGGACATTGGGCTAAATAATGCAAATTTTGATTAACTTTAACTTCAGGTAATAATAAATCATTTTTTTGACTAAACAAGCGCCTCCAACCAGGAAATCTCATGACTGAGCCGACAACTTTTAGCTCATATTCTTTATCACTGTTTTGCACAGTAGCACTCACTAAAATCGTAGTTTGATCATAAATAGCCTCACTCATTTGTGAAGCTAAAAATCGTCGCCAAATTAAATCATAAAGTTTAATGTGGTTGGCAGTTAACTTAGTTATTTTTTGACTAAGATTATCTTTAGTAATAGTCAGGTCCGTGGCGCGAATTGCTTCATGAGCTTCTTGAGAATTTTTACTTTTTTTACTGAAATGGCGTGCTTGACTAGGTAAATAATCTTTACCAAATTCCTGAGCAATATATTGACGTGCCGATTCAACAGCACTTTTAGCTAAATAAAAGGCGTCCGTACGATGGTAGGTAATTAAACCTTCTTCATAAAGACGCTGAGCTAAACTCATCGTCTGGCTAGCACTAAAACCAAAACGGTTAGCCGCAGTTTGTTGTAGCAATGAAGTAGTAAAAGGCGGTAAACTTTGTCGACGCCTTTCAACTTGATTCAAGTCTTTAACTTTATAAGTCGCCTTATCTAGATCTTTGATGACTTCTTTAGCTTGAGCTTCATTGTCAATTTTTAATTTTTTATCTTCTAATTTTTCTACTGATAATAGTAAAATTTCTTTATCTAAATCTGCCTTAGCTCTATTTTCAAGAAAAATCGCTTCTTTTTGGCGTAATTTATCCAGCTCTTCTTGCTTAAAATGGTCTGGAATTGCTAAAGCAACAGCAAACTCCCAGTATTCTTCACTCTTAAAAGCTTCGATCTCTCTTTCTCTCTCAACAATGAGTCGCAGTGCCACTGATTGCACTCGTCCAGCAGACAAACCTCTTCTCACTTTTTTCCATAAAACTGGTGATACTTTGTAACCAACTAAGCGATCCAAAATTCGTCGTGCTTGTTGAGCATCAACTAGGTCTAGGTTAATAGTAGTTGGCTTATTAATGGCCTTAATGACCGCTGGCTTGGTGATTTCATGAAAGGTAGAGCGCAAAAAACTTCGATCTCCCTTATCCTTTTTCTTCATTGCCCGATCATTTTCCAATAAATACTGGATGTGCCAAGCAATCGCTTCTCCTTCGCGATCCGGATCCATGGCTAGATAAACTTCTTTAGCCTCTCTAGCTAAGCTACGGAGCTTACTAACCACCTTTTTCTTATCAGCACTAACTTCATAGATTGGTTGATAATTGTTTTCTAAATCAATACCCAGATTTTTTTTAGGCAAATCTCTAACATGACCAACAGAGGCTTCTACCACATAGTCGCTGCCTAAATACGATTTGAGCTTCCTTGCTTTTGTCGGTGATTCAACAATAACTAAATTCATAAAATTTTTCTTTTACTGCTTGTCTATTATAGTGATCAGTGCAAGCGCTAAGCCCTCATTTTAAAAGGATTAAGGAAAAAAAAGCAACTGTAGCTTAAGATTTTAAGATATAATTTTGCCCTTCTTGTTTAATAATTTGTTTAATTTGTAGCTGTAAAAGCCATTCTGCTAACTCCCCATGTTTGTAAGAGCTGGATTTAGCTAATTGATCAAAAGATAAAGCTAATCCCTGGCTTTGCAGGATCCTAAGTATTTTTTCTTCTTGTATTGAAAGCTTTGCTCTAATTTTAGTTTGAGACTGAGACTGAGCTTGCTCTTGCTTGTTATTTTTCTCTGAAAATTGTTCTTTTTTATCAATTAAATTAAGAGCTGAATAAAAATCTTCAACACTGGCAATCAAGTGAGCTCCGTCTTGAATTAGTTTATGACAACTTGAAGAATAGGGATTAGTAATAGGACCAGGTACTGCTAAAATGGGTCGCCCCTCATCCAGGGCATGTTGAGCAGTAATGAGACTACCACTTTTTTCAGCTGCTTCAACAATCATCACCGCTTGGGCTAAGCCAGCAATAATCAAGTTTCTCTGCACGAAACTGCCCGCACTTGGCTGAGTAGCTGGAGGATACTCACTAATAAAAATAGCTCCTTCTCCAAGCATTTTTTCCATTAAGGTTCGTTGGTGTCTTGGGTAACAATAATCAAAACCGTAACCTAAAACACCTATTGTCTGAGTTAATTGATGAGCTATTTTCATAGCTTCCACATCAACTCCATACATAAAACCAGAGACCAATTTAGCTTGACTAGATATAATAATGTCTCTCAATAAAGTTTTGCTTACTAAGCGGCCATAGCTAGTAATTCGCCTCGTGCCAACTACTGCCAAAAATAAGTGTTGCCAGAAACTTGAACTCAGTTTTTGATTAGATCTAATAAATAAAACTGGTGGCGCTTGGTCAAGCATTTTAAGTAAAGGTGGATAGTGCTTTTCTCTATCCAGCAGAACCCGAAACTTTTTGCTTTTAAGTTTTTGATAGTAATCAATAAAATTGTGTTCTTTTTTAAAGTTTTTAATTGATTCTATCTGCTTTTTAGATAGTAGTGATTTTTGCCATATCCCAGCTCTATTAAGCCAAAAACCTTCATCGCTAATTTGGTATTTTTTTTGCTCCAACAAACAACGTCTAAAGCTTACTCTACCTATTCCTTTCACTGACCACAATGCAGTTAAGTGACTTTTGCTAAATTGCAGCATTTAATAAAGATAGAAAATAAATATGACAATTAACTAAACATCATCAAAACAGGAAATTAAAAACCAGTCATCCACTCTAAAATTTCTCTAACTATTGGAGCCGCATCAGCCGAACCTTCTTGGTATTTACTATCTTCATCGCTTTCCACCAAAACAGTGATAACTATCTCTTTGGGTAACTGATTATTAGCCAAGGCCTCTAGCCATGCTTGCTGCTCTAAGCTAGCGTTTTCTAGACCCAATTCTTGCCAATGATCTAAAACCAGTTGTTTATTTAAGCCTACAGTGCTAGAAAACCAGGCATGTGTAGCACGATAACCACGCTGGTCAGCGCTACCAAACTCTGAAGTTCCAGTTTTACCAGCTATCATTCCGGCCCTAATCTTTTCTTTAGCACTAAGATTTTCAAAAACCTGTTCACCTAATCGAGCTTTCAAGTTTGAAACTAAAGCTTGATTGTAATCAAATAAAGGGAAAGCTGTCCCTCCTTCTTGGGTAACGCCCAACAAAGCTCGACTAATCAAATCCAAATTTTCCTCTCTAAAAGATAAGTCTTGGCACTCTCTAACACTCATCAACAAGGTTGGCCGACACTGTACTCCACCATTACTCAGAGTCTGAAAAACTTGAGTTAACTGTAAAGGACTAACTAACACATCTCCTTGACCAATGCCAAAATGGTAGGTGTTACCCAAAAACCATTTTTCTCCTAAATACTCTTCCTTCCAAGTCGGATCAGGTACTAGACCTAGTGCTTCTCCACTCAATTCAATGCCCGTCGCTTTACCCAAACCCAATAGTCTGGAATAATCTGCTAATTTCTGGGGACCAAGCCATTCAGCTGCTTTATAAAAGAAAATATCATTGCTTCTTATAATAGCTCTTAAAAGATTTATCTCGCCCTCAACCCGACCATATTGGGTATAGTACCAATTGGCATATTGATATTCGCCTACTTCCAATACTCCTTCATCCAAAACCGTCGTCGATGCATCAAGCACTCCTTCTTCCAAAGCAGCCAAAGCCGTCACTAATTTAAAAATTGAGCCTGGTGGATAACTGCCACTCACAGCTCGATTAAAGAATAACTGTCTATCGTCGTCGAGTTGAACAGCTAGCTTTTTTTGGGCTTCACTATTTACCTGCTTTGCTAAACGAGCTAAACGCACTTCCTCAAATAAATTTGGATTAAAACTAGGGCTGCTAATCAAAGTTAAAATTTGGCCAGTTTGGGCGTCCATTATCACCACCGCCCCCTTTCTGTCTGCCAAGGCTTGATAGGCTACTTCTGACAACCAAGGATCAAGACTAGTTGAGAGACTAGTTCCAGGAAAAGCCTCAGTTCTGCTCACCAATTGTTGTTTATACCCCAGTGCATCTACCTCAAAAACTTCAGTTCCTAAGCTAGCGCGAAGCGAGCTATCAAAAGATTTTTCCAAGCCTGTTCGGCCAAATTGTTCAGCAAAATTTAATTGTTTATTTTCGACTAAATCATCAGCGGTAATACCTGTTACGTAACCTAAAGCATGGGCTAAGGCCTGAGGATAAGTGTAGACTCTGGAATAATCTCGATTGAGTGAAGCACTATCCGTAGCTATCATAAATAAAGCTTGGTTGTGGTCTATTAATTCTTGCTGACTATAAAGTTGGTGAGGATCTGCCAATAAATAATAGTTAGGACGATTTTTAACTAAAGATTGTTGATAACGATCAAAGATTAGGGCTCGCTCAACTAAATAATTTTTAGAAAAATAGCGATTCTGACTTGCTAATTCGGCTAACACCTGTCCCCTAACCAACTGCAAATCAATCAGGCGAGCTAAAAGTAAAATAAAAACAAAGAGCAAAATAGTGCAGAAAAAAAATAATTTTCGCTGATCTCCATAGATAAATCTATTTTTTTTCATAATTTACCTACAGCACTGATCTTAAAAAAAAGTAAAACAAAAATAATTAAGCCCTGCAAGAGCATGAAAGAGTTAAAGCTCAAGCCAGATAAGAAAAATATTACAAACTGTAAAGCAGTAAATAATAACAATTGTAATAATTGCCACTGTTGAAAATTTTTTGCAAAAATTTTATTACCAAATAAGCTTCGTAAAAAATAATAGATAGCAATAATTAGCAAGCTACTACTAATACTTAGTTGATAAAACAGGGCTATGGCCAAAACTACCAATAATAAGGCAGCAATGATTAAATAAAAACTTTCTTCATCTCTATAATTAAATTTGTCCAATAGTCTAAAAACTAAAAACAAAGAAAAGATCGGTAAAGACAAAGTTGACTCAATACTTAATAAGAAAACTAAAAAGATAACTTGTAGCAATCGATTGAGGTAAATCATGGTTGAACCTCCACCAGACTCAATTCATGAAAACTAACATCTTGTTGCAGAATTGCTTCCTGAGTCGCTTTTGCTGAATCAATATCTTTTAAATTAGCAATTCTGCCGATAAAAATATCAGCAGCTATCCCCTCTTGACCCACCGTCAGCACCCTTTCGCGCAAATTAAGTGTTGCTTCACTAGCAACCTCAATTAATAAAATATTTTTGCCATCACCACGAACAATCCCTCTAGCTCCCGACTCTGTTTTAGCCACTATCCCCTGATCAAACATGTCTTTAAGTAATAAGACTCGTGCCTGCTGATGACTAAATTCCTCAATAATGCCTAATAAACTACCCTCACCCAAAACCACAGAGCCAACCTGAACACCGCTGTCACTACCAATTGCGAGCACTGGCTTAGCAAAAGAACTAATGGGCCGAACAATTAAATTTTTCTCTAAACCTCGATCAGTATTTTCCAAAAGTCTCTTTAGGGCTTGATTCTCTTCACGTAAAGCCTCTAGCTCAGTCAGTTGTACTGAGCTTTCACGGTAACGATACTCTAGATCTTCCAATTTTTGACGTAATTGCCAAAATTGGCGCAACTTACCCACTGGTTGAGTTAGCTTAAGCAAAACTTGATAATTATGCGCTTGCCAATGGGCCACAGCATTGCGCCAAGAACTTAGGGTTAAAAACCCTAAAAAATCTAATAAAAAAATAAAAATAAACAGTCCAGTTATAACAAGATAGCGAGTCACTTTATAATAATTAAACATAGGCAGCTATTGCTTCCTGATTAAGAATGCCCTCCATTTTCAAGTGGCGACTAAGCTCTTCTAAAATCAAAGCGCTTTTTATATCTTGATGAAGAAAGAGGTAAAAGTATTGCCACTTTTGCTGAAATAAATTGATTGGCACATTTAAAACAAAAGTATCTACAGCAGATTTTAGGCGCTTAATTAAAACCACTTCATCTAAATTTTGACTTAAGGCCAGATGCTTGCTTTTGAGTTTTTTATCGGCTAAAAATAAGGAGAGCTCAGCAAAATCTAAATTTAAGTCTATGATAAGTTTTAGTTTTGAAAAATCTTGTTTGTTCTTTAAATAATTATTAAAGAACTCTGATCGGTTAATTATGCTCGTTGGCTTAAAAAACACTTGAGCAACTAGATGCTTTATTGCTTCTTTTTCTAAATAAGTATTGGCACTAGCGACTAATACTTGAAGACGTTTCGTCCCTTTAAACTTGACTTCATCTGAAGCAATTTCATTCCTTAGAGTTTGCTCCAAAGCCCATTTTGATTGCAAAATACCTGCCTTCAGAGGAAAAACCAACTGCCAGTGTTCCTTGCCTTGATCTTGCTGATACCACTGCCACCAATCTAAAGACTCTTGACCAAAATTAATGGCTTGTTCTTTATTAGAGTCCCACAAAAATACCCAAGAGCGATGGCTAAGATCAATTAGCTCAATCCCTTTCTCCATACATCAAAGCTTAACAGAAAATTAGGCTTTATTCAAAAGTTTTACGGCAGTTTTATATCGACCTGCCTCCATCAAATCTTGAATCTGGTCAAGATCTGCAATAAGACTTAAATTATTTTCTTCAGTAGCACTTTCTCTGAGTTTTCTTAGCCGCTCTTCAAACATTTCTTTTTTAAGATTTAGAGCTTTTTTGTACATAATCTCTTCAAGATTTGGCACAAATTTGTCTAAATAAAGCAAAAGTGCTTCTTTGCGCTCGTCTTCTGTCTTGCTACTGTCAGCTAAAATCTGATCTGCTTGATTTTTTTCTTCATTATTTAATAAAAGAGGCAACTCGACTTCTATAAAATTATTCCAAATTAACTGCTCGAGCTCCTTAAGAAATCCTTGCTTCTCTTCTTCACTGAGATCATCCAAAGCTAACATCGTGAAAATATTTTGACTTTCTAAGTCCTCCTCATTACTTTGAGTTTCAGTCTTTTCTGTACCTGAATCAGCACTATCACTTGCTAAATTAACCCCTATCTCTTGAGTTTTTTCCTCTAACTGACCATTATTTAGGGTCAGTGAGGGCGCTGTTTGCTCGGTCACTCCCGATAAGTCTAGCGACGGTCGAGCTTGATTAAAGTTTTCTTCAACAGAACCAGTGTTTTGGCTTTCTGCCGCAGTAGCGCTTGTTTCATTTGGGCTGCTTAAGCTTGGATCTGGAATAATAGTTGGCGTCGGAATTGGTTTAACCATAGGCGCAACAGGCTCAGAACTGGGCTCATTGCTAGGCTCATTGCTAAGCTCATTGCTAAGCTCATTGCTAAGCTCATTACTACTCTGATCAGCACCGCTCTCTTTTTCTGGCAAATCATTTTTCTGAGCAATTTTTGTTTCAAGATCGTTAATAAATTTATCTAAATCAAGGTCTGATTTTGATTCTTGAGCATTTGCTGGCAACTGAGGCTCATCACCACTCTCTATCGCAGGCTGAGCTGGGGGAGCCTCTAATTTTTCTGGTTCTTCTTTTTTATCTTCTAACTGGGGAGTAGTCGCAACTGTCTTAGCAGCTATTTCTTTATTTAAGGCTTCTAATTGACTCAATAATTCTTCAACATCGGCTTTGGCTGGAGTCGTTTTTATCGCTTGATCAGAAGAAGTGGTCGCCGAATCTGGATTTTGTGTATTAACTGTTGGTGAATCGGCTTGGTAATCATTAATGTCGGCAGCGCCAACATCTTTTACATTTGATTGATCATCTTGAATATTGGTCATAGGCAGGCTTTCTTAACTACTCTTAATTTAACATAAATTAAAAACAAAAAGAAGAAGAAAATCAGCTATACTATGCCCATTATGAGCATTAGTCGGCAAAAAATTGATCAACTTTTGCAAAAGATAATATTTGTACTACTTAATATATTGATTTTCTGCACTCCTTTTGTTTTCACCTGGTTTAATCAAGAACTTTTTGAGTTTAACAAAATGATTTTTGTTTATACTCTATCCAGCCTAATTATCGCTGTATGGACTTTGCGATCACTAGTCAGTAAACGATGTCTATATCGCAACAGAATTCATAATTACTTAATTCTTCTCTTTTTACTCTCCCAGCTGATCTCTACCATCTTTTCTATTCACCAGCGTACCTCTATTTTTGGTTATTACACTCGTTTTAATGGTGGCTTGCTTTCTGTTATCACCTACGTCGCTTTATTTTATAGTGCTCAATACAATTTAGATAAAAAACAATTAACACTACTGTTAAAAAACTTGTTATTTGCTGGTTTGTTAATGAGTCTATATGCCATTCCTGAACGCCTCGGTCATTCTTTAAGCTGCTTAATTGTCACCGGTAATTATGATGTTGCTTGTTGGGTGCAGGATGTACAAAATCGTGTCTTTGCCACTTTTGGTCAACCTAATTGGTTAGCTGCTTTTTTAATAATGCTTATTCCTTTGGCAATTTGGCAGTTTTGGCAACATTTAGAAAAATCAAAAAAACCAAAGCAATTACTAAAAACTATTTATTATGGCTTGCTCATTGTTTTGCTATCAATAGCTCTATTATTTACCAAATCACGTTCTGGATTATTGGCCCTGGGTGTTGCTCTCGTTTTTCAATTAGCTGCTCAAAAGCTGATTATCAAAAATAAAATCAAAAACATCTTCTTACTACTACCTTTTATTTTGATTCTACTGGCAACTGTCATTTTTAGTCCTAGTTTAAGCTTGAGTTCTCCTAATCAATCAATATTAAGCTCTCTAACTGATGGTCTAACTACAAACGATCAAAGCAACGAACAAGAAATAGAAATTGTTAACCCTCCCCAAGCCGGCGGTTCTAAATCTAGCGATATTAGAAAAGTAGTTTGGGAAGGAGCTTGGAAAGTCTGGCAGCGTTATCCTATTTTTGGCTCTGGAGTAGAAACTTTTGCTTATAGTTATTATCAAGATCGATTAGTTGAACATAACCTGCTTTCAGAATGGGATTTTTTATACAATAAGGCTCATAATGAATTGCTCAACTTCTTGGCTACCACCGGTATTGTTGGTTTACTTAGCTACTTAAGTTTATTTGTGGCTTTATCTGTTTATCTCATCAGAGAGTGGCATCTCAAACAGTTAACTAGCCTACAAATTGCTCTAGCTAGTGCTTTACTAGCCATGTTTATTAGCAATTTCTTTGGTTTCTCAACCGTCACTAGCAATCTACTATTTGCAATTTTTGCCAGCGTCTTGCTAAAACAAGACCTATCTTGGCCAAAAATCAAAAACAAGCAGCTTAATTACTTGGAGTATCTGGCAGTGATCCCTGTTTTTTTAATATTATTTGTCCTTAACATTGGTGTTTGGAAAATTTGGTACGCAGACTATCTATTTAGTCAAGGTAAAACTCAGGTTCAACAAGGAGATTGGCAAAATGGAGTGCAACTAATACAAAATGCCATTGAAGAGTCGCCAAAAGAAGCGCTATTTTATGACGAACTAGCTAGTCAATATAGCATCTTGGCGATTGCTTTTGCTAAAGACCAACAAGCGACAAACAGCGCTAAATTTGCTCAGGCCGCTATTGAAACTAGTAATTTTGTGCAAGAACTTAACCCGGTGCATCTTAATTTTCATAAAAGTCGATCAAGAATTTTCATCAGATTAGCTCAACTTAGTGACGGGTTTTATATGGCCGCTAAAGATAGTTTGCAAACAGCTATTAATCTTTCGCCTAGCGAAGCTAAACTTTATTATAATTTAGCCCTAGTAGAAGAAGAATTAGGTAATCAGGAAACTGCCATTAATTTGCTCAATAAAGGCATTCGATTAAAAGCAAACTACTGGGAGGCTTATTATGCGCTTGGCAAAATTTTAGAATTACAGGGTAAAACTCAAGAAGCAAGCAATTACTATCAAGACATACTAGATAAAATTGATCCTAATAATACTTCAGCTCAAGAAGCATTGGCAGCACTAGAGAATAAAGATTTATAAACCAAGCAATTTGGGTTATAATATCCCCCATGAAAGTTATTTCCGCGCCTCACCCAACTTTGCGTAGAGTGGCCAGCCCTGTCGAGAAATTTGATAAAAGGCTAGTTAAATTTATAGGACGACTAAAAAAACAACTTTTACTCGAAAAAGATCCCGAAGGAGTCGGTTTAGCCGCTCCTCAGGTCAATAAATCTTGGCAAATTTTTGTTCTAAGAAATTCTGATCAAAAAGATAAAAAAGTAATTATTAAAGCCTTCATTAATCCCAAAATTACTGAACATAGTCAAAAAAAGACTTTACTCAAGGAAAGTGAACACTTCGAAGGCTGCCTTTCGGTACCAAAAGTTTATGGCCCTGTACCCCGCTGGGAATGGTTAAAAATCCAGTATCAAAGCATTGATGATCAGGGGCAAGTAGAACTTAGAAAAGAAAAATATTCTGGTTTTTTGGCCCGCGTTATTCAACATGAATATGACCATTTGCAGGGAGTCCTCTTTACTGATCATATCTTAGAAAATGAATTGCCAGCTTATATTATTCAAGATGAGCAATGGGTGGAAATTAAAGATCGGCAAATTTTGGAAAGCTTTTAAAGATCAGTATGAAATCAAATTCATCTCCTCCACTCCGTTTGGCAATTGCTGGTTCAACCCAGCATAGCCAAAAAATTGCTGAGAAATTGGCTAAAAACCAAGCCCTTGAATTAGTCTGGGTGCTCACTCCACCCCCTAAAAAGATAGGTCGTAAACAACTATTAAGCATTAACCCCCTGGCCCTTTGGGCTAAAGATAAGCAAATTAATACTTTTCTAGTACCTGATAATCTAAAAAATTTACAATTAAAAAAACAAATTCGTGCACATGAAGTTGATATTTTGCTGGTAGTCGATTTTGGTTATTTTATTCCAGATTGGCTATTAGATTTCCCCAAAATAGATGCCCTCAACATCCACCCCTCCCTTTTACCTCGTTGGCGAGGCAGTTCTCCTGGTCAGTTTGCTATGCTTTTTAAAGATTTTAAGCGTCCTTGGCACGGTGAGTTGATTGGAGGCGAAAAAACTGCTGTGAGCTTAATGACCGTCAAAAAAGAATTAGACAGTGGTGATATTATTTTGCAAAAAATATTTAATATCGCTGAAGATTGGACACTGGCAGACTATTATCAAAAGGCTTTTACTCTAATCAATCAATCTCTAGCAAACAATATTTTGCAATTTATTAAGGGTCAATTAAAAGCTGTTCCCCAAAAAACTCAGTCTCCTACCCCATTTGCTCAACGCCTAGATAAGGCAGATGCTTTTGTGGCTTGGTCACAGTTAAAAAATTTGTTGGAATTTAGCTCAGATGAAGAACTGAAGAAATTACAAAAAAATAATTCTTCTTTAAATATTAAAAAAGAAGCTTTATTAACTCAATTATTGGCTGGTCAAGGAATTTTGGGACATTATCCCCTAACTAAACTAGAACAATTAGAATTTGTTAATAATGCCTGCCAAGCTTTTCAACCTTGGCCTGGCTTATGGACAATTGCTCCTACTCACAAAGGAGAACAACGGCTAAAAATTTTGTCTTGTAAAATTGAAGAAAAAGGGGCAAGCAAGCGTTTAGTTTTGGAAAAAGTCCAATTTGCTGGGAAAAACCCTTGCTTATTTAGGGAAATTAAAAATCTGATTGACTTTAACTAGAAAATTTATTCGCTGGGTTTTTGATAATGGGTAGTTAAACCAGCTTTTTTAAGTTGTCTGAGTTGGCTTGTTGGAACCTTAATCTTTTTCTTTTCCCCATCTAAAACTACAGTTACTGCGTGTAAGTTATATTTAAACTTACGCTTAGTACGATTCTTGGCGTGAGAAACATTATGACCAGTATGAGACGCTCGTGGTAATTTTTTAATTAATTCACTAACCTTTGCTCTTTTCATAAGAAGGAATTCTAACATGATCAAGGCTTTTCTGCAATTATCTCCTGATTAAAATTAAACTTTTATCATTTGCTATATGTAGTAGAATGGAATACATGCTAATCGGTTTATTGCTTGCCAACCCCATTGCTTTTTTCTTAATCTTAATTGGCTTGTTGCTGTCAATTAGTTTTCATGAAGCAGCCCATTGCTATGTTACTGATAAATTGGGAGATCCTACTCCACGAATAAAGGGTCGTCTAACTCTTGACCCAAGGGCTCACCTAGATCCCTTAGGCACTTTATTGATTATATTAACTGGTTTTGGCTGGGGCAAAGCTGCCCCCTACGATCCTTATAATCTAAAGTCGCCGGTGCGCGATACCGCTATCATCGCTGCTGCCGGACCCTTAACTAATATTATCATTGCTCTTTTATTGGCCCTCTTGACTCGCCTTATTGGTAGCAGTCTCATTGCGGTTTTTGCTGAATTCTTAATTTATATTAATCTCGCCCTAGCCTTATTTAATCTTCTACCTGTCTACCCTCTTGATGGGGGTAAAATTATGAGAGCTATTTTACCCAGAGAAAGTAGTTTTGAATACGAAGCTGTCATGGAGCGCTACGGTCAATTTATTTTATTGTTTATGATTTTGCCAATTTTTAATGGCCAATCAGCAGTAGCACAATTACTCGGACCAATTATTAATTTTTTAAGTAATCTTTTAATTTAACCCTGCAGCTTAGGCTTGATTTAGGCTTATTTCTCTTAATAATCTTTCTTCAATATTTTGATATATTGTATTTATTATGAAAAAACACAATACAGGCATTATTGTTTTAATAATTTCAGCCATTATCGCTATAGTTATTGGCCTGGCTTGGTATAATTTAGGCCCAGGTTTTATGAGTCCAAAAGAAGTAACTGATCTTGCCAAAGAGGAACACTCAGCTGTTCCCGAGGAAGAAAAGCTAACAGGTCTCAGCAATGAAGAAACAGCAGATGATAAATTAAGCAAAAAAGCAGAAGAAGCCGAAAAAGCTGGTTTTCAATTTGTCTTAGATTTTATTGAAGTTGGCCCACCAAGCATGGATGAAGCAGCAGCTAATCGTACCTATCAAGCTCTATCTAGCCAAGCTCAAACAAAAGTTAAGCAAGAAACTTTATCTCGTGATTTAACCACCTTTGTTGGCGTAGAAAATACGCCAGATCAGGGAGTAAGCGTAGAAAATTTAGTTTTAGCAGAAGACGGCAGCGCCATCCTCACCATTGGGCTCAATTATTCAACTGGTGGTCGTATACTAAAAGCCATCACCCTAATTGAAGAAGATGCTGAGTGGAAAGTAGATGCTGTGACTCAGGTGAAGGAGCTTGAATAAACTAGGCTAAAAGTGCTTACGATTGGTAGAACTTGATTTGCCGAACCCAGGCCTATCTCCAAAATTTTTATCTATAATACCCTGGTCTAAATTCTGGTAAAAACGTCTCATTGGCCCTTTTCTTGACCAAAATTCATTCAGTCCTGAACTATCAATTACCCAAGAAGCTAAAAAAATTGCAGCTACAAAAGAAATAATAATCAGTGAAAAATTCTTTTTATAAGAAAAGTCATATTTTTTTAATAATTTAACACCGCTCCACAGTGCTAAAATAGCTAAAACTGGTATCCATAACGGCAGATTACTAAAAAGCATTTCTAAGCGCCAATAGTGTATTGGTCCCTGACGGCGCAAGACAAATAAACTTAAATTAAACAAAAAAACTGCCAAAACAATTGAGCTTACTAAACCTAAAAACAACAAGCTAGAGCCTAAAATAAAATACCACCTTGGCTTCATATTAATTTCACCAGTTTTCACCTTAGCCATAATTTCTTGACTCAAGTCAATTGTTTTTTGCTCCGTTTTGCTATTTGTTTTTACTTTTTTTGTTTTTGACATATTTTTTTCATTAATATCTTAGCTCGACTGAGTCTAGTACCTACCGTGCCAATTGCTACTCGCAAAATATCACTAATTTCCTCGTAAGATTGTTCTTCTAAATAATAAAGAGTTAAGACTTCTTTATAAATCAGTGGCATTTGCGATAAACACTCTTTAGTGCGATTCTCTAATTCCTTTCTAATAAAATCATCTTCCAAATCAATATTGCTAGCAAAATCGACATCTTTGAGTATTGGCAACTCTTGTTTGTAGCGATTTAGTATATTCATTGCTTCATTGTGAGTAATCCGATAAAGCCAACTGCTAAACTTTTTTTTGCTGTTAAAAGACTGAAGATTGACAAAAGCCTTAATAAAAGCCTCTTGGATTACATCTGCAGCTTGATCATTGTCGGCTGTTAAATAAACAGCATAGCGCAAAAGTTTAGCCTGATAGCGATCAATTAAGTAGCGATAAAGCTCTTGATCTTTCTTTCTGACTAGATCTACCAACTCTTCATCACTTAACTTTTTATAATTCGGCATAACTATGAACAAAAACTATTATAAAGCCCATTTGACTATAAAATAATGTATCTTTTTAATTTTACTAAAAGGTAAAAAAGCCCACTTAAAAATTAAGAGGGCTTTTTAAAATTGCTTAGCGATTGCGACGATTCATCTGTCCTTGCCCTTGTCCTTGGGCTTTATCAGCACCATTGCCAAGTCCTAAACCCAATTCTGCCCTGATTTGCTTGGCTTCTTCAATTTTTCCTTCTTGGGCTAATTGATGAGCTTCAGCGAATCTAGCAAAATTACCTTCGTTAACTACTTCCGCTACTCGACCCTTACCCCGCATCAGTTCTTGCCAAGCTGAATAATCATTATTGGCAAAAGCAGCAGTCATGGCTTCGTGTCGCTCATCAGTGTGGTTGGGACCCTCAATACTAGGATTACCACGATAAGCATTAACTACATTGGGGAGTAAAAAAACTCCGGCAATCAATAAACTTACTATTCCTAGGGAAATTACTTGCTTTTTTAACATTTTACCTCCTTTCTGTTTACAATTATTATCTAACTGTAATACCGAAAAGAAGCTATTTTTCTTTCAAGTAATTTTTTTCTTGAGAAAACTAAGTAGCTAAGGCTTAATCGTTTTGACCGAGCTCGTTTGATTCATTGTAAATGCGAAGTTTGGCCTTGGTCAGTGCCCAAAAAACTTTATCAACAAATTCAGGATCAGCTAAGGTTAAACCTTGTTCTTGGCCAATTTTAATAATTGAATTATAAATTTTACTGGCCAACACCTCAACTAATTCTAGCTTTTTAACTTCAGATTTATTAACTTTGTTCTGTCCTTTTTCTGGTGTCATATGTTGGTTATTGTATCACAATAGATCATCAGACCCGATTGAAATTGATAGTTTAATTTAAAAACCAGCCATTTTTTTAACTTCTGAAATGTCATTCTCATCTACTCGAAAACTAAGTAAAGCTGCACAAAGGATTTTTGAAATCTGATCTTGCAGTTCTTCTATTTTATTTTGATCTTGCTCTAAATCTAGTGCTGAAACAAGGGAGGAATTAACCCCATATTTTTTAAATAATTCTTTTGATCTGCTAGTAGATGACATTAGCAACTCCCTTAGCTATTAATAAATAATTAATCTGATAGTATAACATGCTCATCATCTGAAAAATTAAATTTTAATCAAAGACTATTTGGATCAATTTTAATTAAGCGATCATCTTGGGTGCTAGGATTGCCCCGACCATCTCGATTGCTGGTGGTAATGTATAAAAAACCATCTGGACCAGCAACTACTGCTCGAATACGCCCAAAGGGGCCGGAAAAATGTTTTTCAAGACTTAATTCTTGATTTAATTTTACTTGATGTAACGCTTGACCACGCAAACCACCAAAAAAAAGTGAACCGTCGATAAAAGCTAATCCCGAAGGTGCCCAGGTATCGCTGGTGCCAGACTGCAACTGAGCTGTTTCCATGTTCTCTGCCTCTTCATCTCCGGTAATAATCGGCCAACCGTAATTTTTACCCATCTCAATTAAATTTAGTTCATCTTGAGCTGAAGGACCATGTTCAGTAGCCCACAGTTGGCCAGCGCTGTCCCAAGCTAAACCTTGAGAATTGCGGTGACCGTAGGAATAAACCAAATTGTTAAAAGGGTTGCCTTCTACTACACCCCCCTCATCACTGACTCGCAGAATTTTACCAGCTAAAGAGTTAGTATCTTGAGCTAAATCAGCTTTGGCAGCATCACCAGTGCTTATATATAGATAGCCATCTGGCCCAAATTTAAGCCGACCGCCATTATGAATGTCATCTCCAGAAATATTGTCAATAATGATTTCTTCATTACTTAGTTTTCTGTTTTGGTAAGTCATTCTTACCACTCGATTGGCTAAAGCCCCATCTCTGCGATAGGTGTAATAGAGATAAACAAAAGAGTTGTCACTAAACTGAGGATGAATGGCAATTCCCAGTAAACCACCCTCACCAATTGCTTCTACCCTATCAAGCACAAGCACTGGTTCTGCTTGCAAAATTCCATCAGCAACTAATCTGACCCGACCCTCACGCTCAGTTAATAAAATATCTCCATCGGGTAAGAAGGCCAATGCCCAAGGCACCTCTAAACCCTCAGCTATTAATAGTGGCGACTCTAACTGATCATCTGTTGCTAAATCATCACTGATGCTTGGTAAAAGTGTTAGCTCCTCTTCCTCTCTTGAGTTAAGCCAAAGATAGCTTCCTATCAAAGCAGCTATTAATAAAAAAACAATTAAAAATTTTTTCATAGCTCAATCATTGTAACAAATAATATTGTTTGTCATTTAATTTCCAAGTATTTCGTCAAATCTAAAACTGAGTTAATAACAATGTGAGGCTCAATTATTTTGTCTTGCTCTTGAATTAAAAAAGTAATCATCCCTAGGCTAGCAGCTGCTTCTACTTCAGATAATTGATCATCAATAAAAATACTGGTTTCTGGTTTAAGATTAAATCTTTCCAACATTTCTTGGTAGGCAGATAAATCAGGTTTTGCTCCTTTTTTCATATCATCAACGGCCAAGACTCTTTTGTATAAAAACTGTTCACTCAAGCTACCAAGTAGTACTTCCAAAGCGTCAAACACTCGCTTTCTGACTGATCCAGTAAAAACATGCACCGGTAAGTGTTGCATTAATGAACTCAAAAGCTTTACTAAGTCCAAATCATAAGATAAATAATCAGCAATGGATAAAGACGAGGTAATTTCAAAATAGGCCTCTTCACTACCACCCATTACTTCAAACGATGGCTTCCAACCTATTTCTTGAGCTTGCTCAACATAAGTTTTGACTAATTTTGTTATTGTTTCTTCGTCCGGATCAGCAATCTTTTGTTTAAGCAAAACATCAGCGTTTGTTACTAATTTACGTCGCAAATCGCCCCACATTTCTTCTTCAGATTCGCCAAGACGACGATAAAGAGTCTGATCAAAATCAAAAACTGCGGCATTGATTTCTCGACCATGGAGACTTATTGCCATAATTTCTTTCAAGGGGGCAGGAAAACACTTAAATATAGTATAGCATAGGCAGAATTAACTAAAACATTTCTTAGTTTTGCTCAATTTCTTGCAGAATAGCGGCTTTGACTTGCTCATTAAAACCACTAAAGGCTTGATCATTGATAAAAATGATTGGATAGTAGCCAAAGGTCTCAGACACCCCATGACTCTGACCATATTGTTTCTGATAGCGACTCAATAAACTAACAAAATCCTCGTCAGTTACTAAATGCTCCTGAATGGGATAGTCGATACTGTCAATAAACTCTAAGAATTGCAAGCACATCTCTCCTTGACCATTATGAAAAACCTTGAGGGTGTTTTTCTGCAGTTCAGGAATAAGCTCAATTTCGTCCAGTGGTACAGCTGGCTTTGGTTCAACATATTTAACCTCATCATTAAAAGGAATTTCGGCATAAGGTTGGCTAATTACTTGCGTGTCAGCCACCCAGTCATCGAAACTCTGCCAAGCAACTTGCTTGGAATTAATAGCATCTTCATAAACATCCCACCAACCAACTCGAGTACCACCAATATAAACATGAGAAACTAAAACCATATCTCGAGGTTGTTGATCGATACTTTCTTGCAAAACTTGAGCAAAATCTTCAGCAGTGGAACCACGCTGATATAAGCTTACATCACAAAGCGAACCCGAACCCATCTCCCCAAAGACCAAATTTGAAACTGATAAAATCCGCACTTGATACTCCTGGGGGGCATAAATCACCGCTTTAATATCGCTGCCTCGCCCAAGAATATAAGGAATACCCAAGGCATCAGCCGCCTTGAGCGTGTTCTCATCATAAGCGAAGTATTTGGAACTAAAAATCTTAATCGGCTGACCCAAAATAGTTTCAGCAGATTCTTTATACTCCTTCATAATCTCATATTGCTCTTCATAAGGCATATTCCAAAAAGGTGCTTCACCGTAACCGGTTGCCACCTCATAACCCTTACTAGCTAAATTACGAAAATATTCTGGATGTTCCTCTAAAACTGCACGTTTTGGTTTAACAATGGCTTTAAAATCTTTGGTGTCTAAAACCTCTTCCCATTTGTAATAACCAGTAATATCGCCGCTGTTTTCACTCAAAAGCAAGATGCCATTGATACTTGGCTGTTGATTGGGGCGCCAAAAAGTTAAAATGAGGGCGGCTATGATTAAAACTATTATGGAAAAGAAAATAGGAGCAAATGAAAATTTTTTTTGGGGGGCAGTTTTTTTGGGCATGATATCTCTCAATTAATTACTATATATTCATAATATACTCGAGTTGTTTATTATGTCAAGTTAATCTACTTGCCTTTTAACATAGCTATTGCTTTTTTGGTAACATCAATTTTTCTTTGCCAAATTTCTGGACTAGCAAAATTATTTTGTTGCTTCTTTAAATTCTTCAATCTTGCTTTAGCATCCTTTAAACCCAAAACATATTTTTCTCCCAAACCTTCTTCGATCTGTACCTTATCATCTCCTATTTTGGAAACTCTTTCAAACAATTGTTCAGTGCCTGGCATAGCTTGCTTTCTGCTTTATAAATACTTGTTGAACAATTATAGCAAATTAATTGCGTGCTGGATTGTATAAAGAGTCGTATGCAGGCGGACTAAAGGTTTTTTGGTATTTTGGGTTGGGATACCAAAGTCCCTCATCCAGGTCTGCTAAGCCATTAGGAAAATCCCTCAACAATGTTTTTTGGAAATCACTTAGCTTGAGCACCACTTTTTCTCGTTTAGCTATTTCAAGTAAGGCTAATAGCGCCTCTGCCTCACAAGCTAAGGCTCTGGTTTCAATTACTTCTTTATTGCGACCATTAACTTGCCCACAAAAATAATCGCGGCACTGACTAATTGTTGAAGCTATTACACCGATTTGCTCTTCAGGTGAATAAGCAACCTTGCTTGTAAAGCTTTGTGGAATATACAGAGCTGGCGTTTCTACACCATTTTCAACATCAAGCATTAAAACCATATGATCGTATAGTTCTTCTTCAAAAAAGACTAAGGCAATGTGTTCATCTTTTAGTAGACGAAACATAAAAGTACTTAATGAATTAATTGTCGAATTCGGAAAACGCTGATTGTCTTCTAAGTAAGCCAGGAAGTCATAAAAAAGATCTAAAACGGTTTTAGAATTTTTTTCATAATCTGGACTAACCCTCACTCTTTGGAACTCCTGTAAAGTTTCTTTAAGCATAATTTAGTTTCTCCAAGTGCTAGTGTTATGCTTGCACTCTTTTTCTACATCAGCCTTGTGATTAGCCCCGCAAGATTTTGTAGGGACTTCGCGATCATGTTTTTCCACAATTTGCCTTACTGTTTCAATTTTCATGAAAGCAATATATCAAAAGAGCTCAGATTTGTAAAAAGCAAAGTAATTCTGAGAACCAGCAACTATATTTTAATCATTGCAATAATGATAATATTTTATTGTGAGAAAAATAGTCTTATACGTTGTTGCACTACTCACCACCACACTCTTTAGCTTGCTAATAATTGAGCTTGGTCTTCGTTTTTATGGACATCTAAAAGATATTGATTTTCGCATTTATCTCAAAGAAATAAAAAATTCTGATCGACTACCTCAAGAAATGTTTGACGAAGAAGAAGGTGGCTTTAGGGCTAATGCTAAGGTTTTGGCAGTTACTTCAGACTTCAGTGTTCAGTATTCATTTAATTCTAAAAAATTTAGAGACAAGGAATATTCTTACAAAAAACCCCAAGATTACACTAGAATGGTCATGTTTGGTGATAGTTTTACCTTTGGGGAAGGCATCCCTTATGGCAAAAGGTTTAGCGATATTGCAGAAGAAAATATTGCCAAGCTAGAAATATTAAACTTCGGGGATCCTGGTATTAGCTTAGATGATATCGTCTACAGGGCGTTAAACGAAGGACTTTTGTTTGATCCTGATTATGTGGTGATTATTTTAAACAGATATGTAACTACCCGTGGACAAATTGATATCGAGATCCCTTATGAGGACTTCCTGCAAGAAAACCTAGAGATTAACAAGCAAAATAAAAACACCTCAGACACTGTTTATCTTAAGTACGATGACAAGTTTTTTGATTATAAACCCAATTTTATTCTCAAAAATTCTTATCTAGTCAGCTATTTGTACTATTACTTTTCAATGCTTAAATTAAGAGGAATTATGGAAGAGCATGATCAATCTTTCTGGGAAAGTGTTAATGGTTGGGATAAAGATACGCGCAATCCGAGAAATATTAATCAAAGTGAAAGTAATGAAAAAATTCTCCTTAAAGAAAGAAATGTTTTGCTACTCAATAAACTTAATGAAATATGCCAAAAAATGGGAGTCAAGCTGGTGGCTATCAATATTGATTCCGAACCACTAACTTGCTTTTATGATGACAAACCCCCTTTCGAGTATTTTGACTTAAGTGAGAAAGTAAAAGAGGAAAGCAAAAAATACAATTTATCTTTCAAATACGACCATCACTACAATGAGAAAACAAATGAATTTCTAGGAAAAGAAATAACAACCATCTTTAAGCTTCTTGTTTGCTCTCTACCTTCTGCTTCATGTGCTTCTCTGCATCTGAAACAAGGGTTTCCATAGTAACATGCCTGGCATTATATCTTCCTACAATTTCTGTTGAACAGTAAAGCACAACAATATCGGTATCTGATTCATCTAAATGATAGCCTTCTGGAAGTTTTTGACTTGGTCTTTCTATTTCTGACATTATTTATCCTTTAAATAATAAATAAGACTTTTATTGTATCAGATTCTTAGCAAATTGAAAAAAATAATGTATCTTTTAACTTCATTAGAATTTATTTTTTATAATTCCCTCTATCACAAAATCAAATTTACTCTTTGGCATTATTTCTTGAAAATAGTAATCCTCTACCCCATCCCATTTGGAGTGCCAGTCTTTCATAAATTCTTCTCCCTCTCTTTCAACCAGCCTTTTTTTTCGTTCTTGATCCTCAAGTTCAACTAAAACAAAAATATCAATTAAATCCCAAAGCTTTTCTGCCGAATAGATGCCGTCAATAATAACTAGCGGAGCTTTTTGAAGAAAAACGCTCTCTTCTGATAAACCTCTTTCCTTCTTAAAATCAAAAGGATGATAGCTTGCATCTTTACCATGCAACAAGAGCTTTAAAACCTCAGTTCTCAATCTTTGATAGTCAATCACTTGATTAAATTTTTCTAGCACTGTCTTTTTATGCCAATTTTTTTCATTGCCGTTTTCAGCACCAGCATAAAAATCATCACAGTTTACAATTGCTGCCTTGAATTCTTTTGCCAAAAGTGAAGATATTGTTGATTTTCCAACCCCACTTCTTCCATCAAGAGAAACAACTACTATTTTTTGCTTGACTAGTAGTTTTTCAATTTTTCTAATCAGGTCAGATAGTAAATGTTGTTTTTTCTTATTACGCATACATTATTAATACCAATCTATTCGTATTATAATAAATCAGTGAAAATTATTAAATATTTAAGAGAAAATATAAGAAAAATGCTGGTTGATTATTCTTCAAAAAAGAAAGCAAGAACTATTTTATTAGAACTTATTTTACTCATATTACTTTTAATTATATTAAAAAATAGACTAGTAAACCTTTATATAAACATCAGTTATCAATTTCAAAGAGAATATCGTGATGGAGCTATTATTGATATTGCCAACGAATTTAAAAATTTGCAAAATCCTTTTACTTTTGACCGAGGCTTACCTCATACTTATACTTACGGCCTTATACCCCCTCTTATAACTGGAATGGTGGGTCGCATAACAAACTTTAGCTTACAAGATATTCAACATGTTTCTTCATGCTTATTAATAATGTTAACATCGTTGATTATTGGCTTATTTTCTTGGAAAAACACTAAAAACTTAATAATAAGCATTAGCGCTTTGCTTATTCCATTACTGTTTAACTCTGTAGGTCTGAGGCCAGAAGTCTATGCCATTTTTTTAACTGTTCTCAGCTTAAGCTTAGTACAAAACGATGATAAAAAATCTGCTCTGTGGGTTTCACTGGGTGTTTTGAGTATTTTACTTTATTATATTAAGCCTTATTTCGTCCTGCTGTGGGCTGTTTTTATTTTATCTATTCTTACTAAAAAAGCCCAAAAACATCATTGTCCCATTCATTGTATCTTCTATTAGCTTTGCTTTAACATCATTTTTTTTGATTAATTCTATTTTTCCGCTTTATTTTCCTCATACCTTTATTAACCACTTAAATTTATATAGTAATCATAATTTTCATTATATGATTCGACAATTTTCTGATTTTTTTATAAATAATTGGTCAATTTCTTTGGCCTTCTTTTTTTATACTGCTTATTCATTGCTTTTTAATCCTAAAGCCTTAAAGAGTGTTTTCTTCATCTACATAATTTTTTCCTTGATCAGTCTAGTATTTATAGCTCAACATACTGGTACATACCTCACTTACTACAATCAATTGTTAACAATACCCATAATATTATTCATTGCTTGGCAATATAAAAAACCAACAAATAAAATATTGAATTTTATGCAATACTTTTTAATTATTGCGATTATTATTAACTATCGTTATTTTTTACAAAAAAATAGTATCGGAGTGAGGAGTAGTGAAAACTGGAATAAGGCGGTCGAGTACATACAAGCAAACAATCCAAAAACCTCCTATCTTTCACCACATTTTGTCAATCTTGCTATTGAATATGCGTGGCCAATATATGATAACGGACAAACTGAATTTTTTATCTATAGTGAAATATCAACAAATAAAACAAAATTATTTAGATATGTTTTCCCTCAAGCTCTACTTGTTAGAGATCATTTTATCAATTGGCGGCAAGAGCTTAATGAAAAAATAGAAAATAAATATTTTTCAATCATTGTCTTGCCAAAAAACAATTATCCCTTAATAAATGAGCGCATACTAAAAACTAATTACTATCTTGATTACACAATCGATCTACCGATTAATTTAGGAAATATATATTTCTGGAAAGCAACTTAGCATTTTTCAACTTAGTCAATATTTTTCACCTAAGTTTTCGTCTGGTATATCAGGTGTTCTAATAGTTCTTGGAAAAATTCAAAAATTGACGGCGAATTTAAGCTCTGAGGAAAACAATCTATGCGTAATAATAGCCACTAATCTGGTAGAAACAAAAGGCACAAAAACTCCCTTGCTATGGCAATATGTTTTACACAAAGATCTTCAACGAGCTGAAGAACTATTTCCTATTATCCAAAGTTTGACAACTTTGATGGCCGATCTGGTCGAAAAAAATATTGATATTGAAGAATACTCAATAATGATTAATAATATTTTTAAAGAAAATCATAAGTAATTTTAATACTTACTTTCTCTCAACAAAATTACTTCATTTTCTCTAGGTATTTCTCAATATACTCTATTAACTCTTCTTTTAATAGAGCGGCTGAAGCGTTAATAGACTCACCTCTTTCAAGAATTCTTTTATCAAGTGATCCACTACCATTAGAACCCAAGTAGTTTTGTATCGCACATTGAGTTATGTCGTCTCCATTTGCACCCTTGAGTGAAAGCAATGTTCCCTCGATTTTTTCTGAATCACTGGTACTGGCAGCTATGATCTCATCAAAAGGAAGCTAGATTGGCTAGAGATGAAGAAGTAGAAAGAATTCTAAATGAAGCGGGAGTAGCACTTCTTCGTATTGAAAATCGTGCTATTTTCGATAAACATGATCTACTAACAAGTATTAAAGAAAAACTAGGCAATCCGCCCATCTCTGAGTACTCAACGCTCAAAGGCAGTTGATGAATTAATTTATGAATTAAAAAAAACTGACCCTCTCCTTAAATAATTTAAAAAATATCAAAAAGATTTAAAGCATTTCTTAAATTTTTTTACACAACCCTCAAACATCTATTGCTTGCATCTTATATTTAAAATAGCTAGAATTAAAATATGCAAGAAACATCCGATGTTTCTCCCCAAATCGCTAATGAAGAATTAAATTCAAACGGTAGTGACAACAATCAACAAGCAGAACCAACAAGTCAAGAGACAAAACCTCAAAACAAAAAAAAGAAATTGCTTTTTATTCTCATTACTTTAATTCTTCTTGGTCTCTTAGTGTTTATTGTTTCATCTTTCTTTACTCCTCAAAATAAAGTTAATATCTTAACAAATAGTCGAGGGTATTCTTTTCCAAGCGATCAAGAATTACAAATTGCTATCGCTGAAACATTCGCCAATTACCCATTAGAAACTAGTTTTGTGGAGTTTCAAGTTCCGGCCTATGAAATTGGGCCAGCTAATTTAACTAACTTAGCCAACTTTGAAGAAAAAAATAAACAAGTCTTTAGTGAATCGCAAGTTGCTACTCTGACCAAGCAACATTTCTTTGTTCAAGAAAATTTAGATGTTTTTTATAGTTTAGATCCTAACGATTATGCTAGTAGACTTGATGATTGGTCAGCACTATATAGCAAAATTAGAGGTGGCTCTATTTATGATCGTGCACCAGAAAACTCAGTTTTTATTACTAGTGATTATTTATTACATATTTATTACAAATTACTATCCAAACAACTAGAATATTTGGAACAAACCCAACTTTATGCTGACTTACTAAGCCTAACTGACTATTTATATAGTAAATCTGTTGAAAATTACCAAAATAGTAATGATTCAGAAAATCAAGAGAGTTTTGCTCGATTAACAGCTTATTTTGCCATACCAAAAGCAATCTTGAATGCAGTTCGAGTAAATCATGAGTCAGAAATATTTATTGATGATCAGAGTGATAGTCGAGAGCAAATTGAAGCTCAATTATTATTGCTCAGCGATCAATTAAGCCCAGAAATCTATCAATTAGCTTTAGAAGAATTAAATTTATTAATGAGCGCTGAATCAGCTCAAGCCTCTCCCCTATTTGGAGAGCTGATTAATCAAGCAAATCTTGAATACTTAACGGATTACTCACAATTCCAAGCTCGAAGTCACTATACTCGTAACGCTATTTTACGTTCTTATTTCCGGGCAATGACCTGGTATGGTCAAAACAATTTTTTGCTACAGAGTGAAGGTTTAACTAGAGATGCTATCAACATTTCACTGTTGTTTGCAAAGGCAGGAGATGAAGAAATGTATACTAAATGGGCTAATATGGGTCAAGTAATTGCCTTTTTAGTTGGCCCTCGTGATGATCTAAGCTTAGGTGAATACTTAACTAGTCTTAAAAATTTCAGCCAGAATCAACTGCAAGTTGATGAGCAATTAATTAAACAAGTACAAGATAGTTTAGCCACTGCTGATGGGCCTCAAATTATGTCAACCCTAGTATTTGGCGATGAAGTTTTTAATTTAAAAAAGGAAGAGCTTCAAGCAAAAACAAAAGGTTTTCGCTTAATGGCTCCTCGTTTTACTCCAGACGCTTTTATTTTTACTAATCTTACCCAGGGTAACGAATTAGCAGATGAAAAAACTGGAGAAAAACTACCTAGCTACACAACACCTTTATTAGCCATGTCAATCTTCGGTAATAATTTAGCTAATGATTTAAGTAAAAAATGGATTGAGAGTAATGCCTCACAATCAAAAAATGTTCTAGCAGACCGACTTAATACACTCGATCAATACTTTAGTGAAAAAAATGAAAAAGATTGGACGAATAACCTTTACTGGTCATGGCTTTATACTCTCAAAGCCTTATTTAAAGATTACAGTGCAGATAATTATCCAATGTTTATGAAGAAACCAGCCTGGCAAAACAAAAACTTACAAACTGCCCTCGGCTCTTGGACTGAATTGAAACACGCTACCCTGCTTTATGCTAAACAATCTTATGCCGAAATGGGAGCTGGAGGTGATACTGAAGAAATTCCTCCCGTGCCTAAGGGTTATGTTGAGCCAGACATTGAATTTTTTGATCGTTTGCTAGCTCTTAGCAAGATGACTGTTAATGGCTTGAGTCAAAAGGGTTTAATGGATGATGTCTTTTTAGGTAGGCATGAGTCACTTATTGAAGCACTTGAGTTTTTTAGAGAAATTGCTATTAAACAGCTGGCTAATGAAATAATTAGCGATGATGATTTTGAAGAGCTAAGAACCACCGCTGATAGTTTTGTGTGGTCAGTACTCCACCCCTTACCTGGAGAAGAATACACTGAAGACCATGTCCGATCTGCCATTGTCGCTGATGTTCACACTGATGGGCTCCGCCAAAAAATCTTATATGTAGCCAATGGCATTCCCAACTATATATATGTAGCGGTCAGTGACATTAACGGGACACGTTTGACCAAAGGTTTAACTTATTCATACTATGAATTTGAAAATGATCTAGGTAAAAGACTTACCGATCAAGATTGGCGCCAACTCAATTACACTCAAGACAAGTCTCAGCTGCCAAATATGCCTGATTGGAACTCTAGCCTAATTAAGTAGACTTGCTTGAAAAATGAAAAAAATATTTTGGATTATTGCTCTTTTGTTACTTGGACTTGCTGGAGCTTTGGGTTTTCTTAGTTTAAAATCCAGATTTTTTATTAAAAACGAGCCAATAATCGAATCTTTAAATCAAAAAACGGAAGTTTTCCTCACTAGTCCCTATAAACAATTAAGTTTATACGAGAAAGCATTTGCTTCCGTGGAAAAAAAAGAAAAAAAGCTGGTTTCTGCTGGCATCACTTCTCATCATTTTTTAGCTAAAAATTTCATTGCTGATTTCTTTCAAGGAATTGACAAGAATAACATTGAGCGAGTCATTCTAATTAGTCCTGATCATTTTAATTACAGCATTAACGATCAAACTCTGGCCCACTCTAGCCTACTTAACTGGCAAACAGCATTTTCAATTTTGAACAGCGATCAAGATTTAATTGAGAAATTATACGAACAATCTTTAATTACTCTAAAAGATACAGGTTTTCGCAATGAACATGGTATCTATACTCTTGTACCTTTTATTAAATATTCTTTTCCCCAGGCAAGCATCCTACCTCTGATCTTAAATCCAAAAAAAACTGATTTAGAATTTTTCAGTTTTGGTCAAACTCTTAAACAAGAGCTTGACTCCTCAAGCACTCTATTAATTGTTAGTAGTGACTTTTCTCACGGCCTGAGTTTGGAAAAAACTCAGCAAGCAGACCTACAAAGTATTGAAACACTAGAAAAACTTAGTTTAGAAAATTTAAGAAAAGTTAATTGTGATTGTCCTGCCTGCCTAGCTTTTTTACTAGGTTATCTGGATGGTGGGGATTATCAGCTTGAGTTAATTGATAATAAAAATTCGGCTGATTTTAGTGAAAAAAATCAAGAAACTGTAACCAGCTACGTAAACGCTTATTTTTTACCTTAGCTTCTATTTATTAGCTTCTATTTACTAAATAGTTTTTAAATTATTTTAATTGGTTCTGGACTATCTGTGTAGGTAGCTACAGTATCATCAAAAACTATTTGCGCAATAAAATCAACAAAAGAATCTGGCGAAGCTTGTTCTGCTACAAAATTTGTTTCTTTTGGCTTTGGCATAAATATTCTACAAAATATATCAAAATATCTTGATGTAGGGCGGGAAGGATGTTAGAACTTGATTTATGTCTTCACAAATACATTTATTGTGACTCTGTGTAGATCACCTATAGTTTCACTTTCCTCTGGGTTTGTATTTAAATTTTTGGAAAATGGTTCTATAGTCATTTCTTCAATATTCGCTCCTCCACCCAAAAGCATTCTTGTAATTTTTAAGCTTTTATAAAGAGATTCATTCCTAAATATCATTTTTTTACCCACTCTCTCAACGTACTGAAGAATCCCTTGTTTAATCAAAGTTCTTCTGGTTTCTGGCTCAATAATCGCCTGGAATTTAATTAACTGTCCAGTTCCTATAGCTTTAATAAAAGCTTCAACTAATTTTTTTCCCTGTCCGCATTGATGTGACTCAAGCTCTTCAACGACATAACACTTATTTTTTTTATCATAATAATACTGAAGATCAGCCTGCTCAATCATAAAAATTAATGGGTAACCTTCTCTTTCAATCATTGAAGTATTTTAGCAGAGTCTAAAAGTGATTAATATTTTTTATTGGAGTCTTGAAAAAATGATTATACCAAAATTTATATTTGCAGGGCGGGAAGGAATCTACGACTCGCCTATTTATATTTTCTGTAGGTTGGCTCGCATGCACTAGGCGGGTGACTCGCTTTACTCGCCACTCGCCGGCGGAACCCAGCGCTACGCATAGGCTTGATCATTCTCCACCACACAAAATATAAAAAAATCCAGCTCTGCTGGAATTTTTTATATTTGCAGGGAGCAATGGAAGCTATTCGAACCTATTATCTAGAAGGTAATCTCTTTCCAGTTCTTGATCTAAATAGAAAGTAATATAAAAAGTAAAAAGAAAGGAATCCAAATGGGATACGATTTAACAAACAATAGAGGGGAAGATTTCCGCTTTAGTATATATGGATGGTCTCAAATCCAAAGACTTGCTATAAAGTACGGTTGGGAGCCGTTAGGAACAGAGCCCCCAGAACATTATAAAGAAAAAGATAAGAAAGAATGGTCGGGTAATTATAATACAAATGATTGGCAATATGTAACAAAAGAAGATTCAAAAAATATGGCAAAAGCTTTAACATTTGCTTATTATGATCTACCAAAAATGGAGATAGAACCAGATCCAGTTATATTTTTTTCTGGAGATTCAAGAAATACAATAAAAGAATTTATAGAGTTTATTAAAGACGCTGGTTTTTGTATATCGTAATTATAAAAATATCTGGAATTCAAATCATTTCTATTAAGGTAAATGATAGACATTGCTTTCGCTATTTTAAAGACATAGCAACTCTTTAAAAAACCATTTTGGCAATTTCAGTTTCATCTAAAGAATATCCTTGTAATCTTTTAGATTTCCTTAAAAAACCTGAATTAAATAACATATCACCCTGTCCTAGCAATTTTTCTGCTCCATATTCATCAAGTATTATTTTAGACATCTTTTTATCAGGTAATTTAAATGCAATTCTTCCATATATATTTGCCTTTATTAATCCCGGAACTGTAACTGTTGTTGGTCTTTGAGTCATTAACATAAAATAGATGCCAGTTGCTTTTGCCATCATTGATATTGAAGTAATTTGACTATCAATATTTTTATCAAAATTTATAACGTCAGCCAATTCCGTGATAATAATCAAAATTGCTGGTATTTTATTGTCAGGATTATTTTCATTATAATCACCAAAATTTCTAAAATTTCTTACTTCATTTGGTTTGTAAAGATTTAATAATCTCTTTTCTGATTCTTTTCTCGCCCATTCTAGTGATTTCTTTGCCTCTTTAGCCTCTTTGATTATTGGAAATAATAGGTATTTATCAATATTTTTAAAATCGAAAAACGATATATTAAGAGTGTCGATTAAAATAAATTTTAAGTCTTCTGGTTCATTAAACTTTAATAATGTTGCTAATGCGACTCTCCGAAACATACCTACTCCAGAGAGAGTTTCTCCAGCAACAATGAGATGAGAACAATCTCCTAAGTTTAAAATATGGTCTTGATTATTTTTATTCCGTCCGAGAGGTATTTGAAGGTTTTTTTCTATTTCGCCAGTTTCAAACTTACGCCATAATCCTTTTACAGGAATATCAGCCAAATATTCTCTTTTCTTATTTACGTCTACTTTTGGCATATTCTAGTACATTATCAATTCAGATATAATTAGTTTATTAATTATTTTGACGAGTAACTAAAGATCAATATAAACAGATTAGGTAAAAATCACAAGCAGAAAGAGATAAAATAAAACAAAAAACTATTTATGACAAAAGTTCCCTACCTAAGCCTCAACAACCAGAAAAAGACCTTTACATTCAACGCCGGTGACAATAAATTACTTCAATACTTATCTGAGGATGATGCTTTATTTGTTAGTTTGTCTATTTATGAGAACATCTCTATTTGTTTTGCTAAAAATGAATTAATTGATAAAGAAATAATTGAGCAACTTGTTTTTATTGGTGAACAATATGCTTTTGAAAGATTGAAAAAGGGCATAGAAATGAGACAGCACACCATGGAGTACTTATTAAGTTATTTAAAGAGATTAGATTTGCCAAGAGATAGAGCCTTTATAAACAAAATTAATTTCCAATTTAGAGGCATAAATATAATCATGAGCGACTTAACATTATCCGAAAAACATAAAAATAATGAAATAGAACGGCTATTAAAAAAATTTGACGCCTCACTTGAGATAAAGAGAGATAAAGCTAATATCTTATGTCATGTTTACATCATCGAATTTTTATTTTTAATGTTTGAATTACGCATCAATTTAAAACCAAAATTCGGTATCAAGCTTCACAGAAAAACTCCGCCACCATATGGCAAATTGTTTAGAATTTGGAAGTTCTAATATTTTTTAAATATAAACCTGTCAAAGTTGTATAATGAAAAATATGACCAATCAACCTATTTCCTCATTACAATTGTTAAAAGAATATCAAGCAAGCGATTTAAACTACGAGCTCCCAGTTGTCCTAGGAAAAAATGCAGAGGGAAAAGCGGTATTTGCCGATTTAGTTGAGCTAGAACATATTTTAATGGCTGGCGCAACTGGTTCTGGAAAATCAACTTTTGAACTTAGCATTATCGCAACTTTCACTAAACTTTTCTCCCCCACTCAGCTTAAGTTTTTTCTAGTGGATATGAAAAGAGTGGAACTTACTCTTTTAACAAATTCCGCTCATTTATTAGCCCCAGTTGCTGTTAGCTATAACGGTGTTTTTAAACATCTTGAATGGATTAAAAAAGAAAAAAATAATCGACTAAAAAGTAATAAACTTGGATTAGAGACACTTCCTTACATCATTGTTGTTATTGACACTTTTTCTGATTTAATACTTCATAATTCAGCAGAATTTCAAAAACAAATTACAGAAACAACAAAAAACGCAGCAAAAGTAAAAATTCATTTTATAATGTCCGATTCAAGATGTTGTCCTGTTAACTATACACCTTCTATCAAAGCTTCTTTTCCTACTAAAATATGCTTTAATACTGCTTCTGTAGTTGATTCAAAAACACTTATTGGTGTTGGGGATGCCGTCAATCTAAAAGGAAAAGGCGATATGTTGCTACTCTACCCCAAAAAAAAGCAAACGATAAGGCTACAAGCGCCGTTTATTTCCAGACAAGAAATTTATACCATAGCCAATCAAGCTATTTCTTTATCTAAATTATTAAAAGAATACGAAGTAAGCAATTTAAACTACGAGCTCCCCATTGTCTTAGGAAAAAATACAGAGGGAAAAACTATATTTGCTGATTTATTTGAGCTAAAACACATTTTAATGGCTGGACAAACTGGCTCTGGAAAATCAGTTTTTCTTCAACAACTGATCTGGACATTAGTTCCAAAATTTCCCCCAGATAAGCTAGAACTTCTTTTAATTGACATGAAAGTAGTAGAATTTAGTCGATATAAAAAATTACCTCATTTAATTACAAATCCCATTACAAATAGTGGATTGGCTGTTGAGTGGCTTACAAAGATACTTGATAAGAAAAAAAGAAGCAAAACAAAAAAACGCAATACCGTTATCTTTATTGATACATTTTCAGACATTATGTACTCTGATTATGGCGAAGAGTTTACTAAATTAGTAAATGAAATAATTCTAAAGGGTTCGAGCTTGGGAATTTATCTTTTAATGTGTGACTCTAGAGTGAGTAAAGAAGTATTTGATAAATCATTTACTTCAGGGTTTAAAACCAAAATATGTTTTAAGGTAATGGATGAAGAAGCTTCAATTAGAATTATTAATTCTAGTGCTGGAATAGATCTTTTAGGAAAAGGCGACATGCTGTTATTAATGGAAAATCATAAAGACCTCATTAGACTTCAAGCTCCATGGATTTCCTCTGAAGAGATTAAAGAGATTATGGAAAAAATTCATAATTATGAACATTTATCTTGATATTGACGGCGTAATTTTAACTAAAAACCAACAACCAGCCCCACATCTTGAAAAATTTTTGTCTTATTTAACTAAACACCACCCCACCCATTGGCTGACTACCCACTGTAAAGGAGATGCAAATCACACCATTAATTATCTCAGTCAGTTTCTAGATACCGAAACAGTCCAGATCTTAGAGAGAGTTCAAGCTACTAATTGGCAAACAGCTAAAACGGAAGCAATTGATTTCAGCAAGCCATTTTTATGGTTTGATGATCAAATCTTTGACTTTGAAAAACAAGTCTTAATAAAACACCAATGTTTAGATTCCTTTGTAAAAGTAGATTTAAGAAACAAGCCTAATCAGCTCAAAACTATTTTATCTAGATTAATTCCTCAAGAGCCGCTCCATAATACCTAAAATTATCCCAGTTCATAACAAAATATACATGATTTATTTCAGGATGAGTTGTTAAAAATGAGACAACAGTCTTCATTGCAATTCTGCAAGCTTTGATTACTGGAAAACCAAAGATACCGGTTGAGATGCTAGGGAAAGCAAGCGTTTTTATCTTGTGTTTAACTGCAAGCTCAAGACAACTTTGGTAGCTTTGAGCCAATAGTTCTTCTTCCTGGTTGTCTCCGCCAGTCCAAATGGGGCTAACTGTATGAATTATATGTTTAACAGGCGAATTATATCCCTTAGTAAGCTTAGCTTGCCCTGTTTCACAACCATTCAACTGCAAACATTCTTGTTCTAATTCAATACCAGCTGCAGCATGAATTGCTCCACTTAGACCTCCACCAGGAGCAAGTTCGCTATTGGCAGAATTCACAATCGCATCAACTTTTAACAAACTTTGTTGATTGTCTTTGACAACTTTTAAAGTAACAATATCCCCCATACAAACCGTAATCCGATTTTTAACATTAGCTGTAATTGTCATTGATAAGTAATTATATATAAATAAATTAAAATATATCTAGTACAAAAGCTAAACAATAAAAAAATCTTGATAAGAATAGTTTAGAGGTGTATAACAAAATCTATGGCAAAACAGAAAACACAAGTCAACTTAGTAGACCTGAAGAAGGAGCTGAAGGGCAAGGAGTGGAACGAGATGCCCAAAGAAGAACGAGTCAAGCTCTGTCAAAAACTGGTGGACAAAATGTTTCCCAAGCAATAAATTTTTCCAAATGATAAAGCAAAATCCAGTTAGTACTGGCTTTGCTGTGTCCTGATAAATAAAGCTTATTAGCGGTAAAAATAATCTAATCACCAATGCTATAATTTTATTAAATCAATCATGCTGTTTAACCGCGGAGCCATTATTTTGGAAACACAAAGCCGTTATTTTCGGCTGCGAGCGAGGTTTTGGAGCATCTACACCATCATTTTGAACCTCTTTGATCCAGCTCCACCACTCAAAAAAAATGAAAGTATCCCCACTTATATCTTAAGACTCAATAAACGCCAGGCACTAAGACAATTAAATTTCTCCATTGGCATTATCCATTCATATGACATCGGTGGCATCAATTACATGCTTGGTAGAAAAGATTTATCTAAAGAAGGCAGAGAGTTTTTTGAGTACTTAAAAGAACAAAGCGAATTGAAAAAATTGTATATTTATTTAAGAGAACAGATTAGAAATAGTGGAAATTAAGAATTAGATAAACGATCCATAAATTTTTTAAATAAGGAGAATTTAGATTTCTTGTGATCTTTTCTTTGTTTTTTTTGTTCCATTTTGTATGAATAATCATAAAGAGGACTGCCATTTTCCCAAACCTTGACAATAGGAAGCCTACTGCCATCTTTTCTTTGAAAATAATTGCCAACATCTTCAATTATTTCATCTTCATACTTCCAATATTTAGGAGGCACATCATAGTCTATTTTTGGATTTGTTTCTTTAATCATAAAGTTCCTTTTATTTCTTTTTGCTTTTTTTATTAATTAAAAAACGATAATCTTCTAACAATATTTTTAATTCTTTAACTATTGAGTTTTTTAGTCTTTTTTCTATAATTTTCGTCACTTCTGTATGAAACCAGAGTTTTTTCTCTTTACTTGTGTTAAAAGCTTTCCAAATTTCTTCCCCCTTTACTTGATAAGCGTCAATAGTTGATTGCATATTATGAATTTTATCTGCTGCACAAACCATTAAAGAGCCTTTTGAATCTTCCTCTAAGTTTTTAAGATATTTCTTTTTGCGCTCAATCCATGTCCTTTTTTCTTCAGCTTTAGACATTGAGGCATCCTTTTCTTCTGAAACTCCTTCAACTATTTCCACCACTCTTGGGCTAAAATCTTTTTTCATTTGTTTTTTTGAGTATATTTTTTCAGAAACATCTTCTAAAACATCATGGAGTAAAGCAGCGCAAATAATATCCTCATCATTTGTATACTGAGCTACAATCATGGCTACTGCAAAAGGATGGGATATATAAGGTGTACCATCACCTTTACGAATCATATTTTTATGACACACAGCGGCCACTTGAATGGCCTTATTAATTTTGGGTGTAAATTTCATAATAGGAGTTTTTTAAAAACCTTTCTTTAAAATAAATCTTAAACACTACATAAATTTTCTATCTTGATTGCTGGTTTCTAGCTTTTTTTTCAAAATAATCTTTTACCACTTTGCTATTACAGTCTGGATCATTTTTGACAGATTCAAATAAACCATCTGCTGTTAAATTATTAAAATTATTTTCATGGCATATTTTTTCAAGATATTCTTTAAAATAAATATCCCAAGATAGAATTTCTTGAATTGTAAAAACAATTGGATTTTTAGATTTTTTGGATTCTCTTTCGGCAAAAATTAAAATATTAATTGGATGTGAACCATAAATACAAATCTGATCAAGCATTTTGGGAGCAATCTTTTTCCATTCGTCAAAGTCAGAACGAAAATGAGTATATATAACCTGATTTATTAGATTAAGTTCATATTGGCAAAGAATAAAATTTTTAAGATTTAGAAAATTCAATTTATCTTCATCTTTAAATAATGAGCTATATATTCTTCCACATAGGTGATCTCCAATATTCAATGATTTAAAATGTTCCAAGTCTTTTAAATATTGTTCTGAAAAATAGTCTTGTGGTTGCATATTAATGGTTTTTAAAAACCTTTCTTGTGAATAAAATTAGACAGTAAGTGGAAGAAAAATAA
>CAYOIJ010000006.1:0-56489 GCA_964404025.1 uncultured Pseudomonadales bacterium
CCAAAAAGAGTTAGCATAATTTGTATTAACCAAGCTCGTTGAACAATTTTTGGCTCATCCCAGCCGCCTTCTTGCAGAGTAAGATGCAGGGGTGCTGCGGGTAAAATTTTTCGCTTAAAATATTTTTTAGATAAGAGTTGTAGTAAAGAACTGCTAATTTCCAAAACAAAAATAAAACCAATAATTAATAAAGTAAAAACCTTGCCCAGTAGTAAGCCAATAACCGCTAAAGTTGCTCCAAAAGCAAGTGAACCCACATCCCCCATAAATAGACGAGCTGGAAAAACATTAAAGTAAAGCATAGAAATCAATGAACCCAACCATAAAGCAATAAATATTGATAGCGGGATATCTAAAATACTAGAAGATAAAATCCATAGGCCAAATAGGGCAATCATTAATAATCCAGAAGCCAAACCGTCTAAACCGTCAGTAATATTAACAGCATTGGTAAAAGCAATAATGACAAAACTTGCAAAAGGAATATAAACCCAGCCCAACTCAAAAGTGCCAACAAAAGGAATGTGTAAAATAGAAATTCCCAACTGATAGTAGAGCATTAAAGAAATAGTTAAAGCTAAAATTAATTGTAAAATTAGTTTTTGCCTTAACCTCAAACCAAAAAACTTATTTTTTTCAAAAGAGAAGAGTTTTTTTAAGTCGTCGTACAAGCCCAAAATAGCAAAAGATAAAAAAGTAAAAAAGAGAACGTTGATCTCCACCTGGTTATTTTGATGAATAGAGGTAACTTCTATACCAAAATAGTTAAGTAAAGGAATCATCAGGGCAAATAAAATTGAAACTAATAAAACAATTAACAAGCCACCACCCACAGGAACACCAGCTTTTTTTCCGTGAAACTTGTCAAAAATAGGAGTTTTTTTGCCAAAAGCGTCTTTGGTTTCTTGCTTAGCTCGGCGAAATTTTAGCTTGTAGAGTAGGTTAATAAAAGGAACAACTGCCATGCTGGTCAAAATAAAAGAAAACAGTAAAATTCCCAAAAACAAAACAATTGATCCCATTTTATTTCCTTTCGATTACGGCACCCATAGAAATGAGTTTTTGCTCAATAGATTGATAACCACGCTCAATTTGTTCAATATTAGTTAATACAGTTTCACCTTTTGCTGCAATAGCAGCCAGCATGATGGTTGCTCCAGCTCGCAAGTCATGAACCTCAAATTTCCCAGCCTTGAAATCACAGGGGCCAAAAATCTTAATGGCATGATAATCTTCTGATCTATTATCTGACCAATTAAAATTGTAAGTTTTTTCTGGGTGTTTAACTTCAGGGTTAAAATATTCAATTTTTGCCCCCATTTGTCTTAGATGTTCCACATACTGAAAACGACTCTGCATCACAGTTTCATGAATAATACTTTCGCCATGACTACGACAAAGTAGGGTGGCAAAAAGTGGTTGCCAATCAGTCATAAAACCAGGATGAATCTCTGTTTCAATGTCTGTAGCCTGCAGCGCACCTTTATAATAAAAGCGAATTCCGTAATTACCTATCTCATAACCCGCTCCCACTTCTTCTAGTTTTTCCAAAAAAGCAGTTAAATCTTGATGTTGAGCATTCTCAACTACAATGTCACCTCTAGTAATAATTGCTGCACAAGCGTAGCTCACTGCTTCATTCCGATCAGGCATTACACGATGAATAGCGCCATTTAAACGTTCTACACCCTCAATTTCAATTTTACGAAAAGAGCGACGACGAATCTTAGCACCCATAGCATTTAGAAAAGTTATTAAGTCATCAATTTCAGGCTCAAGGGCTGCATTTTCCAACACCGTCTTGCCATCAGCTAGGGCCGCTGCCATGATTAAGGTCTCAGTACCGGTGTGAGTGTTTTTTTCAAATTTATAGTGACAGGCTTTTAATCTTTTTTTAGGACCATTGCCATGAATTTGTGCTAGCAACATGTCACCATCTTGTGAAAACTGAACCCCCATTTTTTCCAAGCCTTGCATATGCCTATCCAATGGACGCTTGCCTATTTGGTCACCACCGGGAAGAGGAACGGCGGCCTCACCAAATTTAGCTAGCAGTACTGGTAAAAATAAAGATGAAGCTCTCGATCGCTTACCATATTGACCATCTACTCGGCTAAAACGAAAGTTTTGGGGATCAATAAATAGGGTGTGCTCCCCAGCACTATAAGCCCTAGCTCCCAATTCATTGATGATTTTTTTCACCATCTCTACATCTGCAATATTGGGTAAATTTAATAAACGACACTCACTGCTCGCCAAAAGTGAAGCAATCATCAACTTGTAAGAAGCATTTTTAGCACCTCCCACTCTGACACTACCGTGTAAAGGGGTGTTGCCCTTGATAATAAAAGCAGCTTTAGATTTGTCGCTCATAATAAACTTTCTATCAATCACTACCTAAATAAAAAATCTCTTCTTCTAATTCTACTTGAAATTTTTCTTTTACTGCAGATTGAATTTGTTTAATCAGTTTTTTTAAATCACTAGTTGTAGCGCTAACGCCCAGTTGCTCAGCCATGTTTATTAAAAAGGCAGCGTGCTTATCGCTAACCACAATTGCCCCTTGCTTCTGTTCTTTTAAACCGGCCTGATCAATCAAAAAGCCAGCAGGAATAAATTCTTGATTAGCGAATTGAGGAAAAAGTTTTTTCAAAAACTCGGTGTTAGGAGGGTTTTGAAAAATACAACCAGAACTAGGATAATTCAGAGGTTGGGTGTTGAGGCGTCTGGCTTGTGCTTCCTTAATTTTTGCTTGAATTTTTTCTGGATCATCTTTGTTTAATAAAAACTTAGCAGATAAAATAATTAGTTGATCATCACTTTGAAAAATTGATTGTTCATAAGCAAATTTACAGTTTTCATGTGAAAATATTATTTCTTTATTACTTTTCACATGAAAAGCAGTTACTTCTTCAATATAATCCCCAATCAAAAATTGCAAATAATGAGCATTATTGTAAATAGCTCCACCCAGTGTTCCTGGCACCCCAATAAAACCCTCTAAACCCGTAGCAGCTAAGCGGGCAGCCTTCATCACCAATTGGTTGGTTTTTATGCCAGCTTCTGCTGTAAAAACCAATTGCTGATTGTCTTGATCAATTACATCAAAAGCATCACATGCCATCTGTAAAACCAAACCTTTAATTCCTGAGTCAGCAACTACCACATTGCTCAAGCCACCAACGACGGTCCAGGGAATTGCTTGCTCCTCACAAAAGATTAAGATTTTTTTTAATAAATTAATTTCTTTTACTTTATAGAAAATCTCTGCCTGACCACCTAATCTAAAGTAAGTTTTGCTGGCTAGCAGTAAATCAAAAGACCAATTGACTGTTGGAAATTTCTCTTTCAACAAGCTTTGATTTTTTGTCATTAGTGCCTATTGTACTTGCTCAGCTGGCAATTACTCAAGTTCAATATACAAAATCATTTAATAATAGGGAAGAAGTAAAAACTCTAATTAACAATTAAAAATTACTTGGATAATCAGCTTTTTGAATTAAAGAAATCTCTTTAGGAGGCCAATAGCGTAAAAACACCCGCCCCACAATATCTTCTTTGCTAATTGCTCCCCATGATCGGGAGTCACTAGAGTGAGGACGATTATCTCCAGACACAAAATATTCGTTTGGCCCTAAATAAATTTCTTGATTGAGTGTTGCTCGGCCAGCCAAAATTTCAAAATCTACAGGAATATAGGGCTCAGGGAGTTTTTCATTATTAACCCAAATAGCATTATCTTTGACGGTAACAGTGTCTCCAGGAACAGCGACTATTCTCTTAATAAAATCACAGCCAGTTCCCTCAGCGCAACCCGCTGCTGGGGGAGCATGAAACACCACTATTTCACCACGCACTGGATCACGCATTTTATAAGTAATTTTATCTGTCATCACATGTTCACCATTTTGAAAATTTGGAACCATTGATTGACCATTTACTTGATGAGGTTGCATCAAAAACAAATAAACCACTAAAAAAATCGAAAGAGAAATGGCTACTGTCTCTATTAAATCTAAAAAACCACTCCCAATTTTGCGTAATATCTGTGACATAGCTTTTTATTCTAACGCTGATAGTTACTAGCTGGCAAGCAGCAAAGATTACTTTATAATTAGCTCATGGGTTACAAACACCACGCTATTGCCGGTTTTTCGGTGCAAAGTTTGCAAAAAGCTTTTGTTTTTGCACTAAATTTTATCAAAATTATCATTTTAGCCAGACTGCTTCAGCCAGAGGACTTTGGACTTTTTTCTCTAGTAATGATCGCTATAGGTTTAACTGAAAGCTTTACTCAAACTGGTATCAATATTACTATTGTTCAATCTAAAAAAACTATAGATTATTTTTTAGATACTGCCTGGGTTATAGCTATTGTTCGAGGTTTTTTTATTGCTTTAATTATGCTTTTACTAGGTTTTGTGATGAAAGACTTCTACCACGAAGAGGTCCTGTTTCCCCTGATTACTCTAGCTGCTCTTATCCCAATAATTAAGGGTTTTATTAACCCTGCCATTGCTAAATGGCAAAAAAATTTCCGTTTTGGTCGAGAAGGATTCTATCATGCTCTCCATTTAAGCGCAGAGGTCTTGGCCCAAATTCTGCTCGCTTACTTTTTGCGGTCTGTTTGGGCACTGGTGCTGGGAGTTGTTTTTGCCGCTTTTTTTGAAGTTTTAATTTCTTTCATTATGAATCAAGAAAAGCCTAGGTTTCATTATCACAGAAAACGCGCCCAATATATTTTTTATAATGCTAAATCTTTAATGCTGGCCAGCTTCTTCTCTTACCTTAATGATAATGCTGATGATTTCGTGATAGGCAAATTGCTTGGAGCTCACCAATTAGGTATCTATCACAACTCCTACTCACTAAGCCATAAAGTTAATTACGAACTTTCAAAATCAGCTCATCACGGTCTAATGCCTGTTTTTGCTAAATTACATAAGGAGAAACAAGGAGCAAGACTTGGCAGAGCTTTTAAGAAATCAATTTTTACAACCCTATTTTTGGGTTTAAGCCTTAGTTTGCCACTGTTAATTTGGCCAGAATTTTTTATTAATCTAATACTGGGAGACCAATGGCTAGAGGCCACCAAAGTTGTCCCAATTTTAGTATTAGCTGGTTTAGTTCATAGTTTGTCCAACATTGTTTATGCCTTACTAATTAGTCAAAAAAAATACCTTCCAATGAATCTCCACCTCTTTATTTCTTTAATTTTAATGGTGCTTGGTATTATTCTCTTAACCCCCACTCATGGTTTGTTTGGTGCTTGCTTGGGTATTCTACTGGCCAGAATAATCAGTCTACCTATTAGCTTACTGACTATTAAAAAGAACTAAATGTTAATTAAAGGTTTAAGCATTATCATCCTCAATGATCGTCATGATCACATTTTTCACCAAGCACTACTGAGTGCAGCCATCGCTCAAGAGCTAATTGTTTTTGAGCAAGATACTAATAATGATTGGTTAGAGTTAGAAAAAGAACTCAAAAAAATTAATCCCCAAGTCAGATTGCGCCTCATCTTTAGAAAATACCCAATTAAAGATTTTGCTGAATTGCGCAACAAAGCCATTAAGATGGTGAAAACTCCTTGGTTGATGTTTCTTGATAGTGATGAGATTCTTAGTTCTAATAATTTAGAAAAACTAAATAAATTGCTTGAAAGTAAAAAAAATGTTGCCTACAAAGTTAAAAGACTAGATTTTTTTCATGATCAAAAAGTCCGTTTTGGTGAAGCAGGCAACTATCATTTAATCCGTCTAGCTAGAAGCAATAAGATTAAGTATCAGCGCAGCGTTCATGAGATACCTCTAATTAATGGTCGAGTAGGGCACAGCTCTTTACTGATTAAACATTTAGCTCATGAAAACCTAGCAGATTTTTTAAAAACGGTTGGGTACTACGCCCAACTTGAGGCAAGTTATCGTTTTTCTAAAAAACAAAAGCAATCAAAATTAGGCATTTATTTACAGTTATTTTTCTATCCTCCAGGAAAATTTATGCTTAATTATATGTTTAAATTAGGTTTCTTGGATGGCTTTGCCGGGTTTAGCTATGCTGTTTTAATGAGCTTTCACTCTCTACTAGTTAGAATCTTTCTCTATGAAAAATATTTTCTTAATTAGCTTTTTATTACTTTTTGCCGGAGGAGAATTGGGGAGGCTCAGTCCCAATCAATACCTTACTATTTATTTACATGATTTTCTAGTCATTATCTATTTGTTTTTTAATTTGACTCAACTTAAAAAAATTATTAAAAATTTAAAAAAAATAAAAAATTTTAATAAAAAAATATTCTTACTCCTTTTTTTCAATATTCTCTTGGCCATACTTTATGCTGTTTGGCAAAATGAGTTTATACCCACTAGCTTGTTATATTTGGCCAGGGCAAGTGCTTATTTTATTTTTGTATTTTTATTAAAAAAAGAATTTGGACAAGAAAAAATTATTCAAATCTTTTTACAAGCCTCCCTAATCATGCTTGCAACTGCCTTTATTCAATACTTATTCTTACCCGATTTAACCAGCCTATATCACCTGGGTTTCGATGATCATTTTTATCGACTTACCGGTACCTTGCTGGACCCTAATTTCACCAGTTTAGTTTTTGCTTTTAATTGGCTTTATTACGCTGGGCAAGCAAAATTAAATAAAAAAAATATTTTCTTAGCTTTAATTTTTTTAGCAGGACTTGCTTTAACTTATTCTAGAGCTGGCTATTTGAGCCTAATTCTAGCTTCTTGCTATTTATTGTTTCAAAGCAAAAAAGCGCACAGAGTGTTTACCACTTTAGCAATTGTTTTATTTCTTGTCTTCATTCCTTTTTTACCAAAAAAAAGCGGAGGAGAAGGAGTTAACTTACAACGTACTAGCTCCATTGAGGCAAGAGTGATTGCTGCTAAACAGTTTATTAGTAAAAACCAAGGCTTAACTGTCTTTGTCGGACAAGGACCTTTCTCACCCCAATATCAAACAAATAAAGAGGGTATGATTAGCCATGCTCGCTTTGCTGACAACTTTTTAATTTTTCTCTACAACGGTTTTGGTCTTTTTGGCGGGGCTTTAATTTTAATTTTGATAGCACAAGAATTTAAAAAACAAATAAGTGGTGGCAATCATTTCAAAATTTCTCTCTTGATAGCCCTATTAATCCACAGTCTTTTTAACAACAACATCACCCAAGCTTTTATTAGCTTGTTATTCTGGGGACTTTATCTTTAATTATTGAGAAATTCTACTTTGATTTCCAACTCACTTTGATTTCCAGCTTTATCAATAGCTAAAAATTTTAAGACGTTCTCACCCTCATCTAAATAATAATTGCTGCTAAACTGACCATCTTCATCAACCAATATCAAGCGATCATTTAAATAAACTCTAGAGAGGGGTTCTGTTTCTCCAATGATTTGAGTATTGCGATTGCGCTTAAGCTCAATAACACTATCTGGCTCTGGCTCAATAATGCTAATGACTGGCGCTTCGTCATCATAAACAATCTGATAGGTTCTGCTTTGCAAAGATTCCGTACCAGCTTCACTAACAGCATAAACAGTTAGCTGATTGTCTCCTTTTTCCAGGCCAATTTCCTGATCAAATTCACCCTCGCTGTTAACTTGCCTTTCTTCTACTTGTTCACCATTAAGTACAAAAATCACTTTTGATTCTGGATCAGCAAAACCCTCTAATTTCAGCTTGGCACTAAAAGTAGCCTCTGGAGGAGGCGAGGATAAAACCGGTGCTTGTGGAGGTAAATCATCTTCAACATTAAAAGCGCTATCCTTATCAAAAAAATTAAAAAATAATCGAATTAAATTTGGCACAATAATAAAAATAAAAAACAGTAATAGAGCTATTGATAAAAGAATAAAAAAGAGGGTTTGTTTGCGCATCTCTTTTTCTTGTTTCTTCAAAAGACGAGAGCTACCTTTATTGGAGTGACTTCTGCTTTTATAAACTGAAGAATAGCGACGTGATCTTGGCATATTTAACTAATTTAATAATAACATATAGACAAAAATTAAATGAGCCAAAGGTGGGAGTCGAACCCACGACCTGCGGTTTACGATACCGCTGCTCTAGCCAGCTGAGCTACTTTGGCTGTTAAACAACACTTTACTGAGCGACCGAAGGGAGTCGAACCCTCACCTCAAGCTTGGGAAGCTCGCATTCTACCGCTGAACTACGGTCGCTGTCAGCTTATATTTTAGCATTATTAACGTTAAGAATGGCTTGAAAAAATAGGACTTAATCTAATAACAATTTAATTCATAACTGTTGGTTTATAGAGCGCACTCTAAAGATGTATAATAAAAAATTATGAAAGAAATACTAACAAATGGCTTGCTAGAAGGCTATACAAAAGGAAACGCCAAAGATGTAAAAAGAGGTAACTTTGATGGAAAAAGAAGCATTGTCGTCACAGAAGAGGGAATCTACCACGACGAGTGGTTTGTTACTTCTCATTGTGGAGGAGGACAAGAACTTGTAAAAACTCCAAGTGGCTCTTTTACAAGACTTTATGGAGGAGGCACTCCAAAACCAGAAGAGCTTAATAAACTTGGCATTACAACTAAAGACGTGGGCCTATATCTTAAAAAAATGATTCTTAAACTTGGTGACACAACAAGACTAACTGTTGACAACACTCCTGAATCCGATGGAGAGTGGCAATATCTCTACATAGTTACTGACAAACACGAGTCTACCAATATCATAACAGCAGTAGAAACAATTACGTATAAAAACATCGAAGTACACGTTCACGCGTTTATTCTGTGTCCGGTTTTGTGATTATTTAAATAAAATTAATTAGCTTGGCGACCCCGATCGGATTCGAACCGACGATCTTCTCCGTGACAGGGAGACATGTTAACCGCTACACCACGGGGCCTTTAAAACCTGCGCTTGGATTATAAAAGGAAATCGACAAAACTGCAATAAACAAGCTAAAATTTGCAAAATAAGCTATAATGAAAAGATAATAGAAGAAAGGAATTTTTATGTTATATATCATAATCGCTCTAGTTGTTATCGCTTTTTATGCGGTGAGTATCTACAACGGACTCCAACGCTTAAAAACACAAATTAAAGCCAGCATTCAGGAAATTGGCAACCAACTAAAGCGTCAGGCTGGTTTAATTCCCAGCTTAGAAACTGCGGTTAAGGGTCAACTAAAACACGAAAAAGGCATTTATCAAATGCTAACTGAGGCTCGCAAATCAACTGTCAAAGCAGAAAAAACAGGTAGCAGTAAAGATATTAATCAGGCAATAACTGATATTCAAAAGCTTATTCCTCAGATTCAGGTGGTAGTCGAAAGCAATCCTGAGCTTAAGGCTAATGAAGCCATTACAAAATTTATGGATGAGTTGACAGACACGGCTGACAAGCTGACCTATGCTCGTCGTAGTGTTATTGATTTATCTCAAAGCTACAATGAAAAATTAGTGGTATTTCCATCAAGCATTGTCGCTAGTATTTTTGGTTTTAAACCTGAAAAGGGTTTAGAAACAGCCATGACTGGTGAACATGTTAGCGTTAGCCAAGAGGAAATGAAAACACCTAAGGTAAATCTTTAGTTTGTGTCTTTTTCTGCCAAATGGCAGTGTTGAAAACTTGAGAAACAAAATGATAGCCCTGCTTTTTTAAAAAGCGGGCTATTTTTTTAGATTTTTGCTGAAAAATATCGACTGCAAAAGCTAGATCTTCAATTAAGACAAACTCAGGTGCAAAATTAGCAAAATCGTAAGCTTGCAAAACACTATCATCCATAGCCTCTACATCAATTGATAGAAAATCAATTTTTTGCCCACCAATTAAATGTTTTTTGAGTAGTTTCGCTAAATTTTGAGACCTAATTTGTGTTTTTTTAATCAGTTTAGCTCGTTTACTTTTTATTAACTCTTTAGCCAAAAGCGAATCACAAGTATTAAAAGCTCGATCACTAAAAATGAAATAAGAAAATAATTTATTTTGATCGGCTACCAAAGCTTGAACACTAATATCCCTAGGACGAAAAAGCTTAAATAATTTAATTGCCTTATCGTCAGCATCAATGTTTAAACCTCTCCAACCTTTTTTATAAAAGTAGTAAGTATTTGAGTAGCGAAAAGGATGGTGGGCTCCTATATCAATATAAAAGCCTTTCTTTTGACCAGTTTTCAAACGCCCATCTAAAAATTTTGTCAACACTATATCTTCAGCATTCTGTCCATAAGCAATTTGTCCATAGGGGACGGTTAAAAAGGTCCAGCGCTCAATTATTTTTTGCCAAATTTTTGCCCACATTAATGTTATCTATTATACAACTATGCAAGTGTTATAATTAAGATATGACCCATTATCAGTTAGTAGCTAGCAATAAACGTCGCTCTTTCTTGGTGATGGTGGGCTTTATCATCTTTGTCACTGCCGTTAGCTACATCATTGCTATTGGTTTTGATTATCCACTCTCCATGGTTGGTCTTGCTTTAATTTTCTCTGGAATTACTAGCTTTTTTAGCTATTTTTTTTCTGACAAAATCGTTTTAGCAATTTCTGGAGCCAAGCCAGCTAATCGTAAAGAGCACTTCAACTTTTATACTGTGGCCGAAAATATTGTAAATAGTCAAGGTTTGCCCATGCCCAAGCTTTACGTCATTGATGACAGCGCCATGAATGCTTTTGCCACTGGTCGTAATCCTAAAAATGGGGTCATTTGTGCCACCACTGGCTTATTAACCAGACTCAATCGTAGTGAGATAGAGGGAGTGATAGCTCATGAGATTGGCCATATTAAAAACTACGATATTTTATTAATGTCAATTGTTTCGATTTTGGTTGGTTTTATAGCACTACTGGGTGATTGGGTCTTGCGCGCCTCTATGTTTGGTAAGAGAAATGACGATCAAGATCGTGGTCAATTGGATATTATTTTCTTTTTTCTAGCAATTATTATGGCTATCTTGGCACCAATTATTAGCCAATTAATCAAGTTGGCTATTTCTAGACGTTATGAGTTTCTGGCTGATGCTAATGCTGCTGCTATGACCAAAAACCCTGAGGGCTTAGCTAGAGCATTAATTAAAATTAGTCAGGACCAAGAACCTTTAGAAGCAGCCAATAAAGCTACAGCCCACATGTATATTGCTGATCCTCTCAAAAATACTAAGGGTAGTGTTGCCAACTTTAAGAAACTTTTTCAAACACACCCGCCGGTAGCTGAAAGAGTAGCAGCTCTTAGAGCTATTGCTGGCTAAAAAACTACAATTCCCCCTCAAAAAACTAACAAATTCTGTTAAACTAATCTTTATTGTGTCAAAAAATCAAGTTAGTCAAAACCAGGTTAAACATATTGCTCAGCTAGCTCACATTCCTATTAGTGAAGCTGAAAGCAAGCAATTAGCCCAAGATTTTGCAGAAACCCTAGACGTTGTTGATCAGCTTAAAACAGTTGATGTGAGCCAAGTTGAAACCACTCATCAAGTCACTGGTTTTAAAAATGTAACTAGAGAAGATAGGGTAGACGAAAAACAGAGTTTTACTCAAAAAGAAGCCTTAGCCAACGCCCCCCAACAAAAAAGTGGTTTTTTTCTGGTACCTCAAGTTTTAAATACCCAAGACTAATATTATTCGATAAAGACAAAAAAAGACAATGACTCTTAACCAACTAACACTAAAAGAAGCTCTTGATGGCTTAAATAAGGGTTCACTAGAACTTGATGATTTATATCGAGATCTAAACCTAGCAATTGAAGATAAAAACAAACTTTATAATATCTATGTCAGCCTAAACACTCAGGCAAAAGAGCAAAGTCAACAAGCTAAAGATGGTTTGCTAATGGGTTTACCGATTGCTGTCAAAGATAATTTTTGTACTAAAAACTTACGCACCACTGCTTCTTCAAAAATACTAGAAAACTTTATTCCTCCTTATGAGTCTACTGTTACTAAGCGTTTACAAAAAGCTGGTGGTGTAATTATTGGCAAAACTAACTTAGATGCTTGGGCTCATGGCTCATCAACTGAAACTAGTGACTTTGGCCCCACCCTTAACCCCCGGAATCCAGATCATTTACCAGGAGGATCATCTGGCGGTAGTGCGGCAGCAGTGGCAGCAGATTTATGCTTGGCCGCCCTAGGTAGTGAGACTGCCGGCTCTATTAGACAGCCTTCGGCTTGGTGTGGCACCGTTGGTTTAAAGCCTAGTTATGGCCGAGTCAGTCGCTTTGGAGTAATTGCCATGGCTTCTTCAACAGATACTCCGGGTGTAATTTCTAAAACAATTGAAGATGCTTGCTTAGTGCTTAATACTTTTGCTGGACCAGATTCAAAAGACAGCACCTGCAATCAGCAAGCAGCTCCTGACTTTACTAGTTTTTTAGATAAGGATATTAAGGGTCTAAAAATTGGAGTAATTTATCATGATATAGAAGGTGTAGAAGAAGCTAATGATAAGTTAGCTCAAGAATTAGCAATTTTGAGCCAGCTAGGAGCTAAAGTTGAGAAGGCTCAAGCCCTTGATCCTCATCATTCTATTGGCGTTTACACTGTGGTTCAGCGTGCTGAAGTTAGTAGCAACCTAGCTCGCTTTGACGGAGTACGTTATGGTAAAGATCGCTCGCATTTTGGTGATGAGGCTAAACGACGTATTATGCTAGGCACCTATACCTTATCCAAAGGGTACGCTGAGCAATACTATAACTTAGCACAAAAGGTTCGCACTCTATATTTAAATGATTTTAAAGAATTATTCAAAAAATATGATGTCTTGGTTAGCCCAAGCTCACCTGGATTTGCCAAAAAAATTGGTGCTTCTGCTAATTCACCAATGTTTGGAGAACTAGAAGACATGTTACTTGAAGCTAGCTCAGTCACTGGTTTGCCAGGCGCTAATGTTCCTTATTATCGAGATCCCAACAGCAATTTGTTTTTGGGTGCTAATTTTATTGCTCCAATGTGGCGAGAGGATTTAATTATTAAAGTAGCCGATGCTTTTGAAAAAAACACCACTTGGAACACTTGGAGAAATCGCTAATGTCAAAAAATCATTATCAACTAGTTTGTGGCTTAGAAGTACACGCTGAACTTAAAACTCAATCTAAAATGTTCTGCGCCTGTAAAAACGATCCTTTTGCTGCCGCCAAACCCAATATCCATACTTGTCCGGTCTGTTTAGGCATGCCAGGAGCTTTGCCCCTCGCTAATAAAAAAGCGATTGAGTGGACCATCAAAATTGGTTTAGCTCTCAACTGTAAAATTAATTTATTTTCTAAATTTGATCGCAAAAACTATTTCTACCCTGATTTAGCAAAAGGCTATCAAATCAGTCAGTATGATATTCCTTTTTGCTACGATGGTTACTTAGACACTAGTGAAGGCAGAGTCAGAATTCACCGCATTCATCTAGAAGAGGACACAGCCAAACTCATTCATCAAGATGGTCAAACTCTGATTGATTTCAACCGCTCCGGTGTGCCCTTAGTAGAAATTGTTACTGAAACAGACATTAAAACTGCCACACAAGCCAAAGAATATAGTCAAAAATTAAGACAAATCCTGCAATACTTGGAAGTAGCAGACTGTGATATGGAAAAGGGAGGCATGCGCCTTGAAGCTAATATTTCTTTAAAAAAAGACACAGATTCAGAATCATTTTTGCCAAACTACAAAGTAGAGTGTAAAAATATTAATTCCTTTAGGTTTATGGAGACAGCTATCAACTACGAGATGAAGCGTCAAGCCAAACTGCTTGATCAAGGCAAAACCCCTAAACAAGAAACCAGAGGTTTTAATGCTGAAACTGGCAAAACATTTAGCCAACGCAGCAAAGAAGAAGCACAAGACTATCGATACTTTCCAGACCCAGACCTACCACCACTAGAATTTAAAGCAGAAGACATTGAAGAAATCAGAAAAAGCTTGGTGGAGCTGCCTGATCAGTACGCCCAACGCTTAAGCCAGGAGTTTGAATTAGATGCCACCTTAAGCAAGCGCTTGGTAAAAAATAAAACAAAAGCTAAGTTTTTTGAAGAAATACTAATGCTGGCTCAGAAAGAAAATATCAAGCCAGTAAAAATCATTAATGATTTACTTAATAAAAAAATTCAGTATCAGTTTACTGATAGTCCTGAACAAATAATTGAACGCTATCAACAAGCTAATAAGATCGAAACCGTCGACAAACAATTAATTGTTAAAACTGTTAAATCAGTTTTAACAGAGAATCAAGACGCAGTTAAAAAATACCAAGCAGGTAAAAACGAAGTTTTAGCTTTCTTAATTGGTCAAAGCATGAAAAAAATTGCTAAAAAAGTTGATGTTGCTTTGATCAGAGAAGCCTTGCTTGATCAACTAAAAAGCTAGACTAAGTCTAGAGCGCAAAACTAACACGAAATAAGATATACTAAAATCAAGTTATGGCCTTGCAAAAAAATGACTTCGTTCATCTCCATGTTCACACCGAGTATTCGATACTTGATGGTCTAACTAAAATTCCCGAGCTAATTAAAAGAGTTAAAAAATTTGATCAAGAGGCTGTGGCTATTACCGATCATGGTAACATGCACGGTCATATTGTTTTTTATAATGCTTGTAAAGAAGCTGGCATTAAACCAATTATTGGAGCTGAGCTTTATTTAGCCAAAAACTCTCGTTTCGATAAACAAATACGAATGGGCAGTGATCAATTTCATTTAACTCTCTTGGCCAAAAACTTTACTGGCTATCAAAACCTAATGAAACTAATTTCTCTCGCCAATTTTGAGGGTTTCTCTTATAAAGCGCGAATTGACCATGAACTTTTAGAAGAATATAACGAGGGCCTGATTCTGCTCAGTGGCTGCATGAGCAGTTTAACCAGTCGTTTACTCTTGGAAGACAAGGATCAAGAAGCTATAGAACTTTTTAAAAAATATCAAAAAATTTTTAAAGATCGTTTTTATCTGGAAATTCAGAGACATCCGCATGTTCCAGAAAGTTTTGATTTAACAAAAAAACTTATTAATATTGCTCGCCAGCTTAAGCTACCTTTAGTGGCTACTAATGATTCTCATTATCTAAACAAAGATGATGCTGTTGCTCAAGACGCCCTACTTTGCGTACAAACCAGAAAACTCATCAGCGACACCAAAAGAATGAAAATGATTGATCAACCGGATTTTTATTTTAAGTCCAGTGAAGAAATGATTGAGGCTTTTAGTGATATTCCTGAGGCTATCAGTAATACTAAAAAAATTGCTGATGAGTGTGACCTTACAATCCCTACAGGCAATTTAATTTTTCCAACCTTTGAATTACCTAAGGGGGAAACCTATGCTAGTTATTTAGAAAAAATGGTTTATGAGGCAGCTAATAAAAAATTCAAAAAAATTTCTAAAGAAATTAAAGATCGCTTAGATTACGAGATTAAAATTATTAACGACAAGGGTTACCCAGCATATTTTTTGATTACTCAAGATTTTGTTAATTGGGCCAAAGAACAAGGAATTGCGGTTGGGCCGGGCAGGGGAAGTGCTGCTGGTTCTTTAGTTTCTTACTGTCTAAATATTACCACGCTCAATCCCCTCGAGCACGGTTTACCTTTTGAGCGTTTTCTTAATCCAGAGCGACCAACTCCTCCTGATATTGATATTGATTTTGCAGATATTAAGCGTGATGAGGTTTTGAAATATGTAGCTAACAAATATGGCGAGGATCACGTTGCAGCAGTTATTACTTTTGGCCGAATGGAGGCTAGAGTTGCTGTGCGTGATATCGGTCGAGTCTTAGGTATGCCTTATGAAGAGCCAGATAAAATTGCTAAACTCATTCCCAATGACCCCGGGCATCGCGTTTCCATCAAACAAGCTATTAATTCTATACCTGAACTAGGCAACTATTACCAGCAAAGTAAATTTAGAAAATTGCTTGATTTAGCCATGAAAGTAGAGGGCACTATTCGTCAAGCTGGAATGCATGCCTGTGCAGTCATTATCGCCGATAAACCATTGTCCAATTACACGCCTATTCAAAAAGATTCTCGATCGGGCAAAACTCTAACTCAACTTGATATGTATTCACTAGACTGCAATGTTGATGATGATGCTATTGGTTTGCTCAAATTTGATCTTTTGGGCCTACGAAATCTCTCCATTATCCAGGAAGCTTTAGTTTTAATTAAAAAATACAAAAAACAGAAAATTAAAATAGATGAAATTTCACTTAAAGACGAAAAAACTTTCAAATTACTGTCAAGCGGTGATACCACTGGAGTTTTTCAGCTTGAATCTGGGGGAATGAGACGAATTGCTAAAACACTCAAGCCCAATAAGTTTTCCGATATCACAGCTATGGTTGCTCTTTATCGTCCCGGCCCAATGGACCTTATTCCTCGTTTTATTGAAGGCAAACACAACTCAGAAATTATTGAATACCCTCACCCATCACTAAAACCATTTCTTAAAGAAACATATGGCATTATGGTTTATCAAGAGCAGATATTAGAAATTGTTAATTTTATGGCTGGTTATAGTTTGGGCGAGGCAGATATGCTGCGCCGAGCTATTGGTAAAAAGAAAAAGAAACTTTTAGATACAAATAAAAATCGCTTTATTAAACAGTCTGTTGCCAAAGGTTATAAAAAAGCCACTGCTGAACGAGTGTGGGGTTTTATCGAAGCCTTTGCTAATTACGGATTCAACAAATCACACGCAGCTAGTTATGCGATGATTGCTTATCAAACCGCCTGGCTTAAAGCTAATTACCCAGTAGAGTACATGACAGCTCTGATGAGTATTGAGTCAAACTCACATTCAATGAATCGTGATGAAAAGATTTCTATTACCATAGATAACTGTCGACAAATGGGTATCAAAATTTTAACCCCAGATATTAATCGCTCAGATAAGGATTTTACTATCGAAAAAGATCCAAAATCACTAGATGGATTAGCTATTCGCTTTGGCCTTAATGCCATCAAACATGTTGGCAGTGCGGCCATTGAAAACATCTTAGAGGTTAGGGAAAAAGAAAAACAATTTAGCTCTTTTACTCATTTTTTACAAACTACTAGTAATCGTAAAGTTAATAAAAAAACCATTGAAAGTTTGGTAAAAGTCGGTGCTATGGACCGTTTTGCTAATCGTTCTTCAATGTTGGAAAACTTAGAAAAAATTCGCCAAACAGCAGATCAATTTAACTCTGAAGTAGATGGTCAGGACAACCTTTTTGCTAATATTGAGACTAAAAGCGCAGAGATCACTGACAACTTCATTGAACTAGAAGAATATCCCAAACAAGAAATACTATCCTTTGAAAAAGAGTTACTGGGCATCTATTTAACAGAACACCCTCTGGCTGATGCCATGCAAACTCTTAATAAAAGAACCAGCATGAAAATTGCTGAAATAGACCCCGATACCCATCAAGATCAGATTTTCCTCTTTGGTGGAGTAATTACTCGTTTTAAAGAAGTTATTACTAAAACTGGCCGCAATATGGCATTTGCTACTTTAGAAGATACTACCGGCAAAATTGAGTTTTTAATTTTTCCTAAACTCTATCAAAAATGGATCGGACAACTGGCTGAAGATAGCATTGTCCTAATCAGAGCTAAGGTGCAAAATAAAGATGGTGAGCTTAAATTAATTGCCGAAAAAATTTCTCTACCAAAAAAGGATTTTTTAAAAAAGGTAGAAGACAACCATAAACAAGAAATATTTGTACCTAGAAAAACTAGCAAAGAAAGCTTAAAGGAGCTGGGTCAATTGCTAAAATCTAATTTGGGAGATACAAGCATCACCATTGTTATTCCTAATGGAGCTAAAGCTGAAAAAATTGATCTGCCTTATCAAGTAAATTGGAATAAAACTCTAGCCAAAGAAGTAGACGAGCTGCTCAAATAAAAAATGAAAGTTACTCAGCCTGCCAAACTCCAAAAAATTGCTTTAGCGATTAGACAAGATATTTTGGCAATGACTTATCAAGCTCAAAGTGGACATCCTGCTGGCAGTCTGGGTATGGCTGATTTATTAACCACTCTTTTTAATACCGGGATCCTACGCCATGATCCAAAACGACCCGACTGGGACAAACGCGATTATTTTCTCTTATCTAATGGTCATATATGCCCAGTTCTTTATGCCGTTTTAGCCCAACAAAACTACTTTCCAAGAGCCGAGCTAGAAGACTTTAGACAAATTAACAGTCGTTTGCAAGGTCACCCTCATTTTTTAATGACAAACAATAAAATTGATAAAAAAACTTTGCCTGGTGTAGAAATTACCTCTGGCTCTCTGGGTCATGGTAGCTCCCAGGCGGCTGGTCTTGCTTACGGCCTAAAAATGGATAATCGCAAAAACCATGTTTTTTGTTTGCTGAGCGATGGCGAACAACAAGAGGGTCAAACTTGGGAAGCTTATCTTTTTGCTGCCCATCATCAATTAAAAAACTTAACTTTTATCATTGATCGAAACAACATTCAAATTTCTGGTAAAACCCAGGAAATCTTATCACTTGGCGATTTAAAACTTAAACTAATCGCTTTTGGTTTACACGTTTTTGAAGTTGACGCCCATGATTATTTAGACTTACAAAAAAAACTCCAAGAAGCTAAGTGCGACACCTTGCAAACGAGCGTTATTATTGCCAACAGTGTTCCTGGTAAGGGTGTGTCTTTTATGGAAAATGACTATCGCTGGCATGGAAAAGCTCCCAACAAAAAAGAGTTTGAAAGTGCCATGCATGAACTAAGATTAAAAAAAGAAAAATTAAAATGAATAAAGATAAATTATTAGCTACTAGAGATGGTTTTGGCATCGGAATTATTAAAGCTTGTCAAAATAATCATCAAGTGCTTGCCTTATCAGCTGACCTTAGCGATTCTTTAAAATTAGCTGAGTTTAAAAAAACCTTCCCTAGCAATTATATTGAATGTGGCGTGGCAGAACAAAATATGGTTGGCGTTGCTGCTGGTCTCAGTTTACTCGGTAAAATTCCCTTTGCCACTAGTTTTGCCTCTTTCAATCCTGCTAGAAATTTCGATCAGATTAGAAATATTGCTTACTCTAACTTAAATGTCAAAATTGTTGGTGCCCATGCTGGTTTAGTAACTGGAGAGGATGGAGCCATGCATCAGTCCCTAGAAGACTTAAGCTTGATGATTAGCTTACCTAACTTTCAAGTTATATCTCCAGCAGATGCTAAACAAGCTGAACAGGCAAGCATCGCTTTGGCTAAACATTTTGGGCCAAGCTATTTAAGGTTGAGTCGTTTAGCCGTTTCTAATTTAGAATTTTTGTTAGAAGCACTACCGAACAGAATTAAAAAGCCAGAACAATTTGAGTTGGGTAAAGCACAACTACTAACCCAAGGAAAAGATTTAAGCATAATTGCAACTGGAATTTTAACTCAGGAAGCCATTCGAGCTTGCTTAGTTCTTTATCAACAGGGGATTAGAGCTGAGTTGATTAATTTATCTACCCTTAAACCCCTTGACCTCAAAACTATTCTTGAAAGTTGTCGAAAAACTCAGGCCCTGATGATTATAAGCGAAGAACAATTGGGAACTGGTTTTAATGCTTACCTAGCTCAAAATTTACTGCTTAGTCTGGGTCAAGAGCTCAAGAAACCTCTAGCTACAGAGTTTATCGCTGTTAATAATACTTTTGGGGAATCAGGTCAAGCTAAAGAGCTATTAGCAAAGTATCACTTGGATAACCAAAGCATTCTGAAAAAAGCACTACAGCTAATAGAAAAGAAGAAAAACTTGCTTTAAAAAATTTTAGCGCTGACAGTGCTCACAATAAAAACTACCACGTCCACCTAGCTTGATCCTTTTAATTTTAAAGTTTTTGCCACAGTCTGGACAGGTCTCATCTTCTTGACCATATACTTGAAGTTCATCTTGGAAGGAGCCTGCTAAGCCATCAACTCCTACATAGTGTCCATCAAAAGTAGTTCCACCAAAAACAATGGCTAGTTCTATTACCTGGCGCATTTCCAATAAAAGACGGGTCATTTCAATCTTACTTAAACTGCTGGCTCGACGAAGCGGGGAAATCTTAGCTCGAAAAAGTGCTTCACTAGCATAAATATTACCTACTCCAGCTAGAACCTGATTGTCCATAATAAATTGCTTAATACTAATTTGTCTATTTTTGGCTCTTTTTAACAAATATTTGACATTTAGCTGAGGATCATTGATGTCTGGACCATAACTGCTAAATTCTTCTAATAATTCCTCTTGATCTTTAACTTTTAGCCAACCAAACACCCGCATATCATTAAAAAAAAGCTTACTGGGTTTATCTCTTTGATCCATCAGGTTAAAAATCACTCTTGTATGTTTGCTGGGGAGCTCATTAATCCAATCAGCCGTTGGATGACCTCCTCCAAAACGCTGGCCCTGACTATTTACAAAGATTAACTGACCAGTCATTTTTAAATGAACTAATAAGTGTTGGCTATTGCTTAGCACTAGATCAAGAATTTTTGCTCGGCGCTTAATTTCTATAAACTCTTGGCCGACTAACAAGCCCTTTTTTTTAGTAAAATTAGGAAAGCTTTTTTGACGCAAAAGCTCAATGTCAGCAATTTTTTTTTGAGAAAGCACTCGTGAAAGACTAGCTCTCAGGGTTTCAACTTCTGGTAATTCTGGCATAAACAACTAAACTTGACCACCATTCGCTTCACATTTACCAAGCAGGCCACATTTTTTATATTTTAAACCAGAACCACAAGGACAGGGGTCATTGCGCCCGATTTTTTCAGCTTTTATGGTGGCGGGAGCAGTCGCTTGAGTCCGATTTGTGTTTGTAGCTATTGGATTTTTTTGACCACCAGCCAAAATTTTTGCTAAGTCACTATTTTTACCACTTGTTTGGATTCTTGAATCAGTGGGTTTGTTAGATCCCGGATCACTACTTATTGCTTGAGTTAAGTTGCTAGGCTGCGAATCTGCTTTTCCTAGTTGAATGTTCTGGGGCATAGAGGCTTGTTGCCTCATCACTGGCTGAATTCTAAAAATTCTAGCCGCCACCGTACTCTGAATATTACTGATTAAATCTTCAAACATTTTAAAGGCTTCTCTCTTATATTCAGATAAAACTGTATTTTTATCTCCACGTAACCAAATGCCTTGTCTCAAATCTTCAATCATGTCTAAGTGGTCCATCCACTTCTCATCAATGGTAGATAAAATTACAAACTTTTCTAACTCGCGCATAAGCGCTTCACCAACTTTTTCTTCTCTCAATTCATAAGTTTTTTTCACTACCGTCATTAACTCTTCAAGCAATAATTGGCTATCCGTTTCTTTAGTAATTTTTTTAGTTAACCTTTGTTGAGAGGCTTCGTCAAAAGGAATAATTTTAATAAAATCCTTAACAATCAATTCATGGACGCTATCATCTGGATTTTCCAAAGCTAAACGGTTATTTAGCGCAAAGCTCAACTCTTGAGAAACATAATCCAAAATTTGTTCTTTTAGGGTCGTTTCTTGACCACCCTCATCAATAAACTTGTTGGCCAATTGATCATCACTATCAGACTTATTAATTGCTATCGTAGCTACTTCCAATAAGCGTCGTCTCCTCTTATAGATAATTTCCCGATGTTTATTCATCACATCATCAAAATCTACTAGACGCTTGCGTTGATCAAAAAAGAAGGACTCAACTTTGGTCTGAGCTGATTCAATAGCCTTACTAACCATTTTGTTTTCAATAGCTTGCTGCTCTTCAATTTTCAAAAAACTCATCACCTTAGCTATTTGTTCACCCCCAAAAATACGCATAATTTCATCATCAAGTGATACAAAAAATTGAGAACTACCTGGATCTCCTTGACGACCTGCTCGACCACGCAACTGGTTATCTATTCGACGTGATTCATGCCTCTCAGTACCAATGATAGCCAAACCACCAGCCTCTACTACTCGCTGATGAGCTTCTCGCCAATTTTCTAGAGCTTGAGCATATTCTTTCAACTTATAATTTGCTGGATTGATAGAGCTGGGTAAGTCTAAATCTTTAAAAGCATTGGCCATCTTTGTTTTTTTCTTAGTTAACTTAGTTTTTCGATAATCCTTTAATTCTGGCTTCGCTCCTCCCAAAACAATGTCAACACCACGCCCAGCAATATTAGTAGCCACAGTAATTGCGCCCTCTTTGCCAGCATCAGCAATAATAAACGCTTCTTTCTCATGGTTTTTGGCATTTAAAACCTGATGAGTAATTTTTTTACGACGTAAAAAATTAGCAATAATTTGGTTGTGTTCAATAGAACGAGTACCAATTAAAATTGGCTGGCCAGTTTGATGGATTCTCTCAACTTCTCGAACAATCGCCGAGTATTTAGCTGCTGTATTTTTAAATATTTGATCAGCCCGATCTTCACGAACCACTGCTTCGTTGGTGGGAATAGCCAAGACGTCGGCATGATAAATTTGATTAAACTCCTCAGATTCTGTCAAGGCTGTTCCTGTCATACCAGACAATTTTTGGTGCATGCGAAAATAGTTTTGCAAAGAAACGGTGGCTAGTGTCCGTGATTCTTGTTGGATAGCAACTCCTTCTTTAGCCTCAATGGCCTGATGCAATCCATCGCTATAACGCCTGCCAAACATTAAACGACCAGTGTGTTCATCAACGATGATAATTTGATTGTCTTTAATAATGTATTCTTTGTCTTTGTGATAAAGAGATTGAGCTTGCAGAGCCTTTTCAATATGATGAATGGTGTCAAAATTTTCTTCGTAAAGATTGTTGACTCCCAATTTTGCTTCTAAGCGCTTTATGCCTAGGTCGGTTAAAGTAGCGCTTTTGGCTTTTTCATCTAACTTATAGTCCTGTTCTTTGCTCAAAGACCGAACCATTTTGGCAAACTGATAATATTTATCAGTCGGCTCAGTGTCTGGAGCAGAAATTATTAGGGGTGTCCGCGCCTCATCGATTAAAATTGAATCAGCCTCATCAACAATGGCAAAGTAGTGTGGATTAACTTGGCGCTGAACCATCTGGCTCAAATTTTGTACCATGTTGTCTCGCAAATAATCAAAGCCAAACTCGTTATTGGTTCCATAGGTAATGTCAGCTAGATAAGCATCTTGACGACTAATTTCTACAAAATGCTCTAGGCGTTCATCACCTCGCTCCTCGCTGTCCACACTCGGATCATAAAGGCGGGCGTGATCATGAACAATAACGGCTGTTTTTAAACCCAAAAAGTGATAAATCGGCCCCATCCAACCCACACCAATTTCTGACAAATAATCATTAACAGTCACTAAATGGACTCCGTGGCCCAGCAATGCATTGAGATAGAGTGGGCAAGTAACGGTTAAAGTTTTACCCTCGCCAGTTTTTTGCTCAGTAATATTTCCTCGATGAAGAGCTACTCCTGCCAAAAGTTGGACATCAAAATGACGCATACCAATTAAACGCCGTGAAACTTCACGAACAGTAGCATAGGCCTCGGGTAAAACTGCTTCTAGGGCTTCTTTTTCCTTAGTCTTCAGCGCCTCAGTATAAGCTTCTGAGTCTACTTTTAAACTGTGATCGACTTGTTCTCGATAATCAGCAATAATTTCTTTAAATTTGTCTGTTTGTTTAGCTAAGTCATTGTCACTCTTTGCCTGCATTTCAGGCTCTAAATCATTAATTTTATCAACCAATAGTTGATATTCCTTTAGTTTTTTTTGCTCTTCATCAAAAAGCTTTTTTAAAAATTTAAACATATGTCTAAACTACATTTCTTTTACTCGATAGTCAGTCGTTTCCAATTTTCCATCTGGATCTATTTCTTTTAATTTAGCTCTAACCTCTGCATCTGTTAATCCTTCAAAAACTTCACCACCAACACTTAATTGATATTTAACATTAGCAACTCTAGGATTTGTTTCTTTTACCATTTTTTGTTCCATTACTTTTTCTTTTGGCATTTTTCCTTCCTGAACTCAGGTCATTAATCAATTAAAAGTATTTTTTTAAAACTTTTGGAATCTCAATTGTAGCATCTTTTTGCTGATAGTTTTCAACAATGGCTGCTAATAAACGAGGCGAAGCAGCGACAGTGTTATTAAGCGTATAAACATATTTTGTGCTACCATCTTTTGCTTGGTAACGTATATTTAATCGCCGAGCTTGAAAATCGTTAAAATAACTGGCACTATGAGTCTCGCGATAAGTTTTTTGGCTTGGAAACCAGGTTTCAATATCATACTTTTTGCGCTGTCCAGCTCCCATGTCACCAGTGCACATCGCCATTACTCGATAGGGAAGGGCCAAATCTTGCAGTAATTTTTCTGAAAAATTTAGTATTTTTTCGTGCCAAGCTCTAGTTTCTTCTTCATCAGCAATCGTTAGTACCACTTGTTCAACTTTATTAAACTGATGAACACGAATAATTCCCCTAGTATCTTTACCATGTGTGCCAATTTCTCGACGGTAACAAGGAGAGATACCACAAAGTTTAATTGGTAGATCTTTCTCCCTAAGCAACTCATCTTGATGATAGGAGGTAAGAGCTACCTCAGCTGTACCAGCTAAAATTTGTCCATCTTGAGTGTAGTAGTGGTCTTCTTCCCCCCAAGGAAAAAATCCCGTACCAAGCATTGTTTCTGGTTTAACTAAAGTAGGTACTGACATCACTTCAAAACCGTGTTTAATCATTGAATCTAGTGCGTAGCTTAGCAGCGCTCTTTCAAGAAGCAGGCCATCGTTCTTGAGAAAAAAGGCTCTAAATCCAGCAATTTTTACTGCTCGCTTAGTATCTAACCAGTCTGCTTTTTCCATCAACTGCTGGTGGTCTAAAACTGAAAATTTAAAATCAGGAATTTCTCCTTCTTTTCTAACTACTTGATTAAAGTTTTCATCACTACCAATAGGTGAATCTTTTGTAGGAATGTTGGGAATTGCTATCATCAATTGCTTGAATTGATCCATCAATTCACTCAGCTGAGGCTCTAAATTTTTTAATTCTTCTTTTATTGATTTACCTTTATCAATTAATTCTTGACTGGGTTTATTTCCTTGTCCAACCTCTTTTTTAATTACCTCGGCATTTTGATTACTTTGTTGACGCCAATCATCCACTTTGACCTGCAGGACACGTCTGGCCTCATCAATAGATAACAGCTGATCAACTACTGAACTGTCCAACTGCTTGTTTAAACAAGCTTCTTTAACCTGGTCTGGATGTTGACGAATAAAATTGATATCAAGCATAAATCCTTACTTTAATTATTAAATTTCTTTTTTATTTGTTAATGCAAAAGTACTAAAAGCTGAGTTTTTATCTTCCCAAGAAAGACCTATGGCTACGCTCACCAAAAGTTGAAGCGTTTGTTCGTCAAGTGTTCTAGCTAATTGCTCTAATTCCTTTTTATTTGAATTTTTACGCAATAGTATTTTAGCTTCCTCTACAGTATTTACTTGTTTTTTTTCTGTCATTTTATCTTTCTACCAATTTTTAAAAATATTAATTAAAAGCTCAATGTGCTCGGTTGGGGTTTTATCAATTAATAGGAAGCCTTGTTTAATGTCTTCACGATTCACATTGGCTGCAAAAGATTTGTCTTTTATTTTTTTTGTGACCGACTTAACTTTCATGTCAGCGAAACGATTAGGTCTCATTAAAGCCACTGCATTCATTAAACCACAAATTTCATCACAAGCAAAAAGATAGCGTTCAATCAGTGTTTCTGGTTGAACTTTAGTAATAGCTGGAGCATGAGCTAAAATTGCCTGCTTAAGCTCTTCTGGATAATCTTTCAACCAATCACCAACAGCTTTAAATGGATGCTCTTGTGGATAACTTTGCCAATCCAAATCATGGAGTAAACCAGCCACATACCAAAGCTCAATGTTTTGTTCTAATTTTTTAGCATAAGCAGCCATTGCTTCTGCCACCATCAAACTGTGATTGCGCAGCTTTTCATCAGAAATGTGTTTTTTCATTAAAACTAGGGCAGAGGTTTTATTTATTTTTTTACTATTCATAGTTTAGCTCTTTGATTCTTTGCAGACGAAACTTTGGATCTAAATCTAGTAGAAACCAAGCCGCTCTAGGACCTGAGTTTTTACCTAAAAAAGCAAGATAAATAGCACTAAAACCTTGTTTTGCGCCTATTCCATTTTTAGCTAATTCAAAAATTGCCTGTTGTAAATCTTGTGCCTGCCAATCGCTTCGCTCATCAAGCAATTCATTCAATTCTTGTAAGAAAATCCTTTGTTCACCGCTTAATTCTTTAGCTCGGGCTGGCATTTCTTTTTTCGCTCGCCATTGAAATTCTTCTGGGGCATATTTTGCCAACCACAACTCTACATAATTTAGACGCTCCTTGATCACTAATTTTTCCAAGTCAGTCAATCCACTCCCCTTAACTTTACTGGCTTCTTCAAAAACATCTTTTTCAGGATACTGAACCCACAAAGCTAAATCACGAAAACGAGCCAAAAAATGGGGTTTAGGTACTTCTTTAATTTGCGACAAGACAAAAGCTCTTCCTAGTCGCTGATCACCATCCTCTAAACCCCAATAAATTCTAGCTGCTTGATCATAATCATCAAATAAGTCTGGAATAGCCATAGTACTTGGATCAAAATCAATAACTTGACTATAGTGTTTGTTAATGAACAAAAAACGTCCCACAGTATCTGGAAATAAAGCAGTAAATTCACGCGCAGATGTTCCAACTCCCTTACTTGAACTCATTTTGCTACCACGAAGTAAAATCCATTCATAAGGAATATCAAAAGGTTGCTTAATTTGAAAAATTTTTTGGCAAATAGTGTTAGCCATATCTCTAGAACCTCCAGCACTAGTATGATCTTTACCAGCACCCTCAATGGTCACTCCCATCGTTCGCCAATGAGCTGGCCAATCTACTTTCCAAAGCAATTTACCATTGCCTCCAAAGGGGCTAATCTTCCCCCGATGACCGCAACCCTCAGCCCATTTCACCAAGTTTTTTTGACACTTAAAACTTACTTCTTGACCATCCCAACCAGTCACTAGGGTAGTACCAATTTTTCCACAAACTGGACAAATTACTTGAAATGGATACCAGTTTTCAGGTAAATCGTAATCAGCTACCTCCTTATAGATTTTTCTAAATAATTCGACATTATCCAGTGATAAACGAATTACTTCGTCCATTTTTCCACTTTGATATAAATCATGACTCCAAATTATTTCTTGATCACAACCTAATTTATGAAAAGCTTGAATAAAATCTAGCGCATAAAATTCTGCAAAATTTTTAGCCCCTTCTAGATCTTTTTTTTCTGCAGAGTTAATTTTTTCTAAATTAATTCCAGACTCGCCTAGTTTAGGTGCCGGAATTTTATATAGGGGTTTGCCCATGTGCTCTGAATAGGTTTTTTCCTCTAAATATTGGGGTAAACCATCCATAGGGTCCATGTCATTAAAAACATAAGTGCTGACTACTAATTTTGCTTCATCAAGTTGTTTATTTTTTATCAAATACTCTCTAAGAGCTTTTGCAATAAAATCATGCAGCAAAACACCCCTCAGAGCTCCAGTATGAACCCTGCCCGATGGAGTTTTCATGTCATCAACATGCAGCTTGTCAATATCTTCTGTTTTTTGCCATTCTAATATCTCTAAAACAAGCTGATCTAACCAATGTTGGGATTGTTCTATGTGTGTTTGTGTTTTCATAAGTTAAGTCTATTTTAGCCTGAATACTTGAGTTTATCTAGACTAAAAACCCCGCGCTTGGCGGGGTTTTTTATTTATTTTTTTTGCTTTTTTTAACTAACATCTAAAATTAAATATTCCGATTTCCCCGCCGGTGTTTCCACCACTGCTCGGTCACCCTTCTTTTTTCCTAGAAGAGATTTCCCAACAGGGGACTCGATAGAAATTTTTCCATCCTCAGGGTTGGATTCATATTGACCAACCAAAGAATAGGTAAATTGTTTCTTATCTGACAAGAGACGTAGTTTTACTCTTGAGCCTAAGGTAATCAAATGACCAGATTGTTCTTTAACTACCTTAGCTTTGCTGATAATGTTTTCAATTTGTCCCATTCGAGCATCTAACATTGCTCGTTCATCTAGCGCAGCATGGTAATCTGAGTTTTCACTTAAATCGCCCTGATCGCGAGCATTAGAAATACGAGCCACTACTTTTGGCACTTGCACTTCTTTCAACTCTTTTAATTCAGCTTTTAAATCAGCTAAACCATCTTCAGTTAAAATAACGTTATCTTGTTTATTCTTGACTTGTTTTGACATATTAGGCCATAAGTATAAGGTTTTTTCGATTCTTTGCAAGTCCCTAAAGAAATTTTTACTGATAATTCTATTTGGCTAAAACTAAAACTGCTCGATAGCTATCATTGCTGTCTTCAACAGTAATTTCATCAGATAGTTCCCACTCTAAATCAGTAATTTCCTCAACCTCTTTAAGTAGGGCCTGATTACTGGCTTCTTGCTCAGCACCTAAATCGCTCAATAACAAATAATTACCTTCTTCATATTCGCCACGAGCATTTCCAGCAGTTACCTCAACAAAACCTGCTTCTTCCAATTCAGTAGCAATATTGCCAGCATAACCAGCCTTAGTTGTGGCATTAACCACCAACAGTTTATAGTTTTCTTTATCTATTGCTATCAACTCTGGCTCCGCAGTCGGTACAGGCTCTTCTATGATTTCAGTGGGTTCACTAACTGGGTCTGCATCACTGATTTGTTTATTACTTAATTGCAAAATACCAAAACCAATGCCTATTCCTAGGGCCACAGTAATTACAAAGCTAAGAAGACCAATCATAATCATCTTCAACATACCACTAGCTTCAGAAGAATTTTTGATTACTGGTTTAGGATTCGACATTTTAGACTCCTTGCTGTCGTTTTCTTTAGAAGACTTTTTAGATAATACCGATGGATCAATTGCTAAATTGGTAAACTGAGCCAAATTAATTTCACTAGGATCACGCTTGGTATCAGCATCTTTAGGTTCTTCTTTTTTCTCCTCCTCAATACTGCTTGTCTGATTAAGCTCTTTCAGATCAATTTTTTTGGGTGCTGGTAAGACCTCTTTCTTTAAATCAGAGCTATTTTCTTCTTGCGAGCCCTCTTTATCTTTATCTTTTTCATTTTCCATGTCGTCCTCACTTTCTTTGTTTTGAGCGAGTGCGTCTTTTTCTAATTTAGATTTTTCTTCTTTTGTTTCCTCGGCTATCACCTCACCAATTACAGCTGGTTTGGGGATATTACTTGTGTCTGCGAGTACTGAGTCTTCATTAAGACTGTCTTCTTCTCCCTTAATCTGCAGTTCTTTATCATACTTCTCATCTATTTTAAACTGAGGCAATAAATAGTCAGGAATAGAGAAAGTTTTTGCTCCAGCTTCAATAATTTTTTTAACATGAGGGGGAATTTTTGCTTCCTCTGTGTTTAAATCAGCCAATTGCTGAACTGGCAAAGTCTCGCTCAACACCTCCTTAATTTTGTTTTCAACCAGAGCATCTGATAGAAGGTAAAGTGTTTGTAAACTGGGCTCAACCCCCTTTAGGGTCTTAACTGTTTCAGCAAAATCACCAGCATTCTCTATAGAAGTATTAAAACACTGATCAACACCAATATAGTGCTGAGCTAAATAGAGTTGTTTACCCATTTGTAAAATTGAAACTGAAGGTTCCAAGCTAATTAAAGACTTGGTAGCAAAACTCAAGGGAGAAAGTGCTGTGATTTTCACTTCCTTATTGTTTTTTAGTGCTTTAACAAGCGGCAAAATAATCCCTTTTTCCAGTGCAGTCAGTTGCACTTTAAAAACTCCTCCATAATCACTTAAAACACTAGTGTCTGTGTAATAGTCTTCTTCTGTAATTTTTAAATCTGGCAATAATTTGTCTTTTAAATAATCTTTAACTTCTGCTTCAGTTTTCACTGAAACATTAACCATGGTATTGGTAAAAAGAAAGTCTGGTAATACCAGGTGGTAACTGCCTGCCTCTAGCTTATCTACCAATTTTGCTACATTTTTTTCAATTAGAGTATTCTCATCTAAAAACTGACCATTGAGCTGGTGAAAATCACTAATAAGAAATTCATGAGCTTTTTTTGCAGGATTTAACTTAGCAATATAAGCAAGGTCACTGAGTATATAGAGAAGGCGTGTTTCTGTGGGCATAAGTTAAATTATAGCGATAAAGAAACTAGAGTGCAAGGAAAAACTCTTAATAGGAAAAAATATTGCAAATATGTATACTAAAAGCATGAGTAAGATATTCAAGTTTTTAGAAAAAAATAACAATAACCAGATGCAAGAAGCTAGTTGGAATAAAACGAGTCTTAGTGTAAGTAGAGTTGAAAAAACAGGATTTTATGAAGAAAAAGGACTCATTAACAAAGAAAAAAACTTTAAGGGAAGACCAATCATTGGAAGAGACAAAAAAATAAATGGAGGTGTTTATTTAGGAGCCGGAGAGAGAGAGGCAATAGTTGTTGATGATAAAAAAGATCAGGCTTTAGAAAATATTTATCAAGAACTGTTAAGAAGAAGAAGAAATGCACAATTAAAAGGAAAACATTTTAAAGATGGCGTCTTAGAAGAAGTTTGGAAATTAGTCGGCCAGGTCATCCCATACGATCATCAACACGTTCATGATATTCAAAGCCGCTTACCAGGGCCTGATTCAAAAATATATTTATCAGCATTTATTGGTGGTGGTGTTTGCCGACATCAGGCTTTATTGGCTGGATATTTACTCGAAAGATTATCAGAAGAGGGTTGGGTAGGTGGCAAACCATCCATTGACCGCAATTTCGTAAGTGGAGAAGGTGGCCATGCTTGGGTTAGATATACAAATTCTGGGGGAGATATTTTTATTTTGGATTCTGCTCAAAAATACATTGGAAGGTTAGATAATATGAATGATGAAGAAGATCGTTGGTTTTATGAAAGACCTGAAGATGTAAATCCAAGGTTAAAACTCTCACTTAAAATACGAAAAGTTTTATTAGGCAACTAATTTGTAAAAACAAAATTACCTACAGTTTGTGAGTCCGCCGGGACTCGAACCCGGGACGCACAGCTTAAAAGGCTGTCGCTCTAACCGACTGAGCTACGGACCCATTTTTTAATTAATTAACAGTTGTTTATTATATACCAAAAAAAGTTAATTGACCCTAGAAACATAATCACCACTAGTAGTGTCTATGGACAAAACATCACCCACTTTAATGAACAGCGGTGCCTGAACAATTAAACCAGTTTCCATAGTTACTGGTTTTTTACCTGCAGTCTGTCGATCACCAGCAGTGGCCTCATCAGCTTTAAGCACTTTTAGCTTAACCTTGGGTGGTAAACTGACTCCCAGTGCTTTTTCTTCATAAAAAATTACATAAATCTTTAATTCAGACGTGAGCATCGCCACTTGTTCTCCTAGGAGTTCAGCTGGAACAGCAACTTGCTCATAGCTGCTTGGATCCATAAAAATGATTTCATCTCCAGATTTATATAAAAACTGCATCTCCTTGCTTTGAACATCTAATTCTTCTACAGAGTCGTGAGACTTAAAGCTAAATTCAACGTTAGCTCCAGTACGCATATCGCGCATTTTTACTTTAGAAAAAGCCGAACCTTTTCCAGGTGAAACAAATTTTACATGCAATACATAGTGAGGTTGATTCCTATGTAGAATATAGCTACCTTTTTTGATGTTACCAGCTTTGATGCTTGACATAATTTCTTTTTTTACCGAGCTATTAAAGCTCAAAATCTTTGATAAGTCAAATTAAAGCACTTTTATTATTAATAAAAAAATTAAATAAATATTTCCCTAGCTGGAAAAAACAGCACTTCATTGATGTCGGCTACTCCAGCAAAAAACATTATTAAGCGATCTACTCCTACGGCAATTCCTCCAGATTCTGGCAAACCAGTTTCCAGCGCTCCAATAAAGTCTTGATCTAAATCATAGTTAGTTTTGCCTAGTTCTTGGCGCAACAATAACTCAGACTTTAAACGCTGTTCTTGCTCTCTAGCATCAGTTAACTCACTAAAAGCATTCCCTAATTCTAATCCAGCCAAATAAACCTCAAATCGTTCGGCAAAGCGAGAGTCATCGTTTTTTTTCTTAGCTAAAGCTGCCTGAGATAGGGGATAGTCATAAATAATTACTGGGCAATCTAGTTTTGCTAGCTCTGGTTCAATTTCATTAAGAAATAATTGATAAAATAGATCATCCCAGCTCTCCTCATCACTGAGGGGATAATTAAGTTTTTTCGAAAGACCATAAAGCTTATTTTTATCTAATAAATCTTCTTTACTAATTTTTAAATACTTAGCAAAAGCCTCAGCTACCGTTAACCGTTGATAAGGTGCTGATAAATCATAAACTCTGGACAAATACTCTACTTTATTGTTTTGTAATCTAGACAAAATATTTTTGCCAAATTCTCCCTGTTTTTCTTGGTAATATTTTTGCAATTCTTGACTAATAAACAACACTAATTGAGCAAAATCATCCATAATATCCCGATAATCAGCCTTACTGCGATACCACTCTAAAATGCTAAACTCAGGATTGTGATTTGATCCAAAACTTTCCTGGTTGCGAAAACTTTTACAAACTTGATATATCTTATCTAAACCAGCCACTAATAGTTTCTTCATTGCATATTCTGGACTGGTCAAAAGATAGGCTGCTTGTGTTTTTCCAACCTCATCCTTTAGTTGAGTAGCAAAAACTTCTAGATATGGTTCTGTGCCAGGAGACTTAACTAGAAGAGGTGTTTCCACCTCATTAAAATTATTTTGATCAAAAAATTTCCTAATCGCTTTTATGACCTGCTCACGCAGTAGAAGCTGATCAGTAAAAAATTGATCACCCAGCATTTTTTGCCAATTTTTTTGCATAAATCAAGGATATTATATTACGCTAAAAACTAAAAACCAGATATCTTCAAAACAATAAAAATTAGATATAAAGCAATCATGAGTAATGACTCATTGCGCTGAAATTTATTTTTACTAAACAAAAACAAAACCGCAATAATTGAGGTAAACAGCAAATATGGAATATCAAATTGCACTACCTGACGACTAACTTCCCAAGTGCTAATACTACTACTAATTCCTAAAGCTAAAAAAACATTCAAAATATTACTACCAATCAGATTATTCAGGGATAGAGCGGTAGAACCCTTAAGCATGGCGCTTATTGATACCATCAGTTCTGGTAAACTACTTCCCAAACCAACTAATAAAATACCCACCAGCATTTCGTTAACCCCTAAATTTTGAGCAATGATTATCCCATTGTCTAAAACCAACTGAGAAGCCTTAGATAAAATTAACAAACCAACAATTAATTGAACAAAATAGATTAATTTTACTTTTTTAACTTTTTTGGATTTTTTTGAAATTTTCTTTTTGCTGTGGGCTAATTGTTTTTTTAAATTTTGTCTATTTAATAAAATTAAATAAATTAAATAAAAAAGTATTAATAAAACCCCATCCTCGCGAGTAATTAAACCATCTTGACTAACTAAGTACAAAACCGTCGTAGATAGGATCAGCATCAATACATCAAACAAAAGCTGAGTTCTTTTCAACCTAATTACTTTAAATAAACCTAGAACACCCAATACCAAGGCTAAATTAGCCATACCAGAACCAATAACATTACCGATGACTATTTGACTGGTGTCTCCACCTTGTAAATTTTGCACAGCGCCAGTTACCGAAATTACAATTTCTGGAAAACTGGTGCCAATTGCTACGATGGTCAGCCCAATAAAACCTTCTGAAAGAGCTAGCGATTTAGCAATTTTATGAGCCGCCTTAATAATTACCTCAGCTCCCAACCACAACAAAAACAAAGCAAGAAAAAACAATAAAAAATTGAGCATTGCTTCCATTAAAGCAGAAATGGGGATGGGGAATCAAGAGAGAAGTGAGCGGGCGCCTCTTTCAGAGACTAGGAAGGTGCTTCGCACTTTCCGTCGCCAGAATCTAATTAGATTGTTTTGGCTACTTCACAAAATAAAAAAAAGCTCAAGCTAGCTGTTTTTTATTTATGAGCGGGCGACCAGAATCGAACTGGCCTCTTCTCCTTGGAAGGGAGATATACTACCGATGTACTACGCCCGCAATTCCAAACAATCTTAGTAGTCAATTATTATTTTAAACGATTGTTTAGCTAAATCAAGGAAGCAATTTCTCTAAAGCTTTTTTAACTGCATAAGCGTGAACGGTTGGTTTTTCATCTGCATCAAAAAAACTAAATGAAGCAAAAGGGCCTGGTGAACCCCTCATTACAAAAGGTGTAACTGCCTTGACACGATCATCACTCCAAATGTGTTGCAGAGCATATAAGTAATAATCACTTAAGTAAAAATTAATTAAATAATGAGCTAACCAGCCAGTTTCAGTGATGAAAACCTGATAATCACGATTGGTTTTATTTTTTAAATAGTTTAATTCATAGTCAAACCCCCGCAGCGAATTTTTTCCTGTCCTTTTTGGAGAAGAACTAAAACCAGGGTTTGGATAAGAATGAGAATTCCAATAATCAACATATTCAAAAATTTCAGAATCAACTGAATGCATCTGGCCCAAGTAGCTAAAAGCCTCCATAGAAGAATAGGTATTACTAGCTGCCAAATCCATGGCTGCCGGTAAAACCTTATAGTTTAGGTTTTCGCTGCGTAGCCAATTACTAGTAAATTTTAAAATATGAGTGTAAGCAAACGGATCTGTTTTTCCACCCCACTCTTTAGTGTGGTTAACTTCATTAAATATAATCACTAATTTTTCCTGCTGGTGCCAATTGAGACTTGATAAAAAAGCGACTAAAGTCACAATATCCTTGCGAGTGGGCACAAGCCAAAAACCTTGTTTCGAATCATAGGTAGTAGCCAAACGAATAATTGGGATTAGTCTTTGTTTATGGGCCTCGTCAAAAAAAACTTGCCAGCGCTGCCAGTTATTAGTATCTTCCAGGGTTAGAGGAATAGTTACATAACGCCAAGCTTCATCCTCAAAAATGCCTCTTACCTTAGTAATTTCTTCGGGCTGGAGAATGTGCATACCCAATTTGCCTCCATTAGCTAAAATGGCTTTGGGGCTAAGTATCCAGCACAACAGAGAACAAAAAACAAAAAGCAGTAATTTAGATTGATATTTCAACATTTTATCAAGATGATTCTATCAAAAATTCTTGTTAAAGTCAATTTACTATTATATGATGACAGTACTGAGAAATCTTAATATGACCGATCGAAAAAAGCGAAAAAAGTCTATCTTTATTTATTTATTTTACAGCTTAGCGTGGATTTGTTTTGCTAGTGCCCTTATTTTTATTACTAGCGCTAGTTATAATCACTTGTTTAAAGCGAATGATAATTGGCAGGAACAATTATTAGCCAGCCAAATCCTTGAAAATCATCAACCCGCCGATGACAATGCCCTCGGACAAACTGTAAGCAGCATTGTTGAAAGTGAAGATGCCAGGCCAGAACTGATCGCTAAGTTTTTGGAAAGACATAAATCACCCATGACTCCTTATATTGATTATGGAGAAAAATTGGTAGAGATTGCAGACAGACATGGTTTGGATTTTCGCCTCTTACCCGCCATAGCTATGCAAGAATCAAATCTTTGCCGAGCCACCAATCCCAATGCTCCAAATAATTGCCTGGGTTTTGGTATTCATAGTCGAGGCACTCTAGATTTTGAAAATTATGAGGCTGGTTTTGAGCGAGCGGGTAGAGAATTAAAACAAAATTATATTGATCAGGGTCTAGATACAGTTAGTTTGATTGAAAGCAAGTACACCCCTTTTAGTAATGGTTCTTGGGCTAATTCAGTCAACCAATGGATGGCTGAGATTCGCTACAACGATCGAGATATGGGTCGCAGTGAAAAAATCAACACTAGCGTCCTAGAATTCACTAACGAGAAATAAAAAATCCCTAATTTGCAGATTTGATTAATTTTGTCCTCTAAAAACTTGACATCCTTATAGTTTTTGTTATAATAACATCATCTCAGAAGGTTCTTCCTCACCGAAGTCACGTTCTGAGCTCAAAAAACCCCGCTAAAAAGCGGGTTTTTTTGTAGATCAATTTTTGATTTTTGTGCCGAAGAGAGGAATCGAACCTCCATGAGTTGCCTCACACGGTCCTAAGCCGTGCGCGTCTACCATTCCGCCACTTCGGCTTTTAAATTCATTTGTGTAAAATTAAAAGCCCATTATTATAACTGATCTCTAGGATTTAGATAAGATGAGAGCTTACAGTAATTGACTTTTTGCTAATTTTTCTTAAGCTAGGGCTGTGGCATTAAATTTTAATTATCACTTGAAAAAAAACTCCCGATCAAGATCGATTAAAATTAGTATTGATTCAGCGGGTAAAGTTCTTGTATCTGCACCCAAACTTTATCCCAATTTAATTATTGAAAAATTTCTCAAACAACAAGAACCTTGGGTTTTAAAAAAACAGGCCCAAGTTGCAAAACTGCAAACGCAAATTGCTGATAATGAAATTTTTATTTTTGGTAAAAAATTTGAAATTATAGTTAGCGCTAAGCAAAGCAAAGCAAGCGGCATAAGTATTGAAAAGCAGAAATTAATTATTAATCAAGTAATCCCTGGCTCTTATCAAAAAAAATTAGAACGTTTCCTCAAAAACACAGCTACAAAATATTTAACTCAAAAAACAGCTGTATTAGCGAAAAAAATGCAAATTGATTATCAAAAAATTGGTATTCGTCAACAAAAGTCTCGATGGGGAAGTTGTAGCAGTCAAGGTAATTTAAATTTTAATTGGCGACTGGTTCATTATCCACCAGCAATCATTAACTATGTCATTATTCATGAATTAGCTCATCGCCAACAAGCCAACCATTCTAAAAAATTTTGGCTACTGGTAAATAAATTTGACCCTCAATATAAAAAGCACAGAGCTACGCTTAAAAAAAGACTATATAATTAAACAAGATGTTAACTATTGTCCATGGTGAAAATTTGATTAAATCAAGAGAGAAGCTCTTTGAATTAAAACAGCTTGCTCAAGGTAGTGGACAACAATTAAACACATTACTAGCTAAAAAAATTAATCCACAAAAGCTTGAAGAATCTTTGCTAGCTAAAGACTTATTTGGCCAAGAACAATGTTTAATTATTGAACAATTGCACTCTCTAGCTCATAGCAAAAAAAGAACTGCCTATATTGAATCTATCCAAAAAGCCAGTCAGTTTTTAAATATTGTTTTGTGGGAAAAAAAATCTTTAAGTAAAAGTAATTTAAAAAAGTTTCCTCAGGCTAAAATTTTCCTTTATCCAATGGGTAAAGCTCTGTGGCAACTAGTTGATCAACTTAGCCCCAATCCTAGCACCAAAAAAGGCCTGCTCTTATTACTTCAACAAGCTATTGAGCAAGATTCTGCTGAATTTTGCTTAAGCATGATTAGTAAAAGAATTAGTGATTTAATTGCTATCAAAGTTGATACTCAAGTTAAAATGCATCCTTTTGTTAAAAATAAACTTGAAAAGCAAAAAGGAAATTTTTCGCTAAAACAATTACTAAATTTTCATCAAGAACTTTATAAACTAGATCATAAGCTTAAACACTCACACAACTTACTAAGTCTAGCCAGTGAACTTGACCTTCTTTTAATAACTCTGTAGATTAAACTTAGTAGAAGAAAGGCATAAATGTACCAAATTGTTGACCACATTAACCCCAATATTTTCCGTGGCTATGACCTGCGAGGTCTAATTGATAAAGATCTTAATGAAAATGTTTATTACACTTTGGGCCGCGCTTATGGAACCTTTCTTAGTAAAAGACGAATTAAAGAAGCCGCTATTGGCAGAGATAATCGGCAAAATGGAGAAAAATACAGTAAAGCTTTTATTAATGGACTTAATGAAAGCGGTATTGACACCATAGATATTGGCCTGAGTTTGAGTCAAATTGTTTATTATTCTTCATATGAGTTTAAAACCAAGGGTGGAGCGATGATCACTGCCTCCCACAACCCTAAAGAATTTAATGGTTTAAAAATGAGCGTTGGTTATTCCGACACCATGGTCACTGAAGAAATTAAAGAATTACAAGCCATAGCCAAGACACAAGAGTTTGTGAGCGGAAATGGCTCTAATCGTCAAGAAAATATTAATAAAGCTTATAATCAGCAACTTCTAAAACTTTTTTCTCTAAAGAAAAAATGGAAAATTGTAGTGGATGCTTGTAATGGAGCTGGAGGAGTTTTTTATCCAGATATATTTAGAGAGGCTGGTTGTGAGGTTATTGAGCAAAATTGTGAATTAGATTCAAACTTTCCTCTAGGACATCCTGACCCCACTGAATTAAGTGTGCTTAAACGCTTAGCCAAGGGGGTTAAAGAGATTGGGGCTGATTTGGGTTTTGCTTTTGATGCTGATGGTGATCGCATGTCAGTGGTTGATGAAAATGGTCAAATTTTGTGGATGGATACCATAGTCGCTTTGTTTGCCAAGGATGTTTTGGACTTTTTACCAGGCAGCAAAATCATTTACAACACCCTCTGTTCTCGCCAAGTTCATGAAACTATTGAAAAAGCTGGGGGTGAGGGAATTATCTGGCTTACTGGCCATTCCTTTATCAAGGCCAAAGTAAAAGAGGAGCGGTCGCCTTTTGGTGGAGAATTATCGGGCCACATCTTTTTTATGGATAATTTTTATGGTCATGACGATGCCGCCTATGCCTGCTTACGTTTACTCAGCTATTTAGAAAGAAAAAATATCAAGCTTAGTCAGGCAGTAAGCGAATTACCCCAATACATTAGTAGTCCAGAAATTAAGCTGGGCTTACCCGATGAAATTAAGTTTCAGCTGATTGATAAAGAAATTAGCACTGATTTTAAAAAACACTGGCCAGATGCTGAATATACAACAATTGATGGTATCAGAATGGATTTGCCAGAAAAAATGGCTATTATTCGGGCCTCACAAAACGGCCCTTATGTGACTGTTAAGTTTGAGGCTAAAACTAGTGAACAATATCAAAAACTAAAAGAACAATTAAAATCAATACTGAAACAATATTCGGCAGTAAACTGGCAAGAGGGGTCTAACACTCACGCTTTAGATTAAATTTAATGACCAATAAAAACTATTTGACCAAGAACTATCATTATTGCCCAAGCTGCAAAACTGAGCTAAAAGCCCTCGGTGGAAATCTAGAATGTAAGCAATGCGGACTTAAAATTTACAATAATCCTTCACTTGCAGTAGCCTTAATTGCCTTCAATGACAAAAATGAGATCTTACTTAACAAAAGGAGAATTCCTCCACATCAGGGTAATTGGGACACAGTAGGTGGTTTTGTTAATGCCAAAGAAACTGTTGAAGAGGCTATTAAAAGAGAATTCAAAGAAGAAACTCAAGCAAGTTGTGAAATCGTTCGTTATTGGGGGTCCCATCCAGATATTTATGGGCCAGAACAACTCCCCACTATTAATTTATTCTTTGAAGTCAAAATCACAAGCGGTAAATTAATTGCTAGTGATGATGCTGCTGAACTATCTTTCTTCTCGCTTAATAACTTGCCAAAAAATTTGGCTTTTCAAAATACCAGGATGTTTTTAAATCTATTAAAAAAGGAAAAAGGAAAAGATGACAAAAAATAATTATTCTTCGATTTTGGAAGATCGCCAAGAAATTAAAAAGTTAGATCCAAGTGGAGCTCTTGCTAGCGCGGAGAGCCTTGCTGATCAAGTCAAACAGGTTTGGCAAGAAAGGAAAAAAGTTGTTTTTGACACTAAAAAAATCAAAACTATTTCTAAAATTGTAGTTGCTGGCATGGGTGGCAGTGCTCTTGGGGCAGATGTCGTGCTCAATTTATTTAAAGATTCACTAACAGTACCAATGCTCATCAATCGAGACTATCAATTGCCAAACTTTGTCGATCAAAATACCTTGGTGATTTTATCTAGTTACTCTGGCAACACTGAAGAGGTTTTAGCTTGTGCACAAGTCGCTAAGTCAAAACAGGCACAAATTGCAGTCATTAGTGCTGGAGGTAAACTAGCTGACCTTGCTAAAGAAAACCAGTATCCAAGATTTTTAATTGAAGCTAAATACAATCCATCTGGTCAACCAAGAATGGCTATTGGCTATTCTATTATGGCTTTTATTGTCATTCTGTCTGCAGCTAATTTGCTAAAATTTACTGACAAGCAATTGTCAGAAATCATTGATGTTATCAACCTGGTTACTGAACAATCTAAAGTAGAAGTCGCACAAGAAAATAATAAAGCAAAATTATTAGCCTTCCTTGCTTTGGAAAGACGACCAATCTTAGTGGGAGCCGAATTTCTAGAAGGGGCCCTGCATGTCGCCTGTAACCAATTTAATGAAAATGCAAAAATTTTTGCAGACTACAAAATTATTCCAGAAATTAACCATCATTTGCTGGAAGGCTTAAGCTATCCTAAAAGCAATTCACTAAATCACTTCTTTATTTTCTTTCAGTCAAAACTTTATCATAGTAGAAATCAAAAGCGCTTGGCCCTAACTAAAGAGCTCTTAGAAAAGAAGGAGATTGACAGCATTATAGTTGAGCTAGAGGCTGAGAGTAAAATTACTCAGGTTTTTGAGTTAATCACCTTAACTTCTTTTGCCAATCTTTATTTGGCTTTTTTAGAAAAAATTGATCCTTGTCCAATTAAGAGTGTCGATTGGTTTAAAGCCGAATTAAAAAAATAAAGCTATTTAATAGGCTTTTAAAGCACTTGAAAATTATATATACTGTTGTTTGCTAACTATGTCCAAAATTTATGCTCTTCAAGCTAAAGAGATTTTTGATAGTCGGGGTCTACCCACTGTTCAATTACTGCTGTGGCTAGATAATGGTTTTTCCACTATTACTACAATCCCAACTCCAATTGATAACAACCCCAAAGACGCTCTTTATTTAAGAGATAAAGATGATAGATTTTTAGGCTTGGGAGTTAATAAAGCAATTAACCACATTAATCAAATTATTGCTCCACAAATTGTTGAAAAAGAAGTTACTGCTCAAGGAGAATTAGATAAAGTTTTACTTAGCCTGGATGGAACTGTTAATAAAAGTCGCTTGGGTGCTAATGCACTTTTAGCAGTATCTCAAGCTGTTCTAAAAGCTGGTGCAATCAGTGTTGGGCTGCCACTCTATGAATATATTCAAAAAAAATACAATCTCATTCAAGACTTTACCTTGCCCAGCTGTATTGCTACGGCCTTTGATGGTGGGGAGCATGGCGGCAAAAACCTTGATTTTCAAGAATTTTCATTAATTCCTGCCAGTCACTTACCCTTAGAAAAATCTTTAGAAATGATCGCAGTTATTCAGCAAAAACTAGAAGCTCTGCTGATTAATAAGGGTGCTATTCACGCCACTGGTTTAACTGGTGGTTTTACCCCCAACTTGTATCGCAATCTAGACGCCTTTGAATTATTAATTGAAGCTATTCGTACCACTAGCTACAATTTTGCTCAAGACGTTTTTTTTGGCTTACAAGCTTCTGCCTACAGGTTGCTTGAAGCTAATAAGTATCGTATTAGGGACAGCAATCAAGGTTTCACCGAAAAAGAATTATTGCAATTTTATGAGCACATACGGGAAAAATATAAAATTATTTACTTAGAAGACCCGTTCGTTGAAAGTGATAAGAAAAGTTGGCAACAACTACAGCGCGATATAGGAAAAACAACCACTATTGCCGCCTATCGTCATGTGGGCGCTAGGGTAGTAGAAATTAATAAAATTAAAGAAGACGAAATGGCTAATGCCGTTGTTCTCAAACCCAAACAAATTGGCACTATTAGCGAGCTAATGGAAAGTATTAAAACCATCAAAGATCATAAATTAAATTTAGTTATTAGTCACAGTACTGGTGAAACGCTGGAAACACTGATTGTCGATTTGGCTGTTGGAGTAGGAGCTAATTATGTAAAATTTGGCCCACTCAATAGAGGCGAGAGAGTAGCAAAATACAATCGTCTAATGGAGATTAATCAAGAGCTAAAAGCTAAAAACTAAAGAGAAGCTTTTTTATTTTTTTACTTTACCTTTATCTTTCACAAACCAGCGATGCCAGTTATTGCGCAATATAAAAAAGATAAAACCCAAGAAGCTGATAATTATTACTATTTCTAAAATAAAATTTAGAGTATTCATACTATCCATTAAGCCCTGAAATTGTTGTAAACCATAGAAAGCAGCTAACAAATAGAAAGCATTGCGCACCAACATTCCCAAAAAGGTGCCTAAAACAAAAATCTTAAATTTAATTTTGATTAAACCAGCAACAACAGTGACTGGCAAAGTAGGCACAAATGGCAGGGCCCTTAATATAAACAAGATTAGAGTATTGCTTTTACTCTTTGAAAAAATTTTACCGTATCGCTCAATCTCATTAGCTTCTAAACCTAAAAGTTTGCCTAGCTTACCACGAGTAATTAAATCTTCTAATTTATCTGAAATCCAAAAAACCACCGAAGTAGAGAAGGTCTTAGCCAGGGCACCCACAAAAGCTAAAAATAAAATAAAATAAACTGTTTTATTTTGACTCAGAGCTAAGGACCCAGCGGTCAAGGGCACAAAAGGTGAGGGAATAAGAGCAATAATCTCCTCAAGTATTGCCCCAATAATAACAAATAGAGGAAGCGAAACTGAGGTCGCAAAAACAGTTAAATAATTTAAAATTGCATCTGTAATTCCTGTCATAACTAAAAAAGTATAGCTGAACTCAACTAATATGTCAGTAGCAATTTTTCTCAAAAATCACTAAGTTGCCAATTGATATATTTTGATATATAAATTGCTAGTTGAGTTTTGGGACTAATTCGTTTATTTTATGGTTAATATTCGTTATAAATTAGTGAAAGCATCGGGTCTATGGCAGTTACCTTATACAAAAGACAAAGACAAATCGTCGATTTTATCGCTCAATACATTCAAAAAAATGGCTACGCGCCAACCTTGAAAGAAATTGCCAACTCTATTGGCGTTTCTTCATTAGCTACCGTTCACGAACATCTACAGGCGCTGCAGCGCAAAAAAGTGATTCGTAAACACGAAGGAGCTGTCAGAGGCATTGAATTAGTTGATAGAACATTTTTAAACATTACCGACAGCGTTGATTTACCATTCTTGGGATATATTGCAGCTGGAGCCCCAATTGAGGCTCATGAGGATCCAGAGGCTAGTTTTAAAGTTTCACCAGAAATGATTTCTGGTAAAAAGCGTGCTTTTATTCTGCAGGTTAAAGGTAAATCCATGATTGAAGATCATATTGATGATGGTGATTATGTGGTAATTGAAGAAACCCCTGAAGTAAATAATGGGGACATCGTGGTTGCTCTTTTAGACAATGGCCTCGCTACACTGAAGCGTTTTTACAAAGAGGTTACTCGTATTCGTTTGGAGCCAGCCAACTCAACCATGAGCCCAATTTATGCTACTAATGTTCAAATCCAGGGGCGAGTAGTCGGACTAATTCGCAAGTTTCGCTACTAAACTAATCTAGGCAATATTAAACAAGTTAATTTAAACAGGAATTTCTTTGATTTCTAGCTGGTGATTGATAAATGACCTTAAAATATAAAGATAGTCGCTGGTTCTGTTAATAAATTTGACTAAAATATCTCGCAAATCTCTTTCCCTGTCTAGAGTAACTAGCTCTCTTTCCAGTCTTCGACAAATTGTTCGTGCTAAATCGGTTTGAGCAGCCAACTCACTACCACCTGGCAAAACAAAATTGCTCCAGAAATCCTTGCCCAATTTGCTTTGTAAATCATCAATGTTTTTTTCCATCTTGTTTAAGAACTGATTGGGAAAAATAACGCTTGGAGACTTGGCCACTTCAGCTCCCAATTTGAAAAGTTGTTTTTGTAGATTGAGCAAAAATTTTTTTTGATTGGCGAGGTCTTTAAAGTTTTTATTATTTGCCTTTTGCTTTAAAGCTTTGTCCCAGTTGGCTACTAGCAAACCCAAACTTGCATTAAATTCATCCAATGTTCCCAAAACAACAAAAACCAAGCTATCTTTAGCCAATCTTTCTCCATTAATTAGAGCTGTTTGCCCCTTATCTCCCGTTTTGCTATAAATTTTTTTCATACTCATTTATTCTAAGTTCTTTTTGTCTCTTTTCAAACAGGTAAAAACTACCTATAATAAAATTCCGTGATGGTAAATATTCGCGGATTTCTCCAACAGTCAGCTAAAAAGCATCCCACCAAATATGTTTTTGTTTCTGGTGGCGTTTTGTCTGGCCTGGGCAAGGGCATTACCGCTGCCTCACTTGGAGTAGTGCTTAAAGCACATGGTTATAGTGTCACCAATATTAAGTGTGAAAACTATCTTAATCTAGATTCTGGCAACATCAACCCCATTGAGCATGGAGATGTTTTTTTGTGTGATGACGGTTTAGAAGCTGATCTTGATTTAGGTTCTTATGAAAGATTCTTAGGAGAAGAAGTGGGTTATAAAAACTTTACTACCATTGGCCAAATTTACAGCACTGTTATTGAAAAGGCCAAAAACCTTGAATATGAGGGTATTACTGTAGATGCTATTCCTCATGTCCCAGAAGAGGCTATTCGCCGTATTCAAGCAGCAGGCAAGGGCTACGACGTGTGTTTAGTAGAATTGGGCGGCACCGTTGGTGAATATCAAAACATTATTTATTATGAAGCCTATCGCATCATGAAAATGACTCTGCCAAATGATGTTATTATTGTTCACGTTACCTATTTTCCCAATCCCAGTCACATTAATGAGCTTAAATCTAAACCCACTCAGCTATCTGTTAAAACACTCAATTCAATGAGCATTCAACCTGACTTTATTGTGGGTCGTGGCACCACCCACATTGATGACAAACGAAAAGAAAAAGTGGCCTATTTTTGCAATATGGAAAAAGAGGAAATTATTTCTAACCCTGATTGCAAATCAATTTACGAAATTCCTCTAATTTTTCAGCAACAAAAATTTGGCAATAAAGTGTTAAAAAAACTCAAACTCAATGATAAAAAAATTCAACTCAACGACTGGCAAGAGATGGTGAAAAAAATCTATAGCAAAAAAGATAAAAAAATTAGCATCGCTATTATTGCCAAATATATTAAAAGTGGAGAGTTTGAACTAAAAGACTCTTACACCTCACTTTTAGAGGCCATTGATCATGCGGCCTGGCAGGAAGAAATCGAGGTAGAGATAATTTTTATTAATGCTGAGAAAATAGAAAAAAAACAAACTCAAGCTATGAATGATCTTAAAAGGGCTGATGGTATTATTGTCCCTATTGGATGGGGCAAGCGTGGGGTAGAGGGAAAGATTCAAGCAATTCAGTATGCTAGAGAAGAGAAAGTCCCCTACCTTGGTTTGTGTTATGGTATGCAACTCGCTTCAATTGAATTTGCCAGAAATATTGTAGGGCTTAAAGAGGCTCACACAGAAGAAGTAAATCCGCACACTAAACACCCAATTATTCATGCCATTCCTTTTGATAAAAAATATCAAAAAATAAAAGGTAATGGCGCGAGCATGCGTCTTGGTTCTTATGATTGTGTACTCAAAAAAGATACTTTAGCCCATCGTATCTATAAAAAACATCACGCATTTAAAAATGAAAAAGCAAATTTAATTTCTGAACGCCATCGCCATCGCTTTGAATTTAATAATCAATACCAACAAGTTTTGGAAGATAAGGGCTTTATTATTTCTGGTACTAGCCCCGACAATTTTTTTGTTGAAATGATTGAGCTTTCACCCAAAACTCATCCGTTCTTTTTAGCCACGCAAGCTCACCCAGAATATAAATCTAGACCCCTATCTCCTCATCCAATTTTTATTGAATACTTAAAAGCAGTTTTACAGCAGTCAAAAAACACAAAAAAATAAATTCTTTCCAACTTGCAAACTTGATACATATTCTGTTACAATACCCGCTTGTTATGTCAATCAATTTTATTTACAACAATACAAATATCAGTATCGGAGATTCCGTGCAAGTACACCAAGAAATTGCTGAGGGTGACAAAAAAAGAATTCAAATTTTTGAAGGCATAGTAATTGCCATTAAAAACCGGGGGTTAGGTAAAAGCTTTACTGTTCGCAAAATAGGTGCCAACAGCATTGGTGTAGAGAAGATTTTCCCTGTTGCTATGCCCAGCATTAAGAAGATTGAGGTTAAACGTCAGGGAGATGTACGCCGCAGTAAGTTATATTATCTGCGTGACAAAGTTGGTAAAGCCGCCAGCAAGGTTAAAGAAAAAAATCTTTTCGAAAAAACAAAAAAGTAATCGGAAGATTAAACAGGGTTGTTTAGCAGAAGCGACAGCTAGTGCATTTTTAACAAAAGAAAATTATCAGGTTTTAGAACAAAACTTAAGCTTTAAAAATCATGAGCTGGATATTGTTGCTCTTGACTTAAAATATAACGAGTACGTTTTTGTTGAAGTGAAGTGGCGAAAAAATGATAACTTTGGTGAAGGTACTTTGGCAGTTAATCATCATAAAATCAGGTCAATGCAAATAGTTGCTAAACAATGGTTACAAAAACAAAAGTTTCCAAAAGCTTGGCGTTTTGATATCATATCTTTAGTTGGTAGTTTGCAAAGCCAAAATTTAAAAATTAGACATTTTAAAAACATAACATGGCTTTAGTAAAACCTGGCCCCATCGTCTAGTGGTTAGGACATCGGGTTTTCATCCCGACAACTGGGGTTCGATTCCCCATGGGGTCACAACATTGACAACGGCTCCTCTATTGAAATAGAATTAATTCCTATCTACAAAATATGGAAAAAACTGAATATAAAAAAACATCAAATGGGTTTGAAGCCATCAATAAAGACGGTGAAAAAATTGGTCAAATAAAAACACGGTACGTTCAGAATAATATTGCTATTGATGATATTGGAGTCGACCATCGCTATAGAAGACAAGGAATTGCTTCTGCTTTGACCGATTTGGTAATCAAAGAGGCAAAAGAAAACGGAGTTTTATCAGTCAATGCTCTGGCCCAACCTCAATATGGAGAATTACTAGAAAAAAAAGGTTTCATGCTAGACGGGTTTTTTGCTAGACTTTTTTTGGGAGAAAAATAAAAAACTAGCTATTGTCGACAACAATCTTCATTTTCTTTAAAAATAATTGGTTTGTCCTTGTGTCCCTAATACTAATTCTGAAAAAAGAATTGTCAAAGCCAACAAAGCATGACCCTCTTATCAGAGACACCCCCTCTTGTTCTAGTTTTTTACTGAACTCATCAGGATTCAAATAACTTGGGAGCTTTACAAATAAATTATTTGCTTCACTTGGAAATACAGTAAGTCCCATTTTTTTAAGTTGCTCTTTCAATAAAGCTCGCTGTTCTGCCACAAAATTTTTTGTAGCTTTAATAAACCTCTCGTCTTCAATAGCGATGCTTGCAAGTTTTTCACTTAAACCACTAATTGGAAAGACTGTCGTCTCTTCTTCCATTCTTTTAACAATCCCTGTATTAGCTAGCATAAAACCAACTCTTAGAGAGGCTAGACCAAAAGCTTTCGAAAATGTTCTTAAAACCACTAGATTATTTCTATTTTTAACTTCATCAATCATGCTTTCGCCACCAAACTCAATATTAGCCTCATCAACAATAAGCAGTATGTTTTTAGGAATAGTTTTTATAAATTTGATAATTTCCTCTTTGGGTATAATTGATCCTGTTGGGTTGTTGGGATTGCAGAGAAAAATCATTTTCGTACGTTTTGATATATTTTCTAGAATTTTTAATAAATCAATTCCTAAATTGTTATCCATCTTTACTTTTACAACTTTAGCTTTTGTCAATTCACAAGAAATTGCAAACATTGGAAATGTAAGTTGTGGAATTAAAACCTCATCATCTTTGTTACAAAACACCCTTGGCAAATCACTAATAATAGATTCAGAACCATTGGCTACAAAAATAGTATTTTCATCTAAAGAATACTTATCAGCCAACTTCGCTCTTAATTGTTTAGCATTGGGGGTTGGGTAATCATTAAAATCTATTTCTATCTTCTTCAAAGCACGAGAAACTAAGGGAGAGCACCCTAGTGGATTCTCGCTTAGAGATAAATCAATTGCTCGCTTTTCAGTCAAAGCATATAGTTTCTTCATAGCTCTTGATTGAGAGGCTTGTTTGTTTTTCATATTTTCCTTTCAAACACAAAAAAACCTCCTTTTAAGGAGGTTGTTGTTATTGTCAAATTATTTATTTAATTTTATTTCATCAAAAACACAAGCCTCCTAGTGAGGGCACAATACCAAGCACTGTGGTAAGTGTTATTTGATAAAAACATAGGGGCATTATAACTCAAAAAACTAATTTATGTTTGTGCCAAAGCCGACTCAACATTAAATAGCTTTCATCTAAAGTTGCTTGCAATGCTTTGAGTAAGTAATTTGCTTTTAACCATGGCTTAACTTGGGCTTTTTTTATAAAATAGGAAGGTGAAAAAATCTATTAATAAATATTACAAAAAATATCAAACAAGCTTTTGGGTCTTGTTGTTTTTAGATTTACTAATTATTACTCTTCATTTGCTGTTTGGTAGAGACAATCTCTTTTTTAGTCTAGATCGCGAGCGTAATTTGCCGGCCACTTATCAATCACTTAAATTAATTGTTTTTGGCTTGTTTTTTTTACTTAACACCAATAAGAAAAAGGTTTCTCAAAAAGCTAAGTCTTTTCTTTTACCCATTTCACTTTTTTTTATTGCCCTGGGTTTTGATGAATTGTTAGAAATCCATGAAAATATTTACCAAATCTTTGAATTTATTTCTTGGCTGCGTCCAGAGGTAATTGTCGACATTTCTCTGGAAGTTGGCTATCGATCTTCCTTGTGGATTATCTATTATTTACCAATTATTTTTTTATATTTTTTTTGGAGCGGCTATTGGTTTCATTACTTTCAAACAAAGTTACAAAATGTGGCCTGGACAATCCCTGTCACCAGCGTTTTGCTTGTAATTGTTATAATCACCGAGCTCCTTGGTTCTTCAGGAATATATAGCGAGGACATTTATTTTCAACTCATTACTATTGAAGAAATAGCTGAAATGTTGTTTGCCACAATACTAGTTGGAGCTAGCTTGCAACTTTTCTGCTCCAAAAACAATCCGTCTCAATAATTATAACGCTAAATTATTTTTCTAAATTAATGCTCGTCAGCATAATCTGGGTCACTGAGCGCATCTTCTTTGGTGGAATGAATTTTTCCATCTGGATGTTCAGCTGGCGCATAAATTGTATAAAGCTGTAGTGCTTCACTGTCTGAAGTATTAGTGACATTGTGTTTCTGACCAGCAGGAATCACTATCGCTACACCATCGGCCAAATCATAAGTACTCTCACCGATTATTGCCTGACCAACTCCTTTTTCCACACGGATAAATTGATCGTGATCATCGTGGGTTTCCAAACCAATATCATCTCCTGGAGCAATTGACATCACCACTAGCTGGGTGAGGGGAGCGGTATAAAGCACTTTTCTAAAATTTTGATTTTGGACGGTTTCTTCTTCCAAATTAATACTATAACCTGACATAAAATCCTTTCTGAAAATTTTATAATTCAACTTTTAGTATAACACAGCCGCTACCTCAATTGACTAAACCAAGCTTTGACCAGTCATTTCTGAGGGTTGATTTAGTGCTAACAATTTCAAAATTGTAGGAGCAATATCAGCCATAATTCCTTTTTGACGAATAAGCTGGCCATCATTAATTAAAACAAAAGGAACTGGATTGGTGCTGTGTTCAGTTACTATACTGCCATCTTCATTAAGCATTTGCTCACAGTTACCATGATCGGCAGTCACAATTAAAAAATAGTCTTGCTCCTTAGCGACTTGCTCAATTTTACCCAAAGCCTGATCTGCGGCCTCTACTGCTTTTATAGCAGCTTTAATGTCTCCAGTGTGGCCCACCATGTCACCATTACAAATATTAGCAAAAATAACTGGGTGTTTACCCCTGCTCATTGTTTCAGCTACCTTATCAGCAATATCTAAAGCCTTCATCTCCGGTTTTTCTGCATGGCTCTCTACCTTATTGCTATCAAACATAAAACGCTCTTCCAAGGGGTAGGGTTCTTCGCGCTTACAATTCATAAAAAAGGTAAGATGAGCAAATTTTTCAGTCTCAGTTGTGCGAAACTGCTTAATCTCGTTTTCCGCTAAAATCTCTCCCAAAGTTCGCTTAATTTTTTCAGGACCATAGGCTACTGCTATCGGATATTTATCGCTGTACAGCGTCATACTAACAAAGAAAATATTTTCAGGACCCCTTTCCAAAAAGCGCTCAGTTAATTGACGGGGGCGATCATTGCGAAAATTGGCAAAAATCAGATTATCAGCAGTTTTTACTTTAGCTTCTACTTCATCAGCGACCCTGATGGTGCAGGGGATAATAAATTCGTCATTTTTGCCATTTTCATAAGAGTGCTCAATGGCTTCTTTGGCGCTAGAAAATTGAGGAGCCAGACGATCTTTTATAGCACTATAAGCCAAATCAGTTCGCTCCCAATTGTGATCACGATCCATAGCGTAGTAGCGACCGGCAATAGTGGCTAATTGAGCTCCAGTTTCTTGACAAATTTTATCTAATTCTTCAAAACTAGCCAAACAGCTTTGTGGAGCTGTATCTCGTCCATCTGTAATTGCGTGCACATAGATTTTTTCCACTCCAAAATCAGCCGCTTCCTTAATCAAAGCAAAAATATGATCTTGATGAGAATGAACACCACCAGGACTGAGCAAGCCCATGATGTGTAGCGCTGTTGCATTGTTTTTGGCTCTACTAAAAGCTTCTTTAATGGCTGGGGAACTATGCAACTGACCCTCGGCCGCAGCCTTATTTAACTTAACTAAATCTTGATAAATAACTCGTCCTGAACCGATAGCTGCATGGTTAATTTCACTATTGCCCATTTGACCAGCTGGTAAGCCCACTGCCTCTCCGCTGCACTCTAAAAGAGCACGAGGATTTTCTTGCCAAATTCTATCCCAATTCGGAGTATTGGCCAAACTAATGGCGTTGCCTGGGTAAGGTTTGTAATGACCCCAGCCATCAAGAATAATTAGTGCTAACTTTTTTTGAGAAGTATCAGACATAAATAATTCCTTTAATTTAATTTGCTTAATAAAGAGGGGCTTTAACCCCTCTCAATAAACAAACTATTGTTGAAAAGGAAATTTAGCAATTTTTGCCCTATCCCCTAATTCTCGCTCAATAATCATCAAGCGGTTGTATTTGGCTACTCGCTCGCTGCGACACATTGAACCAGTTTTAATCTGTCCAGTACCTGTGCCAACTACAAAATCAGCTATAAAGGTGTCTCCTGTTTCACCACTGCGATGAGACACTACACAAGTCCAACCAGCACTTTGCGCCAATTTAATAGCCTTAATCGTTTCACTGACACTACCAATTTGATTAAGTTTTATTAACACCGAATTAGCAGCTTTTTTATCAATAGCTTTTTGGATTCTCTCTGGGTTAGTTACCAAAAGATCATCGCCCATAATCTGCACTTTTTTACCCAATGTTTTGGTCAATTCACTGAAACCACTCCAATCATCTTCGGCCAAACCATCTTCTATAGAAACAATGGGATATTCTTCTACCCACTGTTCGTACTTTTTGACCATTTCGCTGCTACTGAGTTTTTTGTTTTCAGTTTTTAAATCATAAAGGCCATTTTCACCCTCGCCCTCATAAAATTCACTAGCTGCCGGATCAAGAGCAATAAAAACTTCTTCTCCAGGCTTATATCCAGCCATTTCAATAGCTTGCATAATCAATTGCAATGGAGCTTCATTGGTGCCTAAAGGGGGAGCATAACCGCCCTCATCACCAACAGTTTTTTGCCAACCTTTTTTCTGAATAATCTTGCCCAAGTGATGGAAAATTTCTGCATTCCAGCGAATTGCTTCTACCACATTGGGAGCAGCTAAGGGAAAGATCATAAACTCCTGCATGTCAGCACTACCGATGGCATGTTTACCACCGTTAAGCACATTAGACATTGGAATAGGCATTATAAACTCTTCAGTACTATTGCCAAAAAGCTTGGCTATATAAGCATAAAGAGGTATTTTATTAGCTATGGCTGCTGCTTTTACACAAGCCATTGATACTGCTAAAATAGCATTGGCACCTAAATTTTGCTTACCCTGAGTACCATCCAAATCAAGCATCATTTGATCAAGTTCTTCTTGTTCTCTAACATCTTGACCAATCAGTTTAGGAGCAATGATGTCATTAACATTGGCTACAGCCTTCAACACTCCTTTTCCTAAGTAGCGACTGTTGTCTTCATCGCGAAGCTCTAGCGCTTCATAAGCACCAGTTGAAGCGCCTGAAGGAACTGCAGAAAAAACTTCAGTTCCATCTTCCAGTTTTAAACTTACTCCAACAGTAGGATTACCTCGTGAGTCTAAGACTTCTTGAGCCTCAATTGATTTAATTAGCATCAAAACCTTTCTTACTTTAGGTCAAAGGACATAAAGATTTATTATTAAAACTATTTCTAAAAAAATTTAAAAATAGTGGTTGAGGTGCGGGCGGGATTCGAACCCGCGAACGGAGGTTTTGCAGACCTCGCCATTGGACCACTCTGGTACCGCACCTTTTTTTGATAAACAAAAACACTGTCAAAGAACAAAGCTTCTACAACGTTTATTTTAATCTAATTAATATGAAAGTGAAGGGGAAAGACAATAAGGTGTTAGAATATGAGCAGTTAAATGTCAAAAAAATATTTTATTAAAACCTATGGTTGTCAGGCCAATAAAAGTGATGCTGAAAGAATGGCCGCCCTTTTTGAAGAGGAAGGCTTGACTGAAAGCAACTCTTGGCAGGATTGTCAAAAATTAGCTGTAGTAACTTGCAGTGTTAGAGAAAGGGCAGAGCAGAGGGTTAGAGCTTTTTTGCTTAAAGTTGCTAAATATTATCAAGAGAATGAAGAAGCTAAGCCAGAAATAATTTTCTCTGGCTGCATGATTCATCATGGTCAAACTCATCTTAAAAAAATCTTACCCATGATAGATAAGATTATTCCTAGTAACCAAATGGCTTTTTTAAAAAAAGCTAAACGCAAAGATAAAAAACATGCTTTTATACCAGTTTCTGTTGGTTGTAACTCCTTTTGTACTTATTGCATTGTCCCTTATGCCAGAGGTAGAGAAAAATCTCGCTCTTTCACTGACATTATGGAAGAAGCAACAAGACTCGTCAAACAAGGCTATAGTGAAATCACTTTAATTGGTCAAAATGTTAATTCTTGGGGCTTAGAAAAGGTAGGTGTTTTTAATCGCAAAAAAATCTTACGCTCCGAAATGAAACGAGAAAACCTACCAAGCAACCAATCTCAATATTTAACTGCCAATGGAACCCCTCCTTTTGTTGAGTTATTACAAGCAGTCTCTGCTTTAGATGAAATTAAGCTTATTCGTTTTATGAGCAGCAACCCTTGGGATTTTCACGATGAATTAATTGAAGAAATTGCTAATAATCAAAAATTAGATAGATTTATTCATTTACCCGTTCAGTCGGGTAGCAACACTGTTCTAGATCGGATGAATCGAGGCTATACTCGTGAAGATTATCTAAGTCTATTGAAAAAATTACGCCAGGCTGCACCAGATATTACCTTGGGGACAGACTTAATAGTTGGTTTTCCTGGAGAAACGGAGAAAGAGTTTGCAGACACCTTAGACTTGGCTAAAAAAGCTAATTGGCAACTAGCTTTTGTTAATATTTATTCACCTCGCCCTGGTACCAGCGCCAGCAGACTTTATCAAGACGATGTTCCTCACTCAATAAAAAAGAAGCGCTGGCAAATTTTAGATAAATTAATTAATAAAAAAAACCTAAATCATAGACCCAAAGTAGTTTAAAATGCCAAAAACAAAAATTAAAAATCAAATAATTTCAATTACTGGAGCTACTGCTACTGGTAAAAGCAAGTTGGCTTTGGATGTAGCAGAGTTTTTAATTAAAAATAATCAAGCACAGCGAGTCTACCTTTTATCTGTCGATTCTCGCCAAGTTTACCAGGGATTAGAAATTTTAACTGCTGCAGATCTTCCTCATGGTTGGCGTCTGGTCAAAAAAAAACCTTATCGGCACCTCGCTCACCCAAAACTAGCAATTACTCTGCACGGCATCAGTATTGTCCCAATTTGGCAAGATTGGTCACCAGCTCATTTTCAAAAACTATACAAAAACATTAAAAACCAACTAACAAACGAAGATGTTTTAATTCTGGTGGGTGGTACCGGTTTTTATCATCGCCAAATTATTCAACCGGCAGCCACTCTCTCTATTCCACCCAATCCAGCTTTGCGCCAAGAATTAAATAAAAAATCAGTTCAATTTTTGCAAGAAAAACTTAGGCAAACTGATCCAGAAAAACTAGATACAATGAATCAATCAGATATACAAAATCCTCGACGACTAATTCGAGCTATTGAAATAGCTCAGTCCAACGATCTGAAAAAAAGCAATGAAAAAAAGAATAAAGAAGATATTTATTTAATTCATTTAAACCTTAATCAAAGAGAACGAGAAGAAAACATTAAGAGGCGAGTGGCTGAACGCTTTAAACATGCTGTTCACGAAGTCAGGGCTTGTCTAAAACAATTTAAACTCAGTTCTGAACTACCTGCGGCCAGCAGCATTGGCTTTACACAGATAGCAGCTTACCTTAATCATGAACTAAACAACCAGGAGGCACTAGCTGAGTGGCAGCGTAGTGAAGTTCAATATGCTAGACGTCAAGATACTTGGTGGAAAAAAACTGTAGGCTTAAATTTTTTAGAAGCAAATGACCCAAAACTTTTAACTAAAACCTTAGCCCTTGTGCTATAGTATAAGTACTATGTCAAAGCCTAATAAAGACGAATTGCTTGTTAAAATTTCTCCCTCAATTATTGTTTTTGTCTTCTTCTTTTTGCTTGGAATTTGGTTTATTGGAAAAATTAAAAATATTTTGTTTATCACCTTCATCGCCTATATTATGAGCGTGGGTCTTAATAAGCCAATTTGTAAAATCCAGGATAAATTTAGTTGGAAAAGATCTACTAGCAGCATTTTAGTTTATTTTATATTTTCTATCATTCTTGGATTGTTTTTAGCCCTAATTCTTCCTCCTCTAGTCAGTGAATTTTCCATCATGTTGAGCACTCTGCAACTACCTCCAGAAATTGACAAAATGTTTGATACTTTTGAACTCAACCTACAAGATATTAGTCGATTAACTGAGCAATGGGGTGGTTCACTATCTACTGTAGTTAATGTCATTAGCTCAACCTTTTCTGGTGTTTTTACCGTCATCATGACCTTAGTCATATCTCTTTATATATCTATAGAAAAGGGGCAGGTGGTTCGTGATTTTTCATGGCTCACCAGAGATGATAAAAAAATTAAACAATTTAAAGAAGCCCTTAATGAAATCAATATTCAATTAGGTAATTGGATAAGAGGTGAGTTTATCTTAATGCTAGTTGTAGGAACCATGGTCTTTGTTGGTACAGCTTTGATCGGCTTACCATATCCTTTGCCATTGGCACTACTAGCAGGAATGATGGAAATTATTCCTAACGTTGGCCCCACTGTTTCCGCAATTCCAGCTATTTTTATTGCTTTAGTCACCCTGGGTTGGCCAGGAGCCGTTGTTACCTTGGTTTTATACATCCTCATTCAACAATTAGAAAACAATTTAATTGTACCAAGAGTTATGCAGCGAAATGTCAATGTTAGTGGCTTAACTGTAATTTTAGGAATCTTGATTGGTGGCAGTATTTTTGGAGTAGCTGGAGCGCTCTTAGCTGTGCCAACAATTATTGTACTGAGAACAATTTTTGAAACCTGGATTAAGCACAAACCAAAAGGTGGTTTGATTTAGTTTTTTAGTAGGAGAGTTTATTGTGTGAGCGAGAGACGGGATTCGAACCCGCGACCTTCTCCTTGGCAAGGAGACATTCTAGCCACTGAACTACTCTCGCTTGTTTATTTACACCAAAACAAATTATAATCTTTTTATGTCTAACTACTCAGATTTTCAAACCCGAACTAATCAAACCCTCAACAAAACCAAGCAGCAAGTGAATTTTAAAATCAGCAGACTAATTCGAGATTTTGTTGGCGCTCTATTTAAATTCATTAAACAGATGCTAGCCTCTGTTTTGGGAAAATAATCTCTTAAAGAACGTGCCAAGCCTTGGAATCGAACCAAGATCCCATGTTTTTCAGACATGTGCCGTGACCAACTTGGCTAGCTTGGCGTTATTTTTTAACTTCTGTATTGTAAACGATTTTTATTAAGAAGCAAAGTAAAGTGTGGGTAATATAGGACTCGAACCTATGACCTCATCGATGTAAACGATGCGCTCTAACCAACTGAGCTAATTACCCGTTTAATTTATCACTGGTGCCCGGGAGAGGACTTGAACCTCCATGAATTGCTTCACAGCCACCTCAAGA